>DFZE01000106.1 GCA_002382065.1 Desulfobacteraceae bacterium UBA4064
ATTTTGATGATGGGGTTTACAATCTGAATGCGGATATGTTTTACCGACAGATGAAATGGATGAAACAACATACCCGCATTGTGTCAGAAGCTGACCTGATCGGTGATGCCGCCAAAAGTCTGAACACGAATAAAAAATTGACCCGCCCTCTGGTTGCCATCACATTTGACGACGGATACCGGGATAATTATGACATCGCCTATCCCATTTTAAAATCCCTGCAAATTCCGGCATTTTTTTTCATCTGCACAGAAATGATCTGGGAAAGGCAGCTTCGCTGGTGGGATATTCTGGCATATCTCATCAAAAAATGTGAAAAGCCGTCCATTGTCATCAATGAAACCGAATACCCTCTTGAGACCGAACGATCCAGTATCATTGCGGACTTTTTGCAGCAATTGAAACCCTATCCCCTTTCGCAGATTCAGGACTATCTCCAGTTGATTTCAAATGCCTGCGAAGTGAATTTCCCCTCAAACGATGTTCAGGACAACGAGTTGATGACCCTTGAGCAGATTTGCGAGATGCAGAAGGCAGGGATGATTATCGGATCGCACACCCATACCCATCAGGCCATGTCTGCCATGAATCATGATATCATTCATCAGGAACTGACCATTTCAAAACGCCTCCTGGAGGAAACAACCGGCCAGCCGGTCAGATCTGTTTCCTATCCCTATGGACGGTATCAGTATATTCCCCTGTCGGTTCAGAATACCGCCAGAAAATGCGGCTACCAACTGGGATTTACCTCCAGCTCCGGTGTCAATTATCTGAATGAACTGCACCCGATGGTGCTGAACCGCTTTTCCTGCAATCTGGAACAGATATCAACTGCCGCCCTGACAGCGGCATGGCCGGATCTGTTTGCCATCCGGGAAGAATCCCAAATGTTTCACAGGAGATATATCGCATGAAAACCCGCTTTGAATCCAGCCCGGAATATTCCAGGGATACCGGGCTGATCATCGTTCTGATACTGCTTCTGATTGCCTTCTGGAATGCGCATCATGCAATGATTTTGTCTGCAATTATCGTGCTGCTGGCTGCCATGACCATACCCGCCGTGTTCAAACCAGCCGCTTTTATCTGGTTTTATTTTTCATTGTTTCTGGGAAGTGTCACCAATCGGGTCATCCTTACCCTTTTGTTTGTGCTTGTTCTGTCGCCCGTGGGTATTATCAGAAAATGGTTCGGATATGATCCCATGAGGCGAAAAGCGTGGAAGCAAGGAACCCATTCGGTTTTTGTGGTCCGGAATCATTCTTTTTCTTCCAAAGATCTGACTGAGCTTTTCTGACATGTGATTTGTAATAAAGATCAACATACATTGAGGCGAATTACAGCATACATAAATAGTGTCTGAATAAAAACCCCCTGTTCAGGTAAAATTCAAATATCGAAATTCGAAGCAAATTCAAAATCCAAATGTCGGAATGACCAAAAGGATATATCAGTCAATCCACTGTTTTGAAAATTTTTGTTTGGGTCATTGTTTCGGATTTCGTGCTTCGAATTTCGAATTTTATGATACAGAAAAATGGTTTCCGTTCAGGCACTAAATATCAACAATTTATAACAGGTGATCAGATGGATATTTTGAAGGATTTGTGGGGCTTCATGCGGGTTCGCAAAAAATTCTGGCTCTTTCCCATTATCACGATCATGCTGATTCTGGGTGGATTGATTGTTTTTTCAGGTGGTTCTGCGCTGGCGCCTTTCATCTATACGCTGTTTTAAGCAAAATCAGGCTGAAAAAAGGGGTGTTCAGATGGACCGTGCAATTCTTATCAATGGCAACTTTATGAAATATTTCTATCGAATCCTGGGCACGTGTTTCATTTTGTCCGGTATCATTCTGAATGAATGGGTCATCAAATATCTCACGCACGGCCAAGTTAAATTTGCAGAGACTGAAAAGCAGATATTGATGGGTGTCATCAATGTCAGTTTCATATTATTGGGCATTCTGATCATCCGGTATCAAAAGACAGCCATGCAGAACATGCTGCTTGTCTGTGCATCTGTAGTCGTTACATTTGGTTTTCTTGAATTTGCGTTGCGGTTTATCCCGCCTGATCTGGAATCCGAATCCCCCCGCTGGATTCCCCATCGATACAAACTGCAAAACAACGCCATTAACCAGGAGCACAAAATCCAGTCAACTGCCAATCCTTACGGGTTTAACGATATCATTCAGACCACTAAAAAAAATCCGGAATCGACACGAATCGCCATTCTGGGCGATTCATTTGTATGGGGCGCCGGTGTCCCAGAAAAAAATATGTGGACCCGCAAACTGGATAAAACAATGAAGCAGGACGGGTTGAATGTGAGCATTCTGAATTGGGGAAAACCCGGATGGTCCACCCTGGATGAATTCCAGTTTCTGAAATCCGAGGGCATCAAATATGAATTTGACCTGCTCTTGATCGGATTTGTTGTCAATGATCCGGTAATGGATCAAACCACGCATCGTGTATTCATTTATGCCGGCGGAATTGTTGACCGGATTTTTGTGCAGCCACTCAGCCGGTATCTGCCCAACGCCACCTCGTTGTTTGTCGATCTGATCAATCAGTTTTTTGACCGGTTTTTCGACTATGGCTATAGCAACTGGTTGGACCGCATCTATTCCCCGGACAATCTTCGGCAGTATCAGTCATTGTTGCTTGAGGTAGCGGACTTTTGTAAAAACCGTGATATCCGGGTTCTGATTGTAATGACACCGGAAAACCATAGCCCACTTCTTCAGCAGCGTTTTGAACGTGTCACCGGTCTGTTTCAGCATGCAGGAATTCCGTATTTCAATCTTTATCCCGATGTCCATGATCAGTTGCATCATATCCCCATCCGGAGACTGTGGGCCAATCCGGCCGATGGACATCCCGGTGAAGCGGTCAATGATGTCTATGCCCGCAGCATATATCGATATCTGACAGAACACGCATATTTGAAACGCAGTGAACAACCCTGATCCAGCCTACTGGAATATCATTATGATGGAAAACTATTTTCTGGGAATATCTGCATTTTATCACGACAGCGCAGCGGTTGTGATTCTGGGAAACGACATTGTTGCCGCGGCACATGAAGAAAGATTCACGCGAATCAAACATGACCAGCGGTTCCCGGAACATGCCATTCGATTTGTTCTGGAAGAAACCGGCCTGTCTCTGGAAGATTTCGAGGCCATTGCGTTTTATGATAAACCATTTCTGAAGTTTGAACGGCTTCTCGAAACATACCATGCATTTGCACCAAATGGTCTAAGAAGTTTCCTGTCCGCCATGCCGGTATGGATCAAGGAAAAGCTGTTTATGAAAAAGTTATTGTGGGATCATCTGAAATCCATTCATGGCCGGCCCTTTGCCAAAAAACCGGAACTTCTCTTTCCGGAGCATCATCTCTCCCACGCCGCCAGCGCTTTCTATCCATCCCCCTTTGACGATGCCGCCATTCTGACCATTGACGGGGCTGGTGAATGGGCCACAACCACAATCGGCAGGGGCTGTGGCCCATCCATCGAAATGCTGCGGGAACTGTATTTCCCGCATTCCATCGGGTTGCTGTATTCGGCGTTTACCTATTACTGTGGTTTCAAGGTCAACAGTGGCGAGTATAAATTGATGGGGCTTGCACCTTATGGCATCCGTGCCAATCCACAATTCCATTCCTTCCGGTCTGCAATTCTGGATGAACTGGTGGATATCCGGGAGGACGGATCACTGCTGTTGAACATGGATTATTTTGATTTTGCCACCGGACTTCGCATGTGCAATGACCAAAAATGGGAAAAGCTGTTTGGCCTGCCCAAAAGAATGTCCGAAAGTGACCTGACCCAGCCCTATATGGATATGGCCCTGGCGATTCAGGATGTCACGGAATCGGTCGTGCTTCGCCTGGCCCGGACTGCAAAAGATCTGGCCCCCAGTGACAATCTTGTCATGGCCGGCGGTGTCGCCCTGAACTGCGTGGCCAATGCAAAAATAAAAAGCAGCGGATTATTCAAAGGAATATGGATTCAACCGGCCTCAGGAGACGCGGGCGGCGCATTGGGAGCGGCGCTATCCTGCTGTCACATCTGGAAAAACACAGACAGAAAAAAAACAGATAATCATTCAGACCATATGAAAGGCGCCTACCTGGGGCCCTGCTTCACGGATATGGATACACAACGACTGCACCACCAGTTTCAGGCAACATGGAAACTGTATTCCGATTTTGATCGGTTGTGTCAGGATACGGCGCAACTTTTGGCGGATGGAAACGTGGTCGGTTGGTTTCAGGGACGAATGGAATGGGGTCCCCGGGCACTGGGAAATCGAAGCATCATTGCCGATCCCAGAAACCCGGAAATGCAAAAACGGCTGAATCTCAAAATCAAGTTCCGGGAAAGTTTTCGTCCCTTTGCCCCATCGGTTCTGGCAGAGGACGCCGCGGAATATTTTGAAATGGATGGTGACTCGCCCTATATGCTGCTGGTTGCGCCGGTATCCCAAAAACATCGAAAAAACGACATCAAGATGGATAAGGGAAATTTGTTTGACCGTCTCTATCAGCTTCGATCCGATATCCCGGCCGTAACGCACATCGACTATTCCGCCCGGATTCAAACCGTTCACCGGGAAACGAATGAACGCTACTGGAAACTGATTCAGGCATTCAAACAGAAAACCGGATGCGGCCTTGTCGTCAATACCAGCTTTAACGTTCGCGGGGAGCCGATTGTCTGCACCCCCCGGGATGCCTATCAGTGTTTTATGCGAACCGATATGGACTGGCTGGTTATCGGCAACTGCCTGTTTGAAAAAGCCGGTCAGCCGGAATGGCAAGAAAGCCAGAACTGGAAACAGGAATTTCAACTGGACTGATTGCCCCGCTTTTATCTTTTGCATGATCACAAGAGAAATCTTTTTTCGATCATTTCGTGTATTTCCTCGTTTTAAAAAGCATTTTCATGGTGAATAACACAGATAAGTCTTGACATTTATTTACAATATTGTAGAAAAAGAGACCATTGTCAAAAACTGACAGATTGTATTTTGAATGTTTTCCCCATATGCCATCTGCATACCGTATCGGGAAAACTTCGATCACAAACTTCTACGGGGGCCCCATGTATTATCGTATTCTGAAAACCATGTGTTTCCTGGTAATTCCGGTATTCATGATGTTTCTCCTGCCAGCCTGTTTCCATTCTTCCGATGGCCCTTCCCAATTTGACGCCACTGTCAAAACCTCAGAGGATGTCCGGCAGTTGAAAGAACTTGAAACCCAACTTACGGTTACACCCGAAAAAGCGGCGCTGCATCCGGATTATCAGGTCATCAACAATATCGCCATCCCTTATATTCCGGAATACCGCATCGGGCCGGGAGACGTTCTTGAAATTGTGTATCACCTCAAATACGAAAAAACATCCGAGGATTATCGCCTGGAGGTTCAGGATAAAATCAGTATCAATCTTCCTTATTACCCGCAGTACAGTTCATCGGTTCTGGTTCGTTCAGATGGCAAAATATCCGCACCGCTGATCGGGGATATGGCGGCGGAATCAAAAACCCCAATGGATCTGGCTGCCGATCTCAATCGGGAATACAAAAAATATCTTAAAGAGCCGGCTGTCACCGTTTCTCTGGAAGCATTCAATGTCAAGATTGACGAATTGAAAAAAGCCATTACGACCGCAGCCAGAGGACAAAGCAAAATCGCGCCTGTTTCTCCGGATGGACGCATTTCCTTTCCGCTGATCGGTGGCATGCAGGTTCAGGGATTTACGGTAGCCCAAGTAGAAAAAGCCATTAACGAAAGCTATGCCAAACAGGTCAGAAACCTGAATATTACCCTCATTCTTCTTGAAATCCATCATCCCAAACTATATGTTTTGGGTGAGGTTGAAAAACCCGGCGCCTATGACATCGCATCGGTCCCCAATGTTCTGAATGCCCTGACACTTTCCGGTGGTTTCAAGAAAAGCGGCGATCTGGAAGAAATTGCCATATTTCGAAATGAAGGGCTGGAACGTCCGATTGCGTTTAAAGTGGATATAAAGACCGCACTCAAAACTGGCATTGCCCTGACCAATATCAAACTGAAACCGGGGGACATTATCTATGTGCCCAAAACCAGAATGGATGAGCGCAACGACACAATCGAGAGAATCTTTACCAGAGGCATATATGCCGTTCTGCCGTTTACGACCAATTTAGGCGCCAGTTATAGTTTTAATCCTGACAATGATTAACTACAGGTAAACCCCGGGATCTGCCGAATTTATCTGCCCTATGGGAAAATGCTATGCAAAACATATTTCGTGAATTCGTTTTTATTCTATTTGATCGGTTACGGCTGATCATCATGGTGTTTCTGGCGGTGTTTATCATTTCAATAGCCCTTGCCGTTTCACTGCCATCCATCTATCGTTCAACAGCCAAATTTTCCCTGATTGTTCCCCAGAACATGGATCCGCTCCAAAGGGAGTCCTCATTTGACTATGGAAACCGCGTACGACGCTTTCTTCAGGATCAAAAAGAGCTGATTCTGTCCAACCGGGTTCTGGAAAGAAGCATCCACATTTTGCATCCGGATCAGAAAGGAAGTATTAGCGCCAAACAAATGAACATGATAGCCCAAAATCTGGATGTTACGCCTCCTGGTGGAGAAACCTTTGAAGGTTCAAACGTTTTCATTCTGTCCTATATTGACCCCAGCCCGACCAGAGCAACCCGGATGGCATCTGCTATTGCCCAAAGCTATTTTGAAGTCTATCAGGAAATGGCGCAAACCAAAACTGACTATTCCCACAGCTTTTTTCAGGAACAGACCCAGAAACTGAATCAGGAAATGCTTGAAAAAGCGAACAAATTGCGTGATTTTGAAACCAAACAGGCTCTGGCGCTGATTGAAATTTTAAATCTTGAACCTGGCAACGCCAATTCGGAAGTCGGCCCCAATGCGCTCTTGAGCCAGTTTTTAAGAAGTTATCACGAACTGCAGACCGAACTGGCCGGACTTCATGTTTCCATAGAAGCGCTCGAACGGGAAATCAATAAAAAAGGAATACCAGTTGTCCTGCCAGAAATGGAAGTGACCGGTCGATCCATCACTGTCTTTAAAACCAAAGTCTCTCAGCTACAGATCCAGTTGAACGAAATGAGGCCTCAGTTCAAGGAAAATTATGAACCCCTGAAGCAGGTGGAACAGGAACTGAACCTGAGTGTGGATTCATTGAAAAAAGAGTTGACCCGATCAGTGGATGCGCAAAAAATGACGGCTCAAAGTATCGAGGCCAGGATCAGGCAACTGGAAAAAATTATTCATGGTTTAAGGGAAAGGATTCAGACGACTGCCAAAGAAAAAGCCACCTATTCCAATCTGCAGCAGGAATACAATCTTGCCAAAGAAGCCTATTCTCAGGCCCGCGCCCAGTTGGAACAGACCAGGTTGGCCAGTTCACTGAATCAGGAAAAACAGTTTTTAACACTTATCGACAAGCCGGTTGTTCCGGACAAACCATTTAAACCAAACCGGTTTCTGATTGCCGTTGGCGGCATGGTCGCCGGCCTGTTGCTGGGTATTGCCATTGCACTGACCGTGGATCATTTCGATCACCGTATCAAAACCGTTTATGATATCGAATCACATTTGAATGTTCCGGTTCTGGGATCGGTCTCCAGCGTTTAATGTGTAAAAACCACACCGGATGGACCAGGAAGATAACCTTACCTCTGGTATTGAAACGGTGCATTTTTTTACACACAGAATTTGATCTGAAACATTGAACAACCATTACTGACATATGGAAATTTTTCCCATTATCGTGATTAGCATTGTTTCCGCTGCAACCATTTTTTTATGGTTCAGGGGCATGAGCCAGCAAAACATGCCGGAAGAAGAACGTTCCGATCTTCCCGCTCTGATTCTGGCATCATGGGTGATCGCCTGTGCGGTTTTGGGACCATATTTTTTCATAATACGTCTTCCCGGCATTTTTGATATCACCATTGAACGGCTTCTGTTCATTTTGATACTGGTCTTCCTGACAACCGGGCCATTTACGGGAAAAATCAGTTTTCGAAAAAACAATACCATCGAGATCATGATGTTTGTGTTTATAGTGATCTGTTTTGTTTCCATGATTCGAACCGGTTTTCGTCCGTCCTATCCGGAATTTCCTTCTCCCTGGTTTGTCTTTATCACCGGATATTTTTTTCCGTTTCTCATTTTCATCTACACAAAAAATTACATCCGGAATTCCAGTCAGGTGGAATTGATCCTCCAAACCCTGTTTTTCTTTGGAATATATCTTTGTATCACCGCCACATTTGAATATTTCAATTTGCGCCAGTTTGTATTTCCACGGTTCATCAATGATCCGAACATATCCAACCTGCACCTGGAACGCGCCAGAGGTCCGTTTTTAAATGCCGCATTCAATGGTGTGGCCATCGTAATCGGGTTTGTCTGCGGGGTTCATCTTCTTCAAAAAAAAACAGGATTCACCCGCTTTTTTTATCAGATGTCACTGCTTCTTTTCTTTCCGGCTGTTTTCTTTACCCTGACACGGTCTGCCTATCTGGGGATGCTGATCGCCGTATTTATTTTGTTGGGATGGTATAAAACATCGGTTTCAAAATGGAAACTGATGTCACTGCCACTGGTGCTGGTGCTGATTATTGGCATTGCCAACTCCCCACGCCTCCTGTCCCAGGACAGACGGGAGGGTGGGGTCTACCAGGTACAGGAAATTGACATTCGTCTGGCCCTGATGCAGCAGTCGATTGTCATGTTTTCCAACAGACCATTTTTTGGCGTGGGTCTGGCACAATTTATTCCGGCTTCAATCCGGGAATACAGGGGTCGCGTTGCCTATGTTGCTGAAACGGCAGGTTCCCAATATCAACACAACCATATATTGGGACTCGCTGTGGAACTGGGGCTGGGCGGGATGCTTGTATATCTGATTATTGTCATGCTGATTCTTCGCAGGATTTTTCAGCTTTTCAAAAAACTGTCAAAGTCTGGAATAACAGGCAGCAACCTGTGTATTATCATATTGGCTGTCTGGTTTGTTTATTTGGCCAACAACCTTTTTGTCGAACCTTCCAACAACATTTTTTTAAACGCTGTGCCTTTTTTGTTTGCAGGTCTGATAGATGGCCTGTTTACACGCAGTCTGTCAGTCGATATCCCAAACCCATCTTCGACCAGGACGTTACAAGCCTATGTATAAAGATTTCTATCACCTGAAATCAGAACCCTTCAGCACCCATCCCAATCCCGGAATGATCTTTACCTCGAACACCCATAAAGAAGCCTGGTATTATCTCCTGTTTGGCATCGATACCCAGGAACCCTTTCTGGTGCTGACCGGCGAATATGGCATGGGAAAAACCCTTCTGTGTCTCAGGTTGATTCAGGCCATCAAAAAAAAGGGAAAATTCTCGGTTGAATATATTCCAACACCCAGCGAGGGCTATGGCGGCATATTGCGGCGGATTGCCGCCAGCATGGGGATTACGGCAATTCCTGAAGAAGAAGCCATTCTTCAGGATGTCATTTATGACCGTTTTCGGTCAGACGCAGAAAAGAACCGGTTTTATCTGATTGTCGATGATGCGCACGAACTGGATACCAACACGCTGACCAAGCTGAAACATTTATCGACATTCAATCATGATGGATTCTTTCCGATCATCATGATTTTTGTAGCGCATCCATCGTTTTTGCAGGGACTCCAAACCCCGGCGTTAAGCTCACTGAGTCAGCGAATCAAAAGACGATATCATCTGGCAAGATTCAGTTTTGAGGATACCAAAAATTATATCTTTTTTCGCCTTCTCAAATCCGGCGCGACTGGCATCCCGGTGCTTCCGGATGAAACGCTTCAAAAAATATTTGACTACAGCGGTGGAATACCGCGCCTCATCAACAATATTTGCGACACCTGTCTGTTGATTGGCGCATCAAAAGGATTGGTCACCATTCCGCCAGGGGTTGTGGATGAAGCCAAACAGATTGTTGAAGGCAGTCTGGTCGGTAATGTCCCGGAAGCAAAAGCGAATCCAAAATCCGATGAGGGTGATGGCGCCTTCATGACCATTGCCGAGGATTTACCGCCCGATGAGCCAGTTGAGCCCGATTATATGCCATTGACAGTATCCGATTCGGAATATGACGAGACTGAAAAGAAATTGCCGGAAAAACCATCTTTCGGAAAAACACTTAAAAATTTGTTTTTTATCATTTTGCTTGCATTTTTCCTGATGGTATCGGGGGCTTTTCTGTATCATCAATTTTTTAAGGATACCACCCTATTTACGTCACGTTCTCCAGTTACACAGCCGGTTGATGGGCCGCAACAGATTCATCAACCCGATAATCAATTGACCGATGCCCCCAAAAAACAGACACAGAATCTATCTACTGCCAATCAATCTGAAACTACAGTTGCCGCCATCCCAACCCTGCGGGAGGAATCATCACCGGCGCAACCCGCTCTGGGCCAAACCAGCCCCGGCACGGATCAACCCCAAATATCGTCATTATCCACAACAGATGCTTCTCCAAATCAGAACAGTCAAATGAGCGTTCGGTCAACCATTAAAACCGAGAATGCCGCCTCTGAAACAAACAATACAAAACTGAATTTCCCTTATTCCCTGAGAGGATCCAGCTATCAGCAGCCAGATCGGGCAAGCCCGGAAATCATGGAAATCAGACAAATGGGGTTGATACCCTATCTGGTAAAAGCTGATCTGGGAGATATGGGTCTCTGGTGGCGGATATACATTGGATTTTATGCGACCGAAGAAGAAGCCCAAAAAATTCGGACAGCCCATAAACTTGACAGTACAACCGTTCAAAAAATCGAGTATGCCTGTCTGATCGATGAATATTCGAATGAAACCGACACCATGACCATGTTTGAAAAACTGAGGGAGACCGGTTATTATCCGTATGTCCTTCAAAAAGCAAAAGATCGCTATGGCATTTATATCGGGGCTTTTGAAAAAAAATCCGAGGCGGAACGCCAAAAACAGGACATAAAAAAAAACGGTTTTATCTGTCAGGTTGTCAATCGATAGCGGATTGGCGGGAACACATGAAAGGAAGGTTTACTGCCATATGAATATCTGGGAAGACGTGTATAATAAAAACAAGGGTATTGGAAGGATTCCGGTTTATCCACAACAGGATCAAAATCATTTTTTGGATCAACAACCGACACTTTCGCCGGATCATAAACGCTATCAACCAATGCCTGAAGATACCTGTTCACCCGAGGATGTATATTGTCGGAACAACACCACCAGGCAACCTTCCTCCAAAAATATCCCGAATCAGGACATGAAACCGATTCCGCCATCACCCAAAGTATCCCGGTTCAGTCCCAAAATTTTATCGGACAAACTGTCAACCCCCTATCCCAAAATTCTTTCCCGGACCCATAATCAGCTTTCCGATATCTGGGCCAACATTCTGGTGGAAACAAAACAGAATGTGCAGACGCTGCTGATGTGTGGTGCAACCCGGAAAGAGGGAAACACGTTTGTTTCATTTCATCTGGCCATGTTTCTCTCCAAAGAATACACCATGAAGGTTTTGTATATGGATACCAATCCAAATCATTCTGCTTTTCCAAAAATGAAAAACCGTCCGGGCCTGTATTCTTATATTTC
>DFZE01000158.1:0-1442 GCA_002382065.1 Desulfobacteraceae bacterium UBA4064
TTCCCGATATTGCCGCAACACCGCATGGTGTCCCTTACTTTGGAGCGATTGCGAATCATGCCGCAAAGCATGCCCGATATGATCTTCAGTGTTATGTGAACTGCGATATTCTCTTTACCAAGAGCCTTTTGGATGCAACCCAATATATTCCTTTCAGTCAATTCGTAATTATCGGACAACGGATTGATTTGGTGGAAGGGGCAGTGGTGGATGTTACAAAGCCTGACATTCTGGATAAACTGAGAGATCTGTCTGAAAATGGTATGGCAACACTCCACCCTCCCGCCGGGTCGGACTATTTCATCTTTCCGCGGGGGATGTGGGCAGAATTGCCAAAAATTGTGATTGGCCGGGGCGGCTATGATGGCGCCCTTATCGCGTTTTGTCTTTCAAAGGGTGTGCCAGTGCTGGATGCCACGTTGAAGATTTTAGCAATTCATCAGTTTCACGGATATGAGCATGTATCCGGAGGTCAGAAAGAAGTGTTCAATTCCGCTGATGCAGCTCAAAATCATATATTATTTAATGGATATAATGGATTAGCTCTTCAAGATGCCACATGGATAATGACAGGAACGCGTATAGAGGAAAATTTGTCGAGAGGTGATTATTTGAGGGGCTTGCAGGTTAAATATCATTTCGTGCATAAAAACTACCGCATAGCAGCATTTATCGGATTATTGAGAAAAATATTTACTAGAATACGCCTTTCCAATGGCTATGAAATCAAAATTCAGGATGTGCTGAGTAGCAAAGAATAACGGAGGCCTATAAATGTCAATGCTTAAAACCTGGTTGAAAAAAAATCCGATAATTGTTTATTGGTACAGGCTTGTCAGGGATGAAATCGATTTGATGCGCATCAAGTCACAGTATACTCCGTTTGGCTTTTCCCTGGCAACAAGATCGATTATGGGAAATCAAGGCGATTTAATGGCCAAGGGCATGTTTGAACCGGAAGAGACAACAGCGATTTTAAAGTATGCGGACAGATTTGATGTCTTCGTTGATGTCGGGGCCAACATTGGCTATTTTTCATGCCTTCTCCAGTCAAGAGGAAAACATGTCATTGCAATAGAACCGATAAAACGAAACCTGGATTATCTGTATTATAACCTTATGGTTAATCATTTCAATAATGTGGAGGTATGGCCTGTCGCAGTTGGTTCATCTAATGGCATCTTACCTCTATATGGAGATGCAACGGGTGCATCCTTTATCAAAGGTTGGGGGGGGTAGGCAATGGCAATATCTGCAGGCATGTCTCTGTTGTGAGACTGGATGATATTCTTTGTACCCGGTTTTCAGGAAAAAAATTATTCGTCAAAATTGACGTTGAAGGTGGAGAATATCAGGTTTTAGAGGGGATGTATTCGTTGCTAAAAAATCAAAAACCCCTGCTTCTGATTGAAATTTGGAGGGGGCAGTTTGATCCCCGCGGA
>DFZE01000158.1:1531-6476 GCA_002382065.1 Desulfobacteraceae bacterium UBA4064
TTACATCCCCCTTCTGTTTCCCTTCTGGGGCAAAGGAGAAAGAGAATGTATAAAGCCATACGATGCAGACCGGTTCGATGAATGGTGGAAATCCGGGAATCAATATTTTCAGTTAGTTAATTCTATTGAAGCGTGTGATATGGTTGTACTGCCCTATGAATGGCGGCAGGAATACAAGGCTGCCATTGAACTGGCGCAGACAGCCGGAAGTTTCAGTAAACCGTTTGTTCTTTTTTTCAATAGCGATTCAATAGAAGATATCCCCATCGAGAATGCTATTATCTTCCGTACATCTTTATACAAATCCACACAGAAGGAAAATGAGTATGCGCTGCCAGCCTGGTATGGTGATCTTGCAAAAAAGTTTCTAAGGGGGGGGGTTGAGACAAAAAATAAAAGCGACGTACCTGTAATTGGATATACCGGATATATCGATTACCGAAATCCGTGGGAATATTTTAAATTCATTACCCGGTATGTACGTCATCCTGGAATGGATCAGAGCGGGCCGCACATCCGTGGTGAGTGTGTCAGAAACCTTTCGCGCAGTACCCTGATAAAAACATGTTTTCACTTACGGAATGGCTGCCAAACCGGTTCGTCAACCCTGAAGCAAAGACAGGAATTTGTGCAGGGTATCCTGGAAGCTGATTATTCGCTGGTATGTCGAGGAGGGGGCAATTTCTCTTATAGACTTTACGAAGTCCTTAGTCTTGGCAGAATTCCACTGTTCATCGATACGGATTGTGTCCTACCTTATGATCATATCATTGACTGGAAGAAGTTCTGTCTCTGGGTTGATCATAAGGATGTGCGGAAACTTGACAGGATAGTGGCAAATTTTCACAGCAGCATTTCAAACGATGAATTCAAGGCCATGCAGAATGAAGCCAGAGCTGTCTATGAGAAATGGATATGTCCGACTGGTTTTTATAAAAACATCTGGCGCTGCATCCCCGGGTTGAGGATGGAATGAGTACACTTAGCCGTGAAGATACATTAAATACGCCAAGGATAACCTTTGGCATGATCGTCCTTAATGGCGAGCCATTTATTCGTTACAATCTGCGGGCGCTGTATCCATTTGCCCACCAGATTGTTGTCATTGAAGGTGCCTGCCCGGCAGCACGGGAGATCGCTACGGCAGATGGCCATTCAATTGATGATACGATACAGATTTTACGAAAATTTAAGGATGAAAATGACCCACAGCATAAAATTGATATTGTTATTGCAGAGGACGAAGGTCATCCAAATGGTTTTTGGCCTGGCGAAAAACATGAAATGTCTCAGGCATATGCCAAACGGGCCACAGGGAATTATTTATGGCAAATCGACGTGGATGAATTCTATCACCCTAACGATATTGAACGTGTCATTCAAATATTGAGTGAAAAACCATCCATAACTGCAATCTCGTTTCCCATTCACTTTTTCTGGGGTGGATCCGACTATATTGTTGATGGGTTTTCAATGCGTTATTCAGGAGATGGTATTTTCCATCGCGTGTTCAGTTGGGGGAAGGGATATCAGTATATCAGTCACAGACCCCCGACTGTTTTGAACGAAAATGGTCAGGACCTTCGAAAATTGGAATGGGTTGATCCGAAAAAGATGCGTCAGGAAGGTATTTACCTTTTTCATTACGACATGCTTTTGCCTGTTCAAGCCGAAAGAAAGAGCCAATATTACTCCCGGGTAGATTGGCATGACTTGGAGAGTTCAAAGATACGTAACTGGAAATCAAATATATTTGATAAATTGACTGATCCCTATCACATTTATACAGTTTATACAAATTACTCTTGGTTATCTCGTTTTGTCGGATCACATCCTTCTATTATAGAGGAGATGATCCGGGATATAGAACAAGGGAAATTCCCGGGACTATACCTGCGAAATATTGATGATATTGAGTGTCTTCTGAAAAGTTGGACCTACGCATGGGGAAAAGCCTGGCGAATCTTGTTTACTGAATGGGTGGATGGCCCATGTTTTCGTGCAAAAATGTTATTAAGGAATGTTTTACTTCAAACATCCCTTTGGGATATGATCCAGAAATTCCGGGGCAGACAAACATGACATTGGCTGCCCAAATTATACAGAAAAGTATGCGTGCAGATGCATTGCTGGGAACGAAACGCAGGTTGTTTTTCGGCGAACGCCCGGGTCTGGTGGTGGGTCTGTTTCACAATGTTTTCAGAAATGAGACTGATCTCCGAAGCGGATTGGCGAATCCCCTGGAAGAAATGACCCTTGACCGCTTCAAAGCATTTCTTTGGGAATGGCATAATGCTGGTTACCGCTTCGTATCGGTACAGGAAATACTGGATGGCCTCGATCCTATGGGTCAATTCATTCTGATTAGCTTTGATGATGGATATCGGAGCATACTGGATATTCTTCCCGAACTGGAGAATTATAAAGCCCCTGCCGTTGTTTTTATCACATCTGCAAATATAGAAACAGATATCGGGTTTTGGCCAAACACGGTATATCGCGAGGAAATGGCCAGACATGGATCAAAAGCTAATGCCAGCACGCTGATTGAACACCTGAAAGGAAAAAGCACTGACCAGATTCAACGGTTTATTTGTGACAGGTATGGATACACTGCACTCAGGCCGCGTGGAGAAATTGACCGGCCATTAACCAGAGATGAGTTGGCCAAACTGTCGCACCACCCGCTGATTGAAATTGGCAACCACACGTCTGATCATGCTGATTTGACGGCGTGTCAAACGGATGAATGCTTTCGGCAGATAGTTACCTGTCAGGATTCATTGGCGCGCATAACAGGCAGAAAGCCGGTTGCCATAGCCTATCCATACGGCAGATTCAATGCGGATGTGATTCTGTCCGCACAAAAAGCAGGACTTCAATTGGGATTTTCCTGTGAAGAAGGAAAAAATCGGCTGCCACTAAATGGAATGGCTTTCAAAGTAAAACGATATGATATTTTGGGTACAATGGGGCAGGCAGAACAATGCCAAAGAGCCAGAAGCGATATGACCCTGTGCTGGTCGATAACCAAATATCTGCTGCATACGATAATCAAATATCGTGACAGGGCACGTGAACAAAAAACGGGTTTCGGGAGGGTAGCTTGATAATCAGACCGGCGAAAAAACTGCTGCATTTTGTTACTGCCAATGCAGACCGCAGGTTGAAACATTGCATTTTGAGAAAAATAAATGCCTGGCGGCGGAATAAGCAGTTTACGTATGTTTTGGAACATCACCCGGTTGAGCCAGGCAGGCTATGCCCGATTTGCAGTTGCAATCGATGCCGAACTGTGACGTACTATTTTGAACAAAATCGAATTGATAAGGCATTTTGTCCAAATTGCCTTCACCTGTTTTCCTCCCTTAATCTTCCAGGCAACATTCCACGGGCCAAGCAACTCTTTGATTACCATACCGCGAGCCCTCATTCTGCTACAGAGATTCGGCTTATCGAATTATTGGTGGAATATAGCGGGAAAACCGAAGGCCGGTTTCTTGATTTTGGTATTGGCGGGAATCTGGCCGCACTGCAATCTGCCCGTTTGCTATTGGGTAAAAAATATCAGATATGGGGATGCGACCTTGTAAACCGTAACGATATCCCGCAGTATTTTATCACTTATCAAAATGACGACATGTTGGGAAGTTTTGATGGCATTTGTTCATCAGAGGTGCTGGAACACCTTGATAACACGATTGAATCGTGGTCGTATTTAAACCGGTTGTTGCAGCCTGTAGATCGGGGGGGGGGATTATGCTGCACTCTTTCCCCAGCAATATCACGCTCCATCTTCAGGATACTATGATCATCATTGGGTCCCATATTTGTTTGTTCTCGGATAAAAGTCTTCGCCTCCTTTGTGAAAAGACCGGATTCCATCTCAAGTCCATCAGACACCGCAACTTTTTTCCTGAATTTTTGTTCATAAAGACAAGGGATGTTTAAATGGTTTTTTTGCCCACAGTATCCGTTGTTATCCCTACGCACAATCGTTCAGCCATGCTTGAGCGAGCGGTCCGGAGTGTTCTCGGGCAGACATATCAAAACCTGGAGTGTATCATTGTCGATGATGCATCCACTGATGATACGCCGGATGTTATAAATATGCTGATCAAACATGATGCACGTATAAAGTATATACGGCATAAAACCAACCGGTTTGCCTCTGCGAGCAGGAATAGTGGAATAGGCATTTCAAACGGGGCGTTTGTTGCATTTCTGGATGATGACGACGAATGGCTTCCGAAAAAACTGGAAAAACAGATGGCGTTGATGTCCTCTTTGCCGGACAGTTTTGGATTGGTCTATTGCTGGATGGATTATTTTGACACAAAGGGGCAGCTTGTACGGCAACATCAGCCATTACTTAGCGGAAACGTTTTCCAGAATGTCGTGACCGGTAACAAAATCGGTGGCACCCCCACACTGCTGGTAAAAAGACAATTTCTTGACAGAGCGGGCTGGTGGGATGAGACGTTAAGAATAGAGGATGATGATGATCTTATCGCGCGATTATGCCGTTGTTGTCTGGTGGATTTTGTTCCAGAGGTCCTGGTACGGGTAAGCACAGGGCATGGTATCCAGATTTCTCATCCCGATATAAAAAATGCGGACTCATATTTGAATAGCATCAGAACATCTGAAAAACTGTTGTCCATGGTTTTGGATGCTGGGCCGACGTACAGGCGGCAGGCGGCAGTGCTGCATGCCCGGTTGGGAAATCATTATGCNNTCCACATGTTGCTGAGTCTGGCCAAGTGGGCTTTGGTTGGACGCAGAAAATGAGGTGTATGCGGATACTCTGGTTAGGGGGGATTTTTGATGAAAACACGGTGTCAAACGCACCAGCCGTAAGCCCGGCAGCCAACCGCTGGCAATCCGTTGATATGTTACCATTTTCATAGCACCAGTTTGTGCACAAGCTGGCTTGCGTTTCTGG
>DFZE01000126.1:0-6986 GCA_002382065.1 Desulfobacteraceae bacterium UBA4064
AATTCAGTATTTTCCAAGTCCCTTAGTAGTGAGATTTGAGTAGTGAGAGAGGCCGCCTGACCGTCCAACGTCTGCTCTTCCTGAATGCCGCTTGCGGCCCCACCAGCCTTCAGTCTTCAGCCTTTTCCATGCTGCCTTACCGCGACTGGGCCACAGTAAATGCAATCACATTGACCACATTTTCCATGTCCGTATCGCGTTGAAGCACATTGAAGGGTCTGCTGATACCCATCAAAAATGGCCCCACCGCCTTGGCCCCACTCAATTGATGCAGCAGTTTATACGCAGCATTGCCCGCATCCAGACAGGAAAACACCAGAACATTGGCAGGAGATCCCAATCGGTTGAAGGGAAACAGGCGACTCAGCATCTCTTCGGAAACCGCTGTATCCGCCTGCATTTCACCATCGATGACCAGATCCGGATTGCGTTTTCTGGCAATTTCCACAGCCTGTTCCATGCGTTTGGCATCCGGATGCCGGGTGCTTCCAAAATTGGAAAAGGATATCATGGCCACCACCGGTTTGATATCGAAAAACCGGACCATTTCGGCTGACAGAATTGCAATTTCGGCAAGGTCCTCTGCGGATGGGTGAACGTTAACCGTGGTGTCAGCCAGAAACAGGGTGTGTTCCCGGAAGATCATCATGTAAATGCCGGAAACCTTGGATACGCCCGGTCGCCTGGGAATGACCTGGAGTACCGGTCGGATGGAATCCGGATACGACCGGCTGACGCCATGAACCTGACCATGAACCAGTCCATCATGAACCATCATGGCGCCAAAAACCAGCCGGTTTCTCAATTGCCACCGGGTTTCTGCCGGCGACCATCCTTTTCTGGCACGCATTTCAAACAGCCTGTCCGCAAAGCGTTCATACAGCGGACTTTTGAGATGATCCATGATTTCGATGCCATCCAGCGGAATATTCAGATCCTGGGCCATGAACCGGATTTCATCCTCATTGCCCAGAAGCAGGGGGGATGCGATACCCTCGCGGGCCACCTGATGGGCAGCCCTAAGAATGGTGGGATGATTGCCTTCCGGAAGTACAATCCGCTTGGGTTTCTGCTGTGCGCTGAAAATGATTTTTCGCATCACTTCCCGCTCTGGCCCCAATCGGGTTTCAAGCCGTTGCAGATACACCTGCTGACTGGGAATGGCAATCCGTGCCACACCGCTGGAAACCGCGGCATTGGCCACGGCCGGTGTCACTTTCAGCAGCACCCGGGAGTCCAGTGGTTTTGGAATGATATAGTCCGGACCAAACCGGATCGGTTTTCCGCCATATGCCCGGATCACGGAATCCGGAACATCTTCCCGGGCCAGTTCTGCCAGGGTTTTGACCGCAGCGATTTTCATTTCGGTATTGATGGCCATTGCCCGAACATCCAGAGCCCCCCTGAAAATAAACGGAAAACCCAGAACATTGTTGACCTGATTGGGATAATCGGATCGTCCGGTGGCCACAATGGCATCCGGACGGGCGGCTTTGGCATCATCATAATCGATTTCGGCGTCCGGATTGGCCAATGCAAATATGATGGGATTCCGGTTCATCTGCCGCAGCATGTGGGGTGTAAACGCACCCTTTGCAGACAGCCCCACCAGAACATCTGCGCCGCATGCCGCCTCGTCCAGGGTTCGCATTTCCGTGTCGATGGCAAAGGCATCCTTGTATGGGTTCATACCCTTTTCCCTGCCTTTGTAGATGACGCCTCTGGAGTCGAGCATGATAATGTTTTCCCGTTTGCACCCCAGTTGGATGTACAATTCGGCACTGGCAATGGCCGCAGCGCCTGCGCCATTGATGACAATCCGAAGCGTTTCCATTTTTCGGTCGGTCAAAAGACAGGCATTCAACAGGGCCGCGCTGGATATGATGGCGGTGCCATGCTGATCGTCATGAAACACGGGAATGGCCATCTGTTTTTTCAGTTCTTCTTCAATGTAAAAGCAGTCTGGCGCCTTGATGTCCTCCAGATTGATGCCACCGAATGTCGGTTCCAGCAACCGGACGGTTTTGATGAATTCATCCGGGTCGGATGTGTTGATTTCAATGTCAAACACATCGATATCCGCAAACCGCTTGAACAGAACCGCCTTGCCTTCCATGACCGGTTTTCCGGCCAGGGGGCCGATATTGCCCAAACCCAGAACAGCGCTGCCGTTGGTAATGACGCCAACCAGATTGCCGCGGGATGTATAGTCGAATGACAAATTCGGATTTTTCTGAATTTCAAGACAGGGAACCGCGACACCCGGGGTATAGGCCAGACTGAGATCCCGCTGGGACAGACAGGGTTTGCTCGGAACCACTTCTATTTTTCCGGGTCTGGGTTCCATGTGGTACAGCAACACTTCTTTTTCAAATGGATTCATGATAACTGCTTTCAGGGGGGGTTGGATTTGATGTGAATCATGGAATGGCCGAACGGGTGACCAATGCCTGTTTTCCAATCAACCCATCTTTTCAATTTTTTGTCTTCCGATCTTCTTCATTGGGTCGATTATTATCACCTTGACAGCCTGTTGTAAATTTTTTATTAATGAAACCATCAATCGATCATATGGCGCCCTCGCGGGCCAAACAGGGAATCCGGTGCAATTCCGGAACGGACCCGCCGCTGTAACCGGGGACAGGTTCCGCATTCAGCCACTATTCAATATGGATGGGAAGGCGCGGAAACCATGGATGATCCGGAAGTCAGAAGATCTGCCGTATGAACGCCCCTTGTGGAGATGGCAAATCCCCAGGCACCATGCCTGGGGATTTTTTTTATGCAAAAGGAGATGAGATATGAAACCGGATTTGAAGCAGATTGTCGATCGGATTGAACCTGTCAACCCGGAATGGATTCAAAAAGCCCAGGCAAGAACCGCGCAGTTGGCCATGCCCCCCCGAGCATTGGGCGCCCTTCATGACATTTCAGAGCGTCTTTGCGGGATTTTGAAGACCCTGACACCATCGGTTGCCAAAAAGGCGGTGGTGATCATGGCAGGGGATCATGGCATTGTGGCCGAAGGCATCAGCGCATTTCCCCAGCAGGTAACCGGCGCCATGGTGCAGACGTTTCTGGTTGGCGGCGCCGGCATCAATGCCCTGTCCCGCCAGGTGGGCGCAGATGTGTGTGTCGTGGATATGGGTATCATACCGGAATTTCAACCCGACCAACTGAAGGGCGGAGAAAAGCTGATGATCCGGAAAATCCGGAAAGGAACCCATAATTTTTTAAAAGGCCCGGCCATGTCCCGGGATGAAGCGGCCGCATCCATACTGGCCGGTTTTGAGATAGCCGCCCGGCTTTATGAAAACGGGCTGGATATTCTGGGCACCGGTGATATGGGTATTGGAAACACCACGCCATCTGCAGCAATTGGCGCCGTATTGACCGGTGCGGATCTGGCCGACATGACCGGCCCCGGAACCGGACTGAATGTTGCGGGTGTCACTCATAAACAGCACATTCTGGAAGCTGCCATTTCACACAACCGGCCCGACCCCAAGGATGGTCTGGATGTTCTGTCCAAAATCGGCGGGTTTGAAATCGGGGGAATTGCCGGATTGATTCTGGCTGCAGCCGCATATCAAAAACCGGTTGTCATCGATGGATTCATCTCGACTGCCGGCGCCCTGATTGCCCATGCCCTGTGCCCCAGTGTTCTGGATTACCTGTTTTCCGGGCATTGTTCCGAAGAACCGGGCCATCGGCTGATGCTGGATTATCTGAAACTGTCCCCCATACTGAATCTGGGCATGCGGCTGGGTGAGGGCACGGGAGCGGTTCTGGCCATGGGCATCATGGACGCGGCTGTTCAGATGTTCCGCCATGTCTTGACTTTTGAAGAGGCAGGGGTTGCGGGAAAAGAGCGATAGCGGCATGAACATACTGAATCAACTTTCTTTTTTTCCATTGACAGCAAAACGGATCGGCTCCAGTCGCGGCTGATCACGGAAACAATACTTCGGTCATGTTTGGTTGCCTGACTGGCGGCGGATTGCCGACCCCGCTTTTAAACCGGCTTCCGCCACATCAAGGCCCAGCCCGGTCATCGACCAATGGATAAATTTAGACATTCAGAAAATTAATTTCGCTGCGTTATCAGTCGAGAGTGGCCGGCAAAGGCCAATTCCCTCCCTGCTGCGTTGACAGTCGAAACTGTGGTGCGGCGCTGTTGGCCGTCAATCACCAAATGGGGGGATTTGTTGGACGGTTTTTATTCTTTCAGTCGCTCTATTTCCTGTCTAATCTGTTCAATGACTTCTTTATTCCGGATTTCTCCATCCAAGCTGAAGACAATAAATACTTTACCGCCGTATTGTTCTTCAAATCCCGTGAAACTGTTTTTCATCCTTTCAGATGGAGAATAATTGCCGAAGTTCGCTTTATACTTTGAACGGTCACAATCTNNAAATTGTGACCAACTGAAGTATAGCAGTCACTGGTTTGATTTGGATACCAAAGGCTCTATCGTTAACCTTTGCCACATAATCAATATCTCCCGCATGATCAAGTTGAGAATCTGATTCCTCAAAAACTATGCCTGGAAAGATTTTGGCTAACCCGTCATTGACAACAGATTTCTCCCGAAGGAACCCGTCAAATGTTCTGTTGACGGTTAAATTATAAATGTAATCAACGCAATCCTGAAGCGTTAGCTGTTCACGCAGAGATTCTACCGTAATTGTAGTCGACGTCTTGGCTTCTGTGTATGCATTTTTAAAATACCATCGTTCCCATTCCTGAATTGTTCTCGGCTGGCATTCCCTTATCAGGGGCCATCACGGCCCCGACTTTATTGGGTCTTGATAATTGATACGTTTGGTTGGCATAGTTCAACACTTTTTCTTTTTTGCCGAATTCCATGGAATATCTTTGTATTTTCCCCATTCATTGCCCCTGTAAGTTCAGAAACTTGATTTTATATTTAAAGTCATTCACCTGATCAACATCAACCAGTCCTTCTTTGATTATATGGGCATTGATAAACGTCTTGTTTCGCAAATACAGATAACATAGAAGGTTGTTTCCCTCGTCATATTTCTGATTGTCGAACCTTATAAACACCTTCTGGCCCTTTGTCTTATCGGTCAGAAATTTGATCGCCTGCCCGGAAGTCGCCGCATTTTCCTTTACGCCGATCAGACGAATAGCCAAATCATTATTGAGCTTCAACAACTCCGGGCTGACAACTTCTTTTACAGAATAGTAGGTTTCTCTTTCACCGCTGTCTTTATCTATTTTCGAACCGAATTGAAGTTTTTTCGGGTCTATCTTTTTATCAAGCTTGTGAGGGTCTTTGAAGATATAGGGGAGCTTCTCAATCTCTTCGTCCAGATCGCCTTTAACGCCATCTGTCAGAAATCTGTATTCCGCAGCGACAATGTCGGGTTTTCCCACATTCAGCTTATGTTTAATAACGGAAATAAAATCCGGATTTATTTCATAGCCGATAGAGCTTCGGCCGAGATTACGGGCGGCAAGCGCGGTTGTCCCACTGCCGATGAAGGGGTCTAAAACCGTTTCATCGGGAAAAGAAAACATTTTTATCAGACGGGCAGGCAATTCTTCCGGAAACATGGCGATGTGTCCGGCCTGCTTTGCCCCTGCAAAGTGCCAATGCCCTGAAAAATAAGTATTCCAGTCGTCTTTTGTCATCATTGAACGATCTTTTTGTTCCTTCGTCGGCGCAGGTGCAACGCCCTGCTTTTTAAAAAGCAGGATAAATTCATAATCAAGTTTCAAAATGCCATTTCTGGGATACGGAAAGCTGCCCATTATCGTGGCGCCGCCCGTCGTATTGCAGGTGGTTACTTTCTGCCAGATGACGGCGCCCATATAATCGAACCCAATGGTTTCACAGAATTTAATGATTTCTGTTCTTATCGGAATCACTTTGTACCGCCCATAATAGACTGAACGGGCAAACTGGTCTCCGATATTGACGCAAAGTCGGCATCCGGGATGCAGTACCCTATGGCACTCTTTCCAGACGAGATTCAGATTATTGATATAGCTTTCATAGCTTTCGTGAAAACCGATTTGGTTGTCCGTTCCATAGTCTTTCAGTTGCCAGTATGGGGGGGATGTAATTGCCAGATGAACAGATTTGTCCGCCAAGAGATTCATCTGACGGCTGTCACCGTGTATGATTTTATGAATAGTGTTCAATGACTTCTCCAAGTTACGGATTACTGATGTTGCAGTTTCATTCCTGTTGTTAAAATTTCTTTTGCCAATGGATTATACTGATTACAGTCCGACAGTGTAAGAGGTTGTAGATCGTAAGGTTGATTTCCTGTCGTCCTGGTCCTGCTTCGAGTCCCTTGTCCTCTTGAGCCAGATCACGCCTTTCTTATTGGCAAGCATGATTTTTCCTTCTTCAGACTCCGCTTCTACAGCATCCTGTATGATCGTTCTGACATCTTCATCTTGAGCAACAAGGATATCGATCAGCATTTCATCTTCCTGGTTTACAACCTTCAAAAACCGGTGAAGCTCTATGGCAACGTTCCGGAATGCCCAGGTTGAAGCAGATTCGAAATATCCATCCTTCTCCAGAATGCCTTTTGTCTTCTCGAAATCATCCGAGTGAACCAGGAGTCGGTTGACAGGGTGAGACTGCCGGTTTTCATTAGCTGCATGATATCCTCATAGTCGTCATGGAGCCTTTTGCCTGTTCGGATTGTCGGGGTTCTGGAATAGGCAGAAGATTACTGGAATGAGCGAGGCTGGTGAAAATCAGGTGTCAAAGCATATGGCACACTGAAAATCATTTTTCAACAACTATTCACAATCCCAAAATCATAACAAAAGCCATATCCAGGCCAAAATGCACATCCACATCATCGCATGGCTGATTGCAAAACAGGGTTCACCCGGAACAGCCGTTGACAAAATCGTTGATTTGTTTCATTAGATGACCAGGATAATGCGGAGAAGTTGAAATCATTCTGTTGATACATAGCGCCTGAACGGAAACC
>DFZE01000126.1:7058-7313 GCA_002382065.1 Desulfobacteraceae bacterium UBA4064
GGAGTTTTCGTTCAAACACTATGTACCCGGTGCGATAAAGGGCATGCAGGCATCTTTGCGCATCTGTCCTGGCAGACCCGGGCAATCGCTTCGGGTGACTATTCCCAGCGGGTTGATTTTATGGGAGAGTTTTCCGAAGCCTTCAATACCATGGTGATGCAACTGGATGAGACCATGCACAAGCTGCGCCTGCGAGAGCAGGATCTTGAAAAAATGGCCCGAACCGATCCCTTGACCGGCGCCAACAACCGTGGT
>DFZE01000254.1 GCA_002382065.1 Desulfobacteraceae bacterium UBA4064
GCGGTACAACGCCTCACTCTCCTGCAGCGCCCGCTCTGCCCGCCTGCGCTCGGTAATGTCTATGTCCATACAGAACAACTCGGGCGATTGCCCGGGGATATGAACAACGGCATGGCTTGAAAAAACCCTTACGCGCGAGCCATCCTGACGCATGAGTGACAGCTCCAATGCGGGAAATGGTTCTCCGGTCATGGCCATCTGCTGTAAAGCCCTGGCGACATCCGCCCGCATGTCCGGCGGAATGATCAAATCCAGCATGTTGCGGCCGATGGCCTCCTGTGTACTGTATCCATAGAACCGCTCGGAAGCCTTGTTCCAGTATCGTGTCATGCCATCCAGCCCATAGCCGTGAATGGCCACAGACTGGATGTCCTGGAACAGGCTGCGGAACCGTTTTTCGCTCACGAGCAGCGAATCCTTTGTCTGCCGGAGCTCAGTAAACTTCTCTTTCAGCAAAACCGCCATCTCGTGATAATTATGACACAGGATGTCCATTTCGATAATCCGGCTTTCAGGCCAGGTAACCTCTTTCATATCCATCAACAGCGTGGCTGGAAGGTCACAGGTTCTCTGACGCAGATTTTCAAGTGCGACAATGGCGCGCCGGCTCAAATATTCGGCGAAGATCAACGCCCCGAGTAAAATCAGGAACAGCACTGTCAGCTTGCCTGTGTAATCGTAATAGAGCCGTTTCTGGAATGGCGCCATCGGCTGCTCCAGAATCAGTTTCCATTCCGCCAGATTGCCGATCGTGGTTTCCGCGACATAGTATGATTTTCGCCAGCGTTCCAAAATCAGTGTATTGGCAGGTAAAACCGGCGCCCACTGGCTGATCCCGACATCAAGATGATCGAGAATTCCCCGGCTGCGCACAAAGGGTGTCATCACGGTTTGATCCGTGCGGTTGGTCATAATGACATTGCCGTTTTTATCAATCAGTGTGTAAAATGTGGCATTTTCATACTGACTGACATCCAGTCGGGCCTGTATCTGCTCAAGGCTCAGAATACCGGCGATATAGCCGCGGTATTCACCCTGAATGACCACCGGTGCAAGCGTTGCAATGATTGGTTTGGGGGTTCCGACCCGCCCCATGACCACTTCCGAGAGCATCGGTTTAAGCGTTTGTTTTAGGGCATGTATATACGGACGGTCAGCAAAGTTTTTACCGATGTTCTGCAGTCCCAGTTCATCAAACAGCGGGAAAAAGGCTGTGCTGATGCCTTCATGATCCACCAGTCCGATACGCAGAAAATTGACATCCGATTTTTTTGCCAGTTCCAGATAGGGCTGCATCTGCTGCGGGGATCTCGTAGCAGCCATCTCGGCCAGATTGGTAATGGCCAATGTTCTGTTCATCACCCAGTTTTCGATGCTGCCGGATGTATACCACTTATCCTGCTTGAGTGAGGTGCGAATATGGCGGTCGGTTTCTAAAAAATCGGTTCTGCTATTGATTGCCAACATGACCAGAGCCGGGAACAACACAAAAAAGGCCAGCATGTTGTAGATAATATCGCGGTATGATATCCGCGATGAGCGATACAAAAGTGAAAAACCGATGAAGATCAGCCGGGCAGTGAGGGCATTGGTGATACCGTTCAGAGCCTGTTTGGTCATGACAATAGAGACATTGCTGAATTGTGCATACATGATAACGTGATAGAAAAGATAGACCAGCGGCATGCCGATAATGGACCAGTAAAGCGTATCGGCCAGCACCAGCCCTATCTTGCGTTGACCTGTCAGACAGCCGACAACCGCCACCTCAACGGTCATGATAAACGCGGCATAGGGGTGATTCCAAAGGATACAGGTGGCGCCGGCAATGATGGCAGCCGCCAGAATGCCCCGGCCAAGGCCGAAGAGCTGCAACGCCAGCATGGCGAAGATGCTTCCGAAGAGAAAATCGATATTGAAAAATATCTCGAACTTGAAATAGTTACCTGCCAGACCTGCTGCGATAAGAACGATGTATAACAGGGTTGAGCGAATGTGGCCGGCTTTCCGGCCTTCAACGATCTGTGCGACGTTTTCCCCTGCCTTCAGGCAATACGTGTTCTCCCTGTCTGGAAATATCTCTTTTTCAGTCATTGCCTGTTTCCTTATATTGCATCGTTATCTGGAAAGCGATAAGACCGAAATTCTTCTGATTTTAACGGGTTTGGGGGGGCCGCTGGTTCCCAAGCTGGAGCTTGGGAACCAGCCAATTTCGATTTAATAGCCCCGTAGGGGCGGCCTGTTTGTAGAAATTGACAGAATACAATCCATCAAGCTCCATCGGAGCGGCCTGTTTCGATCGGTAACAGGTCGCCCCTACGGGGCTTGAAGAAACAGGGGGTTGTCATCACTACAAACAGTGTGCTCCTACGGAGCTTTTTCGGATTTTTGCATTTCAATTTCATAACCTCAAAATCCGTTATAATCAGAAAGTATTCGTGGCGTGCAATGGTTTGGATATAACCTGGCTGATCGTTGTTGTTCGACATTATGTATCAGGCGTGATGCATTCTTTCTTATCCATCAGAAATTGATCGATGGTCTCTCCGAGTTCCTGAAACCGGTAGGGTTTTCCAAGAAATGCCTGGGGCCATTCGGCATGATCGCCAACCATGACCTGTTCCTTGTCATACCCGCTGGAAAGGATTACCGGAATGCCAGGCAAAATTTTGCGAAGACATGCTATTGTCTCCCAACCGTCCATGAGCGGCATGTTTAAATCGCAAACCACGCAACATATCTCATCGTGATGACGCCGGAACACCTCTATGGCATCAGGGCCGTCACTGGCTTCAAGTACCCTGAAGCCCAATCGCGTAAGCATGATCACTGCCATTTTGCGCACCATCGCCTCGTCGTCAACCACCAGCACAGTACTCCCCGCTTTCCTCACCCCGGGTTGGGCCGATTTGACTGGCCGGCGGGGAACTTCATCACGCGATATGGGAAAAAATATCCGGAAAATACTTCCCCGTTCCGGTTCGCTCTCCACCGTGACAGCCCCCTGGTGGGCGCGCATGATACCCAGCACTACGGGCAAGCCCAATCCCCGGCCTGTGAACTTGGTGGAGAAAAACGGGTCGCAGATTTTTTCCATGTCCTTTTCAGAAATACCGCAACCGGCATCCGCGACTTCCAGGCAGGCATATGCCGCATCCCGGGGCTGCCAGTCGATGGGAAAGCACTTCAGGGGAAGAATATCCGCCTGAGAAACCGTCCTGACAACCATGCGGATGGCCCTTCGGTGCTCATCGGCAGATTCCCAGGCATTGGTCAGCAGATTGGACACAACATGATGTATCTGACCGGCATTCCCACGAATGACAGGGCCGGAAGATGGAATATCCGCTTTGATGAGCGTTCCTTTCGGTACTCTGGCCTGGAGCAGGTTAAGGCTTCTCTGGCAGGCTTCGGAAAAATCCATGGGCTCACGCTGACCGGGTATCTGCCCCAGATAAGTCAACATCAGAGAACTCACCTCTGCCGCCTTTTGAGTTGCCTGAATGGCTGAGGTGATGTTTTCTGTCGGATTCACTCCCAGCCTCAGGGCATTTATAGCCATTTCCAGGTTCCCCATGACAACATGGAACTGATTGTTGAAATGGTGGGCAATGGCTCCTGCCATGCGTCCCAGACTTTCGGCCTTCTGAAGCTGCTTGTTCTGAGCTTCGAGTTTTGCCCGTTCTGTTTCATCCCGTTTGCGGTCGGTGATATCACGGACGATTCCAATACTTGCCAAAGGCTGTCCGCATGCATCACTCAGGATGGTGAATTGATTATGAAGCCAGATGTAATGCCCCTTCTTGTGTCTGAAACGATATTCCATATGATACGCAGATCCGGCAGTGCCGAATTTGGACTCGGAAATCACACGTTCGAATTCAGCCCGGTCGTCCGGATGGATCAACGCTTTCATGTTCTCAAAAGATAAGTCCATCATCTCGGCCGGGGTATATCCAGAAATCCGGGTAAAAACAGGGCTTAGATAATCATATGATTTTGTTTGCAGATTGCGCTTGTAAGAGGCGTCCAGCGAATTCTCCAGAACCTCCCGCAAACGTGATTCGCTCTCGCGAAGACGCTGTTCGGCGGCATGCTTGTATAGCGCAATCTCAATCTGCGTGTGCAGTTCACGATCTTCAAATGGTTTCAGGATGTATCCGAACGCTTCCACCTGCCCGGCGCGCTGGATCGCGTCCTTGTCTGAATGCGCCGAAAGAAACAGCACCGGCAAATGGCACTCCTGCCGGATTGCGTCAGCCGCTGCGATACCATCCATTGCACCAGCCAGGTGTATGTCCATCAACACGATCGAGGGTCGCAACCTGCGGACAAGATCGACCGCTTCCTCTCCGGTGTCGGTCTCCCCCACAACCTCGTAGCCCATTTTTTGGACCTTATTGGCAATATCCAATGAGATGATGGCTTCGTCTTCAACAATCAGAATGGTCGCTTTACTCATGATGGGATTCCTTTTATAGTAAACCTGATTTGGAACTCCGTGCC
>DFZE01000172.1 GCA_002382065.1 Desulfobacteraceae bacterium UBA4064
AAGATATTTATGAAGTACGGCCCGGTCATTATCAAATCATCCGGAACGGAGCCATTGTCGCGGAAAATCCTTTTTGGAAAATTCCATACCCTGCCCCTGAAAATCAATGGACAGGGACATTCACCGATGCCGTTACCCATCTGAAGTCATTGATGATCGATGCCATCGGTCTGAGATTGCGGGCAGACGTCCCTGTCGGCGCCTATTTGAGTGGTGGACTGGATTCTTCCATCATCACATCGATCATTTCCCGATACTTCAACAACAAACTGCGAACCTTTTCGATCGGATTTCAGGAAGCGGCGTTTGATGAAACACCGTTTCAGCAGGAACTGGTGAAATACCTCGGAACCGATCATCATGAACTGATCGTCTCGAACAGGGATATCCGGGAATACTTTCCCCAAGTCATCCGGCATTGTGAAAAGCCGGTGTTGAGAACCGCCCCTGTGCCCATGTTTCTACTCTCCAAAGTTGTACATGATCATCACTTCAAGGTCGTTCTGACCGGCGAAGGCGCCGATGAGGTTTTCGGGGGCTACGATATTTTCAAGGAAGGAAAAATCCGGCAATTCTGGAACCGTTTTCCCCAATCGTCACTCCGCCCGCGCCTTCTCGAAAAGCTATACCCCAGTATATTCAAAGATCCAACCCGAAGCAGAAACTTGCTGCAACAGTTTTATGCGGTAGCACCCGATGATTTGTCGGATCCATTCTTCTCTCACCGGATCCGATGGAACAATACCGGCAGGAATCAAACATTCTTCAGCAATGATTTTCTTCATCAGGTCATGACGGATTACTCTCCCGAGCAGGAGCTGGCCCAGCTTCTTCCCGATGGATTCAATGCCCGTGATCCGCTTTCGAAGGCACAATATCTGGAGATGGACATTTTCATGACAAACTACCTTCTCTCATCCCAGGGGGATCGGGTCGCAATGGCCAATTCCCTGGAGCTGCGCCTTCCCTTCCTGGATTACCGGGTGATCGATTTCGCCGCCACACTTTCTCCGTCATGGAAAATCAAGGCATTGAATGAGAAATATATTCTGAAAAAAGCCTTTCATGATCTCATCCCTTCCCGAATCATTTCGAGGCCCAAGCAACCGTACCGCGCGCCAATCCGGGAAGTGTTCTTTTCTGGCAAAAGTGACTATGTCGAAGAGCTGCTCTCGGATGCCAGCCTGAAAAAGACCGCGTACTTCAATCCGGCAAAGGTCCGTTATCTGGTTGACAAATTCCGGAAGCCGGGTCAGTTCATCGCCAGTGAAACCCAGAACATGGCACTGATCGGCATCCTGTCCACCCAACTCGTGCATCACCATTTCATGGAAAACCGTGAAGCGGATGACGTGCAGCCCATCCAAATTACAAAAAAAATCATACACATGTCCTGATGTTTCCCAGTTCTCCATTACCCGGGTACCCGCCCCGAGCCCGCACCCGATCGATTCTATGGTTTTTATCGCTTTTCAGATAATGATTTTGTGAAGGAGCCGCCGCCATCATGAACAATTTTTCGCCTGCTGTTCTCAATCTGAACCCGGAACAGGAAACCGGACGTATTGTCGCCGGAATTCGAAATGCCCTGAGAAACGATTTGAAACGTCGGGGAATTGTTGTCGGCATATCCGGGGGTATCGACAGCAGCGTTACAGCAGCGCTTGCGGTCAGGGCACTGGGCAGGGAACGGGTGTTCGGCCTCGAGATGCCTGAGCTTCATTCCGCCAGGGAAACCATCGAACTCAGCGGTGCCGTAATAAATTTCCTCGGGATCGAATCCCTGCGTATGGATATTTCGCCTGTTCTTGAGTCTGTCGGGGCGTATCGGCATTATGATAACGCCGTCCGGATGGTAATTCCGGATTATGGAGATGGCTGGAAATCCAAAATGGTCATTTCGAACATCTTCGACAACAAAGGGTTCAGCCTTTCCTCATTGGTCGCCCAGTCACCGGATGGGTCGATTTTCAGGAAGCGCCTCTCACTGAAACCCTATCTTGAAATTGTGGCGGCCACCAATTTCAAACAACGCACACGCAAGATGCTTGAATATTATCATGCCGACCGCCTGAACTTTGCAGTAGCCGGAACTCCAAACCGATTGGAATATGACCAGGGATTCTTTGTCAAGCTGGGTGATGGCGCCGCGGACATCAAGCCGATCGCCCATCTATACAAATCCCAAGTCTATCAGCTTGCCGAATATCTTGGAATTCCTGAAGAAATACGCAAACGCACTCCGACAACCGATACCTATTCCATGCCACAGGGACAGGATGAATTTTACTTCTCCCTCCCCTATCATCTGATGGACATATGTCTGTATGCCAAAAACCATCATATTTCTCCGGTGACCGCTGCATCTTCATGCGGGCTGACTCCCGAGCAGGTGAAACGCATCTATGATGATATCGATTCGAAACGGTCAACAACCCGTTACCTCCACCTCAAAGCAGTTACATTACAGGCAATTCCGGAAATTACCGCTTCATGACACCCCAAAAAACAATTTGATTCCAATAAAAAGGTCGCAGACGCACATGGAAGAATCCACTATTAAAATCAGAAAATTTATTCTGGAAAATTTCATCTTTACGGATGATGAAACCAAACTATCCAATGACGCTTCTTTTCTGAAGGAAGGCATTGTCGATTCAACCGGAATACTGGAGCTGATGGCGTTTATCTCTGATGATTTTCATATCACATTTGAAGACGATGAAATCATTCCCGATAACCTTGACAGCGTCAATTCCGTTACATCCTTCATTTCCAGAAAAAAAACCGGCGTTTCCGGTGCAATTTCACAATGACTCAGAGCCTGTTTGAAGATTCTGGATAATGAGGTCTGCGCGCGACACCATGAGTCCTTCAGGAAAGGATGTATGGGCACCCAGAATCCTTTTCCTTCAGCTCTTGATCCAATAAACTTGAATATCGGGTGGTGCATTATGGGAATTCATCAGTATCTTTTTGAAACGGCTGAAACGTATCCGGACAAGCAGGCGATCGTTGAGGTTCACAAGAGCACCAGCTATCAGGAAATCGCTGCAGGCGCCGAAAAAATTGCGGCATGGCTGTTTTCTGAGAATATTGCTCCGTGTGACCGGGTGGGCATTCTTTTGGATGATCCGGCAGAATATGTCTCGGCGTACTTTGGTATTCTCATGACCGGAGCCGTGGTTGTTGCATTGAACACCCAGACAGCCTCGAGAACACTGAAACAGATCATAAATGATGCCGAAATATCCATTCTGATCACGCAGTATAAATTTATCAGATACCTGACAGATATTGCAGACAGCATTCCAGGCATGCGGGCAATCTCTGTTCAGGGATGTTCTTCGCTGGACCCGACACTGCGGGGCATCAAAATGATTGCTTCAGGCCAAATGAACAATAACGGACGCGTTACAGACAATAAAATGTCGCTTTCTTCCGCATGCAGCGATTCGGATCTGGCGCAGATCATTTATACATCCGGAACAATGGGCGAACCCAAAGGGGTGATGCTGCAACATGGAAATTTAATGGCAAATACGAACTCAATTATCCAGTATCTCCGATTGACTCCGGATGAGCGACATATGGTTGTCCTGCCATTCTTCTACTCGTTTGGCAATTCGGTCATGCTGACACATATGGCTGTCGGCGCCACAATGATTGTGCATCAAAACATGATGTATCCCAAATTGATCATGGATATCATGCAGAAAGAAAATGCAACCGGACTGGCGGGGGTTCCGTCGACATTTGCCATTCTTTTCTCAGGCACAATGGTCAGCCAGTACACGTTTCCATACCTGAGATATTTTGCGCAGGCTGGTGGTCCGCTATCAACCGGGCTTGCCCGCGAAATGAAAAAAACCTTTCCTGAAGTGGATATCTATATCATGTATGGACAGACCGAGGCATCCGCCCGTCTTGCATACCTGCATCCGGATGATTTTTACAGAAAACCCGGGTCCATCGGCAAGGCCATCCCTGGTGTGACACTGAATCTGCTGGACAAAAAAGGAAAAGCCGTCAAGCCGGGAGAAATCGGCGAAATCGTTGCATACGGCCGGAACATTATGCGGGGTTACTGGAAAAATCTCGAAGCCACCGCAAACGTACTTAAAAAGGAAGGACTGTGGACAGGTGATCTGGCAAAAATGGATGAAGACGGTTTCTTTTATATTGTCAGCAGAAAAAGTGACATGATCAAAAGCGGTGGTCACAGAATCGCGCCCAAAGAAATTGAAGAGATCATTCTGGAACATCCTGCGGTTGAGGATGCTGTGGTTTTTGGTGTGTCGGATAAAATTCTGGGCGAAGAAATCGTTGCCTGTATTATCAGGAAAAGGAACAACACCTGTAACGAAAAAGCGCTGTTGCTGCACTGCAAACAAAACC
>DFZE01000107.1:0-739 GCA_002382065.1 Desulfobacteraceae bacterium UBA4064
AAGATTCATCTGCTGAATCTTTCTGTCTTGTTGAGTTACACAGGCGTTCAGCTTTTACCCTGCTGCTTTTTCATAGGTTCACCACAGCAGACCAGTTCTCCATCGCCTGCTTTTTTGACTTCCACAACGTTCCCGCAAGTTTCACATTTGTAGAGTTCTCCAACTTTTGTCATAGCAATCCTCCATTTGTTTAAATGTTTTCCAATTGCCGGCATATTTACCGGGGGAACTCGTAAAAACGAGTATAACTGCCGTTAATTAGTGTTTGTTTTGCCCACGACAGCCTCAGTGCTTTTCGCTTCATATGGCATTATCATCGTCTGCAGGTTTCCATGCATCCCTTACTTGCCGACAATTTTCTTTACCTCGCCGAGATTCTCTTGAGCTTTTCCGCCCAATTTTTCAACTTTACCTTCTGCTTCCAAGTCGTCATTCCCGACTACTTTTCCGACGGTCTCCTTGATCTTGCCTTTTACTTGGTGCATCTTGCCTTCTGCGTTATCTTTCGTGCTGGGTTTCATGGTATTTCTCCTGTTTGATTTAAAAGTTGATCAGATTCTGCCCAATAAGAGCAGGATCAAAAGGATAACCACTACCACTCCGACCACGCCGCCGGGTGCATACCCCCACGACCGGCTGTGCGGCCAGACAGGGATTATCCCCACAAGTACCAGTATCAGAATTATGAGCAAGATTGTCATGATTCGTTCTCCTTTTTACTCGATTATCAAGTTTTTTT
>DFZE01000107.1:802-983 GCA_002382065.1 Desulfobacteraceae bacterium UBA4064
CAGCAACGATCCGGCTGTCTTATCGGTTTACGGGCTGGTCATGTTGTTAATCACCTTCTTTACACCATGAACGTCGCTCACGAGTTTGGTGGCCAAGTCCTTTTCAGCCGCGTTTTTGGCTTTGCCACCCAACGTGACCACGCCTTCTTTCGTCTCAACAGTGGTGTTCAGAGCACTGGTC
>DFZE01000107.1:997-4472 GCA_002382065.1 Desulfobacteraceae bacterium UBA4064
GCGGTGATCGATGCATCATCAACCAATTCGGTCATGGCATCCACCTTTGCGCCGGTCGTTTTTTCGCCCGGCTTGGTTGCGGCAGTTACCACCGTCATCTCATTCTTGACGGCTTTGACGCCTTCCACATCCTTGGCGTATTCGGTCGTCAGGTCTTTTTGGGCCGCGCTGTCGGCTTTGCCGCGCAAGGTGATGGTTCCATCTTTCGCGAGAACCTCAGTTCCGGTGGCGCTGACGCTCCCATGAAACAAAAGTGTGGTTTTCACCTTCGTAATGAGCCACGCATCCGAATGCTCAGCAGGAACTTCCCCTTTTACCGTCAGTTTGTTGTCCACGCTTTTTACTCCGGGCAGGTTCGCAACAGTCTCCCGTGCCAATGATTTGTGGGATTCTTCGGNNCGCCCTTGAGGTAGGTCTTGAACACGTACGTCTTTTTTGCGGATGATTCGATGCGGTCATCCGTATCGGAGGCAAACAGATTGACGTTGATTAAAAACAAAGTGACTACAGTTACGAGTGATAAGCAAAACAGTGATTTTTTCATGGTACTTTTTCCTTTCTTTGATGTAATTGTTTTTACGGTCCAATGAACTGAAATAGAACAGTAGACACTTCAGCAGCCTTGACAAATTCTTCCTGTTCACAAATTCTTCCTGTTCAGTTTCTTTAATGGTTGCAGTCTTTGTGCCAGGTTTTCAATACTCAGTGCCATGCCTTCCATCCTTTTGATATTTAAGACAATTGATTAAAACAGTATTTGCGGGGGCTTTCATTAACAGCTATATAAATCAGGTCATATTTAACCTGTGGTCATATATATCCATTTTCGGGTAATTTAATATTATGGATGGCAAATGATAAGAGCCGGTCATCTTATCCCGCCCAATTGCAATAGGGTCACCCGCGAACCGCCAATACATAAAAATCCGCATTGGGCTTGTATCCAACGCCGATGGCCCCATCCAGCGGATAAAGAACCCATGCATATCTGGGTTCATACAAACTTGTGGTGGATGACCAGTACCCGTCCTTTACGGTGTCAATATAAAATCCGTCCGCAAACGCAGGGGTATGGTTACCATCATCAACCAGACTTTCAAGCTCTCGAATATTGGGCAGCCGCCAGGAATCCTGACCTGCCTGGCGCGTTTCGTTCAGTTTTTCAACTGCGCGGATGGCCTCTTTCCAGGGTATCTCGCCATCGTTCAATTTATCGCCGACATACCAATACCGTCGCGTACCGCGGTCATACACGGAATCTCCATTGGCGATAAATCGGTTTTCCATAAAAAAACGACCGGTGAATCGGCCGGAAACCGGCCACACCATATAGGAGCCGTGCTTCATGCCGCGGTACACTTTTCCGCCGCCCAGGTGGACATACCATGCCTGATTCAACAACCTGGCGGATTCCGTTTGTGTCCAGTAATATCCATGGAAAACATTGATAAACGGATGGCGTTCGGGCAAAGAGGGGTTTACCAATTGATGACTCAGAAGAGAAAACAACTCTTTTCTTTCAGGCAACCGCCACGCATTTATCCCGGATAACCGGGAAGTGTTTATCTCCTGAATATACTCGAAAGCTTCCTTCCAGGTTAATGGGAACTCAGGAAGATTGGCATTGATATGCCAAACCAATCCCGTCAAATTATCCTGAACAATATCATTCATTACACGAAAACGATCAGGCTCTTCAATTCGACGGCCCTGTTTAAACGCGCCATCCTGCCCCGAATTATGGCAGTCCATCGCCTTGCCGGATTCATCAAAACAACCTGTCTGATCCGTTTCCAACGTCAATTCATTTATCATCATTCAAAAAACAATCCTTGTCATTAGGTTTGATCCCGGCGCCGCCCGGAACGATTACAAGGACTTCAAGAAGGCTGCCAGGTCCTGCTTTTCCGGAGCAGTCAATTGGAGTTGTTGCACCAGGTTGAAATATTCCACCGTATCTTCAAGCGTGAAGCACCTTCCGTCGTGCAGATAGGGCGGGGAGTCCTTGATGCCTCTCAAGGGAAAGGTCTTGATGGGCCCGTCGTGAGCCATCATCATGCCATTTACCAATTCCTGCTTGTAAAACCGCTCAGCCTTGAGGTTGTGCATACTGTTATCGGTATAGTACGGTGCGGGATGGCATGCGGCGCACCGGGCTTTCCCGTTAAACAGCATCTCACCGTTCAGTTCGTTTGGGCTGGCCTTGGTCCGGTCGAGTTCGCCATAAATATTGAGATTGGGAGTCGGCGGAAAATCCAGAATCGCCATGAATTCCGCCATGAAATGCACTTGAGATCCTCTTTCAAGAATGTTGACTCCCTTCTTGGCGGCCATACAGATATCGCCATCAAAGTAGGCGGCGCGCTGCTCGAACTCCGTGAAATCCTCCACGGTCTTCAAAGCACGCTGCGAACCGAACAGCCGCTGGATGTTCACTCCCCGCAAGGTGGGGGTTTCGATTCGATGCCTGAATTCCTGCGGGCGGATGTCGCCGACAAGATGGTTGGCCCCGTTGGTATGTCCGTTGGCATGGCAGTCGAAACAGGTCACGCCCAGGCTGGGCCTCTCGGTCCGGCGATCTTCAGTCGCGTTAAATTGCTGTTGCGGAAACTGGGTCACGAGAAGGCGCAGGCCCTCAAGTTGCTTGGGGTTCAGGATACCGTTGAAAATTTCGTAGTAATTGTCGATGGTAATCAGACGCCCTTTTGCCACATCACCAAGGTCGGGCCGGGTGGTCAGGAAAATTCCAGGAGCCGGATCCGGAAGGATATGCTCGGGCAGATCGAAATCCAGATCAAAGCGCACCAAACGCGGCAGTGGTTTTGTGATCATTTCCGGGAAGAGCATGCCCCCCTCGGCATGGTCTGCAAACGGGAGGGGCTTGTATGGGAAAACCCCCTTTTCTTTGATCTGTTCAGGAGACATTTTACCAAGCTGCTCCCACGTTACGTTCTGAAGTTTGGCTGTCGGCCCCACGGGAATGGATTTTCCGCCTGACATCACGGACTGGGTGGCGCCCTTCTTTGACAGGTCATAGCGGGAGTTCAGCAATTTCATGTGCTCTTTGGCCCGCTCGGCTTTCACGGCCATACGATCGGCTTTGATCTGATCGAAGGTGACATCCTGGTTCGTCGGTCCATAGCTGGAGACAACCTTCCCCTGCTGCGCAGAGAAAACTGCGGTGGCGGCCCCAGCGACCATCAGAATGCAGATTGCGATTAACGCCAAACGGTACTTCTTTTGTTGTTTCATTTTACAGGTCTCCTTTTTAATTGTTTTTTATGGTGATGTGATGATCTCAGAAATCAGGTGCTGATTAATCTGAGCGAGTCAATTCGGCGGTGTCCCCTGTCATTTTTTCCATGGTTGGCGCAACATGGCTGAAAATCTCGCACGTGCTGCTTGAGAAACCGGGGCTCGGGGTGAATCCTCTGTAATTTCGTCTTTGCCATCAGCGGCCATTCAGAACTGCCAG
>DFZE01000104.1 GCA_002382065.1 Desulfobacteraceae bacterium UBA4064
CGCGCCCTGAAATCAAAATCATCAACTTCATTGGCCAGTCCAACATACCGCCCCGGTGTCAACACATAATCCAGCGCTCGCACCCGGTCGATGGAGGGGGAAAGGCTCGCCAATTATTTCGATGAATCTGTGGTCGGATTCTGCCGCCGGAAATACCGCTCTGCCGCGAACATCTCCCGATCCCGGTTCGGTTTCCGGTATCCCTTATCCCTCCAAAAGTCAATCATTTCCTGTTTCAGCCGGAACATGTCAGCCTTTGGATCAAGAATGAAAAGTCTTTTCCCGTTTTGCAGAGAAAATTGAGTGGACTCTGCTTCAGCTTGCTGATCACCTTGAATGCGCCACCGAACTGCAAAAGGCCAGGGCCTTGCTCGCCAAATGATGGCAGATACTTTTTCAGGTTCCGGGCAATAATTTGGAAAAAAATCCGTAACAACACAGCACATAATCCGGTTCAAAGAAACCTGGAGATTGACACAGGCACCAAGCAATCCCGCCGAAAACGGAAAATTTCGAAAGATGAATGCCGAGCTTGCTTGCTGGTGTTGCCCGACTGAATTGATGCCATTGCGAAAAAAACTGAAATTTTCCGCCAAACCGCGATGTCACCTCACCATCTGATCTGTCTTGACACAATGTAACACGTGTTACATTATAAATGTAACATTCATACTGGAGATTGATGCGATGTCAGTTGATTCAAAAAAATGGCTCCTTCTGATTCATCAAATACCGCCCCAACCCAATGCCCTGCGTGTCAAAATATGGCGGAGATTGCAACATGTGGGAGCGGTAGCCATCAAACAATCAGTTTATGTGATGCCTCTTTCCGGGCAGTCCCGGGAGGATCTGAGTTGGACGCTCAGGGAAATTGTCGAAGGCGGCGGCGATGGATCCATTTCGGAAGCGTGTTTTGTGGAAGGACTTTCGGATGAGCAGATCGTCAGGTTGTTTCGAAATGCCCGTCGATCAGATTATGAAAATTTTATTCAGGAAATCAACAATCTGTTTGGCGACCAGTATTCTGGCCAAAGTGATCCCAAGGCCCCTTCTTCCAAAGGCCCATTGCAATTATCCCGGTTCCAGCGCCGTTTGGATGATATCAAAATGATAGATTTTTTTCACTCGCCGGAACGCACCACAGCAGAGAATCTCTTGACAGACCTGAAAAACCATCTGTTTCGACAGTCACCTCCTGAAAATCCTCGCCGGATGGTTTTCGGAAATTGGAGTGGTAAAACCTGGGTGACCCGCCAAAATATTTTTGTAGACCGTATTGCATGTGGCTGGCTCATTCGTCGTTTTGTGGATTCATCGGCGGTTTTTAAATTTGTTCCGGAACCTCATTATACTCCTGAACCCGATGAAATCCAATTCGACATGTATGACGGAGAATTCACCCATGAAGGCGATCAATGCACGTTTGAAATCATGATTCAGCGCCTTCAGCTTACTGATCATGCACTGGGGCCATTGGCCGAAGTCACCCATGACATCGATTTAAAAGACCGGAAATTTGCCCACAGCGAGACCGACGGTTTCTGTGCCCTTCTTACTGGTCTTGTGGCCGCTCATCCGGATGATGACCGGCGTATGACAGAAGGATATCGTCTATTCGAAAACCTTTATACCTATTTTGAGCGACAGACGCAAAAATGATCTTTTTGGAAAACCCGTTACCCGAAAACAAAAAATTAATGACAGAATGTCAAATAAAGGAGAGTTCCAATGAAATGGATAACCCGATCCCACGCCCACGTGGACCGTGTGGCCTGCCCGTGGCTGATAACCCGATTTGTCGACTCGGATGCGGAGTTTCTTTTCGTGTCCAAAAGCAAGGTAATGGAAACTGCTGAAAAGACAGGGGGAATTCCCTTTGACACGGCAGGAGCCGAACTCCATCACCAGGGGAATCGGTGTACCTTTGATGTAATCATCCAAAAATACGAATTATCCGACAAAGCGCTGCTGCGTCTGGCCAAGATTATTAATGCTGCGGATACCGGCCACCTGGAGGCCGATCCCCTGGCAGCCGGTTTCGAGGCTATCGCGGTGGGTTACAGCCTGAGATTTCCGGATGACATGGAAAATATCCAAAGACAGTTCGAGGTATATGACGCCTTGTATGCATGGTGCCGATTGGATGTGGCCGGTAGTTCTGCGTAAAGGTAATCGTTATGGCGACTTCTGAAACCCTAAAAACTCGCGCTTTAAGGCTGTCCGGCTTTCTCGGACTGCATCGCAGCACCGTCGGCGTCTTGGCCATGGTGGTGCTGGTGGGCATGGGCGAGCGCATGGCCGAGCGCTTTCTGCCCATCTACATCCTGGCCCTGGGGGGTGGGGCGATGGCCATTGGACTCCTGCAGGCCATGGACAACCTGCTGTCGGCTCTTTACTCCTTTCCCGGCGGCTACTTGTCCGACCGTTTCGGAACCAGGAAATCACTGCTGATCTTCAACCTGTTGGCAATGGCCGGTTTTGCTCTGGTAATCCTGGCGCCAACCTGGCAGGCGGTGCTCATCGGGGCGGTGCTCTTCATTTCCTGGTCGGCCATATCGCTTCCGGCCACCATGAGCCTGATGTACAGAGTGCTTCCCCTAAACAAGCGTACCATGGGGGTCAGCATGCATTCGCTGGTGCGCCGGATTCCCATGGCGCTCGGCCCTTTGCTTGGCGGTTTCTTCATTGCCGTTTGGGGTGAGCAAGACGGGGTGCGGCTGGCTTTCGCCTCGGCCCTGGCCCTGGCCGCGGCAGCGCTCCTTCTGCAGCAGTGGATGGTCGAAGATGATCCACGGGCCAGGAACAACGATTCCGACGCCTGTGGCCTCAGACCGGAAAAAAACCCGCTGAAACTGCTGCGCCTGATGAATCCGGCCATGAAAGGATTACTGGTGACCGATATCCTGGTACGCTTCTGCGAGCAGATCCCCTATGCCTTTGTGGTGGTCTGGTGCATGAAGACCATCATGGAATCGGTATCTGCCATCCAGTTCGGCATTTTGACCACCATCGAAATGACCACAGCGGTGTTCATCTACATTCCAGTAGCCTATCTGTCTGACCGTGGCGCGAAGAAGCCTTTTGTGCTGATGACCTTTGTCTTTTTCACCCTGTTTCCCCTTGTGCTGCTTTACAGCCGCAGCTTCGAGTGGCTGGTCCTGGCCTTTATCCTGAGAGGGCTCAAGGAGTTCGGCGAGCCCACCCGCAAGGCCCTGATCATGGACCTGTCCCCGGATCACTGCAAGGCGGGCATG
>DFZE01000279.1 GCA_002382065.1 Desulfobacteraceae bacterium UBA4064
ACCGGTAATCACCATAATGACTCCTACAATTTCAGACTTTCCAGCATCTGACCAACAGACGTGTCTCCCGAATGCCTGCCAATGCCCATCGGTTGACCGCATCCCCGTATGTCGTCATACGCGATAACCAGTAGCCGGCCTCTTCCCGGGTAAACCGATCCACCCGACGGGCGATCAGTTGCGATCGTTGATCCTCAGCCCCGGTCGGTTTGTAAGCCAGAATCCGCACCTGTTTGGCAACCACACAAAAAACCCACCAGGGTGCGCGTCCATTGGAGAGGCGTGGCGGGTGTTGTTATTTACCATATTGTTCAAGCTGCTGTGTTGTCAATCATTTTTAAACCCGCCCAATGATCTGGAAAATTCGGACATCTTCTGGTTTCGGCCGAGTCCGGACGCTTCCAACGCATCGCCAGGACCAGAAGGATGCCATTGGACTAGAGAGATCAATTGCCACTTTTGTACAATCCCGCTGTTTCTTTGAGTTTCTTCTTCATTTCCGTTACCAGCCAGTCCGGATTCACCACTTTTGCCTCTTCGCCAAAGGACAGAATCCAGGCGATCAGTTCCACACGCGACGCGGCGGAAAATGTCAGACGGATTTTGTCTTCATCCATCCGGGTGATCTGCTGATTCGGGCTCCACATTCTTTCCGCCACATACTGCGCGGCCCAGCCGGTGAATTCCACCTCCGCATCAAACTGGTTATCCTTGATAAATCCGAAGTTTTTGTCAAAAACCTTCTCAAAATCATAATCCGGCGGATATTCAAAGCCAATATCCGTCATTTCCACCTTCTTTAACCGGTGAATTGCCAGCAGGGGATCAAAATCCGGTTCCTTGTAAACCTTTCCCGGTTCCTTGGCTTTGCGGGCATGAAGATACAGGGTGTCCCGGTACGAAAATATCTTCAGCGGCTTGACATGGTAGGTCTTTGCCTGTTTTTGCAAGATGGCCTGGTATGTGACCCGACAGACTCTCGATGCGTTCATGGCCTCGATCAGCAGGTGGATTTTATCCTGATGCGGGGCATAGTCGATGGTTCCGGTGGAAAAGGCGGCAAAATGACGGGACGGCAAACGGGCCGTGGGTCCGGTCAGGGCCAGATTCTTCTCCAAAGCCCGGGCCGCATCCCCAAAAAACTGATTTCCCAGCAGATGTTCCGTAAAGGTTTTGCACATGTGCAGGGCGGTCAGTTCCGACTCGGTCAGGGGAAGGACGGGTATCGCTTTTCCAGGCCGGTTCAGACGGTAATGCCTTTTGTTTCCCTGGATGCTTTCTTCAATTTGGGTGCCATAGACCCGTTGAATGTCACCAACCAGCCGAATAACCGTCTGTTTGGAGCATTCGAGCATCCGGGACAGCTCAGTCAGGGAATATTGTTCTTTGGTAAAAAGCAGTTTGGCAAACAGGCCGATCAGCTTTTGGCCGTAAGTGCTGTAATCATTCAACTTTTTTGGCATTTGGGTTCTCCTGGAAAAAACTGCAAAACCGTTCCGCTATATGGAATACTATCATGATATATTCCCTTTAAACAATGACAATTGTTGGAGTAGGTATACTTTGAACGGACATAAACTGCGGTTTTATTGACCCCCCTCCCGACCTCCCCCAGCGGGGGAGGGTCAGGGTGGGGGTTTAAAACGCAAATATTGACTGATCGCAGTATAGGTCAGGTTGGCCGGTAGTTTGGCCTACCTGACAGAGGCGACGTTCAACACCAATCCCTTCAACACGTTCAGGGAGAAGAAGCCATGCCATATCCAAAATTTTTACAGAAACAGAGAAAAACCGCTTCAAAAAAAATTCTCAGAAATGTGGTCAGCGATTACAACCCCCTGCTGGGCGCCTGGCTCATTGAAATGGCCATGATGCTCAACTGGTATAAACCATTGCGCAAAAACCGATGGGCGGACATATTCGAATGCGATGATTTCACATCGCTGACCGGTCTGCCCCTGCCGGATGATGACGATGACGACTATGATGATATCCCCAAAAAAAAGCCGACACCGGTCAACAGCAAAAAAATTCTCAAAAATCAGTTGAAAACCCTTCAGGAGGCCAAACTCTCATCCCAGTTGCCGCTGTTTCGCAACATGAATATGCTGTCAAAAATGCTGGGACTTTCAGACGCCAACCAGGCCCTGTTGATGTTTACCGCTGCCATGGAAATATTTTCGGAATTCAAGAGCGCCATTTCGTCGCGGTCTGAAAAGACCACGGATCATCTCCTGTGTCAGGTTCTGGCTCAGCTTTTCGGTGTTCCCGAGAAAGACTTTCAGGACGCCATCAGTGCGGAAAGTCTGCTGATGACCACCGGGCTGGTCCAGATTGACCACAGCATTGTGGATTTTGAAGACAAACTCAATCTGATTGACGGGCTTTCGGGTTTGCTGCTGTCTCCGCATGCCAATGCGGATGAAATGACCCGGCGCTTTCTCAGGCGGGCGTCTGCCCCCACTCTTACACTGGATCATTTTCCCCATCTTTCGCGGGATACGGAAGTGCTGCGAACATTTTTAAAAAACGCGGTCGAAAAAAAGGAAGTCGGCGTCAATATCCTGTTTCATGGCAAGCCAGGGGTCGGCAAAACCGAATATGTCCAGTCGCTGGCCGCCGGGCTGGGTATGGATCTGTATGAAATTGCATTTGCCGATGAAGACGGAGACCCCATTCGGGGCGAGGGACGGCTGCGGGCATACAATCTGTGTCAGCGTCTTCTGGCTGGTTCCGGCAGTTCCATTTTGATGTTTGACGAGATCGAGGATGTTTTTCCGTCCGACTTCGGGTTGTTGAGCAGATTGTTTGGCAACAGCAAATCACCGTCCGGCAGTCGCACCGCCGGAAAAGCCTGGATCAACCGGACCATGGAACGTAATCCGGTTCCCGCGATCTGGGTCTGCAATTATATCGACCATATCGACCCGGCCTATCTGCGCCGATTCGATTACTCGGTGCAGTTTCCCATTCCGCCGAACAGCGTCAGGCGCTTTATAGCCGAACACCATCTTGGTGGTTTTAACCCGACACCGGAATGGATCGCGCGCATTGCCGCCAATGCGGAAACCACACCGGGGCAGCTTGACCGCGCCGCCAAAGTGGCCCGGATTGCCGGTAATGGCGACAATCTCCGGGCCATTGAACTGGCCGAACAGACACTCGATCACAGTGCGGCGTTGCTGGGGCAAAAGCGGCTGCCGTCCAGAAACATCGTCCGGACCGCATACAATCCGGAGTATCTCAATACCGATGTCGAAATTCCGGAAATTGTTGCCGGGCTCAGGCGCCGGCCGCGGGGCACATTCTGCTTTCACGGTGTTCCCGGGGCTGGAAAAAGCGAGCTGGCGCGATACATCGCGGATGAAATCAACATGCCCTTGATTATCCGGCGGGCATCGGACAT
>DFZE01000295.1 GCA_002382065.1 Desulfobacteraceae bacterium UBA4064
TATTTAAATTGAATTCCTACAGAACATATTTTAAATGAGGTTTACTCTTGTGTTCGATTGTATTTTCAGATTTTTTCACATTTCACGGTGACATTCGGAATTTTGAAGTCTATAGTTCTTGTTGGCGGTCGGCCAGCTTTTATTACGGTGAAGTGTCTTGTAGGAACAAGACGCAGAGTTTTATCTGTTGACTCGGCCGCCACCCTCATTTTTATCTGATCAAAAAACCATGCCTATCCAGTTAGCTCCCAAGGAGGTCGACTATTGATCGTGTTATTTGTGCCACCCCGCATAGGTAGGCGCTGCCGTGCATACGGCGATTCCCAGCAGCCTGTCAACTGGATGTCTTGGGACGCAACCGGATAGGCATGCAAAAAACTTGATAATCGAGTTTAAGGATGCTGAAAAAATCGAGGGCGTTGGTGATGACAACTTTTTGGCGCCTCCGGGATTGCACATCCTGAAGGACGGATATTACATTACAATTTCGCTGGGATCTATGACCAGGGACAGGGAAAAATTGAAAGCTGCAGGAATGAAAGCGGTCGAGAACCTGGGGAAATATACCCGGAATAAGTAGTGTCTGAACGAAAATCCCTGTTCAGGCAAAATTCGAATACCGAAATCCGAAAATCGAAACAAATTCAAAATCCAAATTTTGGAATGACCAAAAGGATATATCCGTCAATACACTGTTTTGAACATTTTTCTTTTGGTCATTGTTTCGGATTTCGTGCTTCGAATTTCGATTTTTTGATACAGAAAAAAGTTTTCCGTTCAGGCGCTAAGTAAGATGAGCCTTTGGACGCTCTTACTATTCGAACTTGATTTCATTGCCTAAAGCATTAAAAGCATAACGTCCCCAGCATCATGTTTAATTTATCCAGGAGGTTCGACCATGCGCCAAATATGGATTGCGGCCTGCCTTGCGGCAAGCCTTCTCGTGGGCCAAGCGATCGCGGCTGACCGGACACAGAAGGCGGAAACTGCTGAGAGCAAGGCGGAGGTACTGGAGCAGAGCGCAGCGGCCGAAGGCAGTAAGGCGCGGCCTTCTCCATCCGAGATCATCACGAAGCCTGAGGCCCAAGCGGTCGATCCGGTCGGCAAAGAGCTCTTGGACGATGCGATCACCTGTCTTTCACGAACCATCTACTGGGAAACCAGGGGCGATGGGGCCGCCGGTATGGAAGCAATAGCCAATGTTGTTATAAACCGGTTAGGCCATGAAGGCTTTCCAAACACGATTTGTGAAGTTGTCAGGCAAGGCCGCGAGCAGGGAGCCTGCCAGTTCTCGTGGTGGTGCGATGGCCGTTCGGATGACGCAGAGGAGGATGAATCCTACGCGATCGCCAAGGAAATAGCTCGAAAAGCTCTCAACCGGCAACTAACGGATCGAACCGGTGGCGCATTGTATTTCCACCAGCGGAAGGTAACCCCCAGTTGGTCCGCAAACTACATCAAGACGGTCGGGATCGGCGAGCATGTCTTCTACAAGCCTCACGGCGGCGAGGCAAAATAGGGCGGGCAATCGGACGCAGTCGATCAGCCAGACCCGTCGGTTTTTTTTTGACAATAATATATGGGATTGTTAATTTGAAACTGTGTGTCACGCTTTCAGAAAATGGCCAATAGTGTCCTGACCAAAATCCTCCCAGCCCAATCTGTATCTTTCGGAGATCATGACCGAATCATGAATCGAAGGCGCTTTCTTAAAATTTCCGGCATCGGCAGTATCGCCGTTGCAGCCGGCTGTACGGCGGAGGCTGAAAAAACGCTTTTCAGCCTCATTCATGCGCCGGACGATATGGTCACGGGCAAAGCAGGGTGGTATGCATCCACCTGCCGGGAATGTCCTGCCGGATGCGGTATTCTGGCAAAAAACAGGGAAGGCCGCGTCATCAAACTCGAAGGAAACCCTGCCCACCCCATCAATCAGGGGGCTTTGTGTATGCGGGGACAGGCCGCATTGCAGGGTATTTACAACCCGGACCGGCTTCAGACGCCCCTGATCCGGGAATCCGGCGGATGGCATCCCGTCAGTTTTGCCCGGGCAGCGGAATTGATCATCCAAAAGGCCCGGGCCGCCGGCCAAAATGGCCCCAACCGGGTTCGTCTCATCAGCGAGGTTGTCGGAGACACGCTCTCAAGGGTGTTTCAGGACGTGTTGCAGCAGTGGAAATCCGATGGCCCCCTTCTCTTTGAACCCCATGCCTTTGAATCATTGAAAGCCGCCCATGATATGGTTTTTGGTGCACCGGTTCTCCCATCCTACCATATGGATCAGGCGGATATCCTGGTTGGTTTTGGCGCCGATTTTCTGGAAACCTGGCTCTCTCCGGTCGAATACGCCCGCAAATTCAAAGCCATGCATGCGTTGCACAACGGCCGGAAAGGTGTTTTCATTCAGATATCTCCGTTTCAGTCCCTGACCGCGGCCAATGCCGATCACTGGATGGCCTGCCGGCCCGGAAGTGAAGCGACTGTGGTGTTTGGCCTGATTCGGAAATTGCATAGCAGCGGACGTGGCGCAGAAATTCCGGGTCCGATTCAAAACCAGATCAGCCGTATCTGCGATACATTGACCCGATCCGAAGTCTGTCGCCGGGCCGGTATCCGTAAGGCGGATTTTGACATGCTGTCAAATCGCATCATCGATGCAGAATCTCCACTGATTCTTGGTTCAGGACCCGGCATGGACAGCCGCACCGCCATGCACACCGATATTGGCGTCAGTCTGTTGAATCTGATCCTGGACCCCGCCCTGCCCCGCCACGATTTTCAGAACCGACATCGAATCGAATGCGCGGCCAGGCGCTCCGACGTGTCGGCATTTTTTGAAGCCATTGATTCAGAGCCGGTCGAACTGCTGCTGCTGCACAACACCAATCCTGTCTTTACCCTGCCTTCGGCCCACCGTTTGACCGAAATCATCTCCCGTGAATCACTTTTTGTGGTCAGTTTTACCAATTTTATGGATGAAACGGCTGAACTGGCCGATCTGATATGCCCCATTCAACTTCCACTGGAAACCTGGGACGCCTATGAAGGGAAAACCCGTGTAACCGGTACCCTTCAGCCCGCGATGGGCCGACTGACCGATGCGCCCGCCATCGGCGATTTGCTGCTTCGCTGCGCCTTTAGCGATCAACAACCCGTTTCCGATTACAAGTCCCATGTCGCCGGACAATTGAATATTCAAAGTCCCGCGGATTGGGTGAATGCCGTACAGGCCGGTGGCATATTCAACCAATCAGAAGGCCCGCCATTTAATCCCGGACTATCGGTCGGTGAATTGCCCCTGGACCGGATGATGCCTGACAGCCCGGACGACCGGCCCGGTGCCGGACTGATCGTGATGGCTGTTCCATCCCTGCGATTTTATGATGGCCGGGGGGCCAACAAACCCTGGCTCAACGAAACCCCGGACCCGTTAACCCTGATCTGCTGGCAGTCGGTCGCTCAGGTCCATCCCCAAACCATGGCAGCCAGAGGGTGGAAACAGGGGGATGTGATTCTATTTCAATCGGATTTCGGCACCATAAAGGTCCCGGTTTTTGAATGGCCCGGTATCCATCCCGACGCAGTGGCCATGACTTTGGGCCAGGGACATACCGGGTATGGCCGCTATGCCCAAAATCAGGGACAGAACCCATTGACACTGCTTGCACCAGGCCAAAATCCGCTCACCGGGGGCCCGTCGTATCAGGTCCCGCTTTCAGAGGTCCGTGCACTCGGGCAAAACGAGTCGCTGGCGCATCTGGACGGCAGCAGAACCCAGCACGGTCGCGCCATCGCGCTGACCTGTGACATTCAAACCTGTCATCTGCCATCACCCGATTCCGGGCAGGGCCTCGGCATGTGGGATTTCCCACTCACCCTGCCCATACCTGAAGGTTATGACATCCGTCGGGATATTTATCCATCCCATCCGCATGCGGACTATCGCTGGGGTATGGTGGTTGATCTGGACCGCTGTATCGGATGCGGCGCCTGTACAGTCGCCTGTTATGCCGAAAACAACATTGGCGTGGTGGGTGAAAAACAGATTCTGGCCGGTCGTGAAATGGCCTGGCTTCGGATCGAACGGTATCTCGATCCGGATGATATGCAAAAAATCATTTTTCTGCCCATGATGTGCCAGCACTGCGACAATGCCCCGTGCGAATCGGTCTGCCCGGTCTATGCCCCCCATCACGGCAGGGAAGGCCTCAACAATCAGATATACAACCGGTGCATCGGAACCCGTTTCTGCGCCCAGAATTGTCCCTACAAAGTCAGGCGATTCAACTGGCTGGAGTGGGACCGGCCGAAGCCGCTGCCATTGCAGCTCAATCCGGACGTGACCGTGCGATCCGCCGGGGTCATGGAAAAATGCTCGTTCTGCATTCAGCGGATCAAGGATGGCCATGATCATGCCAAAAATGAAAATCGCCTGATCCGCGATGGTGACATCACGCCAGCCTGTGTCCAGACCTGCCCGACCCATGCGCTTGTTTTCGGCAATTTCATGGATCCGGAGAGCCGGGTGCGCAGGCTGGCAGACGATCCCCGGGCCTATCAGGTATTGGGTTATCTCAATACCAAACCTGCGGTGATTTATCTGAAGAAAATTGTGCAGACCCTGGACAATGCGATTGTTTCCTGGCCCGGTAGGCCTTTGCCGGGATAATGGGGAGACTTTCAGGGAATTGCAACAGGTCAGAACACCCTGACCGTGCCGGCTCATCCGGGCGGGTGGACTTCATGGACGTTGTGGACATCCTGTCGCGTTGGCCCAGAAAGCCGGTGAAGCTGATAGTTGATTACGGGAACATCTATCTGTATTCTCAAGATAAACGCTCATGAATCATTCCGGATGGTTCACCCCCATATATGAAAATGACATATACCTTTTTATTCTGAATTCTGTCTTCTGAATTCTGACTTCTGTTTTTCCATTTTCACGGAAAAGTGACCCCATATGGCAGAATTGACCTGCGACAGCATTGACAATACCGTTCTGGACACCCTTCAGCCCCCATCCAGATTCTACTGGCTGCTGATTGCCTTTCTTTTCATGGGCGTGCTTCTGGGGGCAGGATGCTGGCTTTATCAGATTGTGACCGGCATCGGGGTTGGCGGGCAGAATAACCCGGTGCACTGGGGCATCTATCTGGTCAATTTTGTGTTCTGGGTCGGTATCGCGCATTCCGGAACCCTGATATCCGCCATCCTGCATCTGTTTCGTGCCGGGTGGCGGAATCCGATCGCGCGGGCTGCCGAAACCATGACCATCTTTGCGGTTTGTGTTGCCGGGCTATTCCCCTTTATCCATCTGGGCCGCGTCTGGGTGGTTTTCTACATGCTCCCGATACCGACCCAGCGGACGTTATGGCCCAATTTCACATCCCCGTTGATGTTTGACGTGGTGGCCATCAGCACCTATCTGATGGTCAGCGCCGCATTCTGGTACACGGGAATGCTGCCGGACCTGGCGACGGTCCGGGATCGGGCCTCGGGAACCCGAAAGAAAATTTTTCAGGTCCTTTCCCTGGGATGGACCGGCACCCATGAACAGTGGCGGCATTATGCCCGGGGATATCTTTTTTTCGCCTCCCTGGCCACGCCCCTGGTCATATCGGTTCACAGCGTGGTTTCCTGGGATTTTGCACTGGGTGTTGTTCCGGGATGGCACACCACCATTTTTGCACCTTATTTTGTGGCCGGCGCGATTCATTCCGGCCTGGCCATGGTCCTGACCCTGATGATTCCACTCCGGAAAATTTTTAAATACGAAGCCATCATCACGGTTTCCGTACTGGAAAATGTCGCAAAAACCATTGTATTTACAGGTATTATCGTTGGGTTTGCCTATGGAACCGAACTTTTCATTGCCTGGTACAGCCACAATGTGGTTGAAATGGAAACCTTCCGCTGGCGGATCTTCGGAGACTACAGCCTGGAATACTGGATCATGGTCATCTGCAATACCCTGATCCCCCTGTTGTTCCTGTTTCAAAAAATCCGGACCCGCATTCCCTGGCTTTTCGGACTGTCGCTTCTCATCAATGTCGGCATGTGGTATGAACGGTTTGTCATCATCATCGGCAGCGTGGCCCATGATTTTGTCCCCTATACATGGGGACTGTACCGGCCATCCCTGATCGAGCTGGGGATCATGTTCGGGAGCTTCTGCCTGTTTTTCTTTCTGTTTGTGCTGTTTGTCAAACATCTGCCGTCGGTTTCCATGACAGAGATGAAGGAAACCCTTTTTGCAGGGGATCATCATGACCAATGAAACGATTTCCATTCTGGGACTGTTTGACAGCGATGACGCCGCGGCGGTAGCCATTCGCAACCTGAAAAAATCTTCCTGGTCTGTTGAACGGGTACACAGCCCGGTTCCCAGCCCCAAAATCATGAATGCCCTGAATGTGAAGAAAAGCCGGGTCGGGTGGTTTACACTGGCCGGTGGCATTCTGGGATTTCTGGCCGGATTTGGGCTGGCTGTTTTTTCAGCAACCCGATGGAATCTGATTGTCGGTGGCAAGCCGGTAGTGGCCTGGGTTCCATTTTTCATTGTGGGGTTTGAATTCACCATTCTCTTTGCCGTCATGGGCAATATCATCGGATTGCTGACCCTGGCACGCCTCCCGCAGTTCAGGCCGCCCGGACCGGTTGATCCCGGTTTCTCCGGAGCCCGTTTTGGCGTGATCGCCACCTGCGCCAGAAGCCAGGAGACCGATCTGAGCCATTTCTTCCGTGACAACGGCGCAACGGTCATGACGGTTGAGAAACCGACAGGATGATTATGGAAACCAGACAGCCCTTTCATATCACCACCCGGTTTCTGATCCCGATCTTTCTGGCATTCATGCTGGTCGGAACCGTCACATTCATTTTGCAGGTATCCGGCGATCATCCGGAAAAGGCATGGCGGACCTATCTCATCAATTTTCTGATGTTTTCCGCCATGGCTCAGGGCGGATTGCTTTTTTCAGTCGTGATGAACACCGTCAATGCCCGGTGGAGCCGTCCCCTGAATACGGTTTCCGAATCTTTTGCCGCTTTTTTCCCGGTTTCCTTTTTGCTCTTTCTGATCCTTTTTCTGGGCAGCGGCCATGTCTTTCCATGGCTGCATGAGAATCTGCACGGCAAGGAAGTCTGGCTGAATCTGCCCTTCCTGTTTGTTCGAAATGCGGCCGGCATGCTGGTTCTCTATGGAATCGGGCTGGCGTATCTGTATCATTCCCTGTGGTTCAAGCTGTCCTCCGATGTCACCGGCCGCTGGTTTCAGGACCTTTTGATCCGGCACTGGTACAGGCGGCGCCCCGATCCGGAGCAATACCGCCGCCGGATGACAATTTTTGGAAATCTGTATATCCTGGCATTTACCCTGGTCCTTTCGCTGATCGGATTCGATCTGGTCATGAGCATGGATCCCCACTGGTATTCCACCCTGTTCGGGGCATACACCTTTGTGAAGGCATTTTACGTGGGACTGGGGGCTGTCATTATTCTGGCCGCCATTCTTCATCTGAATCCGCAGGTGGCATTTGCGCTGCAACCATCCCAGTTTCATGATATCGGCAAACTTTTCTTTGCCTTTTGCATGCTCTGGGGAGATTTTTTCTATGTGCAACTGGTCGTCATCTGGTACGGCAATATTCCGGAAGAAACCGCCTATCTGATTCAGCGGACCATGACCCCGCCATGGAATATTCTGGCCTGGACGGTTTTTCTGACCGGATTCATCATTCCCTTTCTGATTCTGATCAACAAAACGGTCAAGACCATGCCCAAATCCATGATCCTGATCTGCCTGACAGTCATGGTCGCCATCTGGCTGGAGCATATGCTGCTCCTCGGTCCGGTGTATGCGCCCCATGCCGCCCGGCTGCCTTTTCAGGCATCGGACGGCCTGATTTCCATGGGGTTTTTGGGCCTGATGGCGGTTTCCATTACCACTTTTTTCAACCAGTTTCCGGAGCTGATCCAACGGAAGCCTGCGGAGGTGACCGGATGAATGTGCATCCCGCAGCGCTGCATCGCAACAAGATTCCTGTTTTCCTGACATTGTTGAGTGTGATTCTGATTGCCGGATTTGTCTTTTTTTTCTATACGACACCCGGAACCCGAATCGGTCCGGAGCAGCCGATTCCGTTCAGCCATCGGGTTCATGCCGGTGTAAAAGACATTCAATGCGCGTATTGCCATCCGTATGTGCGCTATTCGCGGCATCCGGGTTTGCCGCCGGTCGAGAAGTGTCTTCACTGCCACAACCATATCATCCGCAATCACCACTGGATTCAGAAAGAACATGCATACTTCAGCACCCGGACACCGATCCCCTGGAAAAAAGCCAATGTCCTGCCCGAGCATGTGTTGTTCAACCACCAGCGGCATATCCAGAAAGACATTGCCTGCAAAGAATGTCATGGTCTGGTGGAAACGGCAGACCGCATCACCGGGAAAATATTTCTAATGGAGTTTTGCATCACCTGCCACCGACAGAAAAATGCCAATGTGGACTGCTGGCTGTCGTGTCATGGATGAAAACCGGGGAAAGAAGAGATGACAGGTGACATCACCATGGAATCTGAAAATTACATGACGGCCAGGGCCTATTGTCTGACCGCCGCATTCTGGTTTGCGGTGGCCACGTCTTTTGGCATATTGGCAGCCAGTTATCTGGTCGCACCCGATTTTATGGCCAATATCGCGTTTCTGGAATTCGGGCGCATCCGTCCCATTCATGTCAACCTGGTCCTGTTTGGATTTGTCACCCCGGGTCTTTTGGGAGCGGCCCACTACCTGGTGCCCAGGCTCATGCAAACCCGGCTTTACAGTCAAAAACTGGGGCTTATAACCGTGCTGCTGTGGAATGTGGCCGTTGCCGCGGGCATGATCGGTCTATCGCTGGGGCATACCACCGGGCGGGAATATGCCGAGCTGATATGGCCGGTCAAAATCCTGATCGTGATCGGTTTCGGACTGATCGGCGCAAACCTGTTCCTGACGATCCGGCAGCGAAAGGAACCGATTCTGTATGTTTCGGTCTGGTATGTCTGCGCCGCTGTCGTCATGACCGGTGTCACCTATTTTATCGGCAACGTGGTCTGGGAGCCCGAAACGGGCGCCCTTCTGGGCATTTCAGATGCGGTTCTGCTCTGGTTTTATGGTCACAATATTTTCGGGCTGCTCCTGACACCCCTGTCACTGGCAGTGGCCTACTACGTGATACCCAAAGTGACCCGAAATCCGCTGTACAGCCATACACTCAGCATTCTGGGGTTCTGGGGGCTTCTGGTTGTCTATACGCATATCGGCACCCACCATCTGCTCCAGGTTCCCGTGCCCACCTGGCTGAAGGTGATTGCCATCGTGGACAGCGTGGCCATGGTGATTCCGGTCATGGTATTTCTGATCAACATCTGGTACACGGCCCGGGGAAAACTGGGGGAGATTCATGCGGATATCGCCGGAAAATTCATTTTTACCGGCACGATCATGTATTTTTTTGTCAGTATTCAGGGATCCATGATGGCCCTGCCCAATGTTCAGCGGATCACGCATTTCACCAACTGGGTCATCGGACATTCCCACATCGGGGTATTGGGATTCGCCGGAATGATTTCCCTGGGAGGAATGTATTATGTTCTGCCCAGAATCACGGACAAACCGCTTTACAGCCGGTTTCTGGCGGATCTGCAGTACTGGCTGATACTCATCGGGGTGGTCGGGTTCACCATTGTCCTGACCGCTGCCGGGCTCATTCAGGGAAACGCCTGGCTGAACGGGGAAACCATTTACCGGGTCCTGCCGGAAATCCATGTCTATTATGTCATCCGGCTGGCCATCGGCGTATTCATTGTCATTGGCGCCTATATCGGACTCTACAATGTCATTCGCACCCTGTACTGGAATCCCGGAGCCGAATCATGAGCCAGGAAATGACACCCCGGGCCGTCATAACCGGTTCCCTGGCAATTCTCTTTGCCATCGTGTTTGTCATGGTCTTCTGGCCCCATGCCACCCGGGACATGACCCCGTCGGAAATATTCCGGGAACGCACGGCTGAGGAGAATGCGGGTCGGGCCCTTTATATCGCCAACGGTTGCGTGTACTGCCACAGCCAGTCGGTCCGCTCCATTGACTGGGGTAACGGCGCCGAGCGCATTGCCCAGTCAGGGGACTATGTCGCGGACCGACCGGTTCTCCTGGGCTCCCAACGCACCGGCGTGGACCTGTCCCAGGAAGGCGGGGAGCATCCGGATGACTGGCACTTCGCCCATTTTATCAATCCGCGCTTCACCCGGCCCAACTCCATCATGCCGCCGTTTGAATATCTGGGAATGGACCGCATCAAACGGTTGACGCGCTATGTGCAGAGCCTGGGCGGAAAATCCGCTGACAGCCGCATGGCCCATCAGGATTACTGGAAGACGCGGGTGACAGCGGCATATGAAGCCGGTCCGGTACACAACGCAAAATGGCTTTCCGATCATGTACCGGAAGGGTGGCGCATGGTTGCCAATCCCTATCCCACATCCGTGGCCGGCCTCGCCCGGGGCCAGAAAATTTATCAGGATTTCTGCATGGGATGCCACAGTCCCATCGGTGATGGCATGGGGCCGGCCCAACCCTGGATTTATCCGCCACCGCTCAATTTCACGATCCTGAAAGGCCGTGAAATATCCGGCGGGATTCTGTATTTTCAGATCATGAACGGCATTCCCGGATCAGCCATGCCCCATTTCAAGGCCGAACTGGAGTCTGAAAAAATCTGGGATGTGGGTAATTTTGTGGCGGTCCAATTTATCAATCAGCGTGATGCCGGAGGGATCCGGAGGTCAGAGGCCGGTGGTCAGTGAACTTTGCCACTTTGCCTCTTTACTCATCCGGATATTGAAAAATGTATATCATCTATTTTCTGGCTTACATGACAATTGGTTTTGGCATCAGTGCCCTGGTCTTTTACTGGGCCCTGAAAAACGGACAATTCCGGGATCAGAAACGCGCGGCATACCTTCCTCTGCTGCACGACACAAAAACCTGCCCGGTCCCAATCCGCCGGATACACCGGATTGAAGCGATTGTCTTGATCACCATGGCCTGTCTGGGGCTTTTGACCAGCGCCTCCGTGCTGGTGATTTCCCTGATTCGGATGCCATAGGCATTTCCAGAAAGGTGCCGCCATGCGATATTTCAATCTGTTGAATATACAACATATCGTCCTTGCAATTTTTCCGGCCCTGTCATGTGTGGTACTGGTCGGGGTTGCCCTGGCCTTTGTCCATTTCAGGGGCCGGAATTCGGAAGACCGTCAGACACAGGTGACCGCAACCTATCCGGACGGTATCCGGGAACGGAATGCGCCGTTTCCCCTGTTTCTGTTTCTGGTCATTCTGGGGACGGTTCTCTGGGGCATCGCCTATATTCTGATGTTCGGTTTGACCGGAAAGGCGATTTGACATGCAATCCCATACCCGTTCAGAAACAACCACCTGGATCGTTATCCTGCTGTTGCTGCTGTTCATTCTTGTAAAAGGCATGGTTGTGTACCGGTTTGTCGGAGACAGGGGGCAGCCCGGCTGGGCATACCGTCCGGTTCCGGATGTTCCCGGAGAATCGCCCTATGCGGTTTATCCGCCACTGCCCTATCGTCAACATGTTCGCGGTCTGTCAGGTGAGTAAATGAAAAAACTGCTCGCAATTCCGGTTCTGGTTTTTGTGGCCCTGGCCGGTTACAACATCCTGATATATTATGACAACCATTTTCCCTATGGCCGGATGCGGGAGACGCCTGCGGTCAGGCCGCATGAAAATCCCATACTGATCATGGAATCCGGCATTGTTCCGGTGGACAGCGCAGAAGCGGTCTGGCGGTCCATGGCTGCCGAGACACTGGTGTCACCGCTGCCCACGGATGATGCGGTGATCCGGCGGGGTCAGATCGTTTATGGGACGTTTTGTCAGCAGTGTCATGGCATCAATCATGACGGGAATGGCGCCGTCGGACAAAGTTTTACCCCGCTCCCGACGGATTTGAAAAGCAAAACCGTTCAAAGCCTGTCGGATGGCACCCTCTTTCAGCATATCAGCTATGGCGCCGGTGAAAACAACCAGCAGCCGGCCCTTGCCACAACGATACGGGCCATCGACCGCTGGCATGTCATCGCCTATATCAAATCCATTGGTGTCCGTGACTGATGTTTATTGTAACGTATCCTCTTTCCGTTGCTGCACACCCTTGTACCAGTGGCCAGTAGGTACCGCTCACTGGTCACTGAATCCACTATGTAGAACTGATCCGGCAAACCAGCAGGGATTTGCGTGCCCGGGTGGCGGCCACATACATCAGTATCCGGTTTTCAAGGCCATTTTGCGGCTGGTGCCTTGTATTGCGTACCGGCAATTCATTCACCGGTTCCAGCTCATCCATATGACCCGATACGATCACATGATCAAATTCCAGCCCCTTCACCCGGTAGATGGTGGCCAGTCGCAGACCGGGTTTGGTGCGATCATCTGCCCGGCTGGTATCGATTCGGTGAATCGCCGGACAGATGGATGACAGATACTGTTCGTACAGATTCAGTTCCCGATTGGATCGGGCCACCAGGCATATCCCTTCGGGCTCGGCATTCTCACATGCCATCAACTGACGGATATGGGTGGAGATATTTTTGGCAGCATCCTGTTCGCTGAAACAGGACTGAATTACCGGCTGCGAACCATGGGTCAATGACCGGACACCAGCCAGATCATCCAGGCCGACATCCAGATCATCCACGTCCAATCCGCGTAACAGCCCGGTTGCCCAGTTTTTGATCTCCTCGGTAGTCCGGTAATTGATCCGCAGCTTTCGGCCCCGTCCCCGGATATCGATCCCGCATCGGGACAGGGTGACCTGGTGCCCATACAGCCGCTGATGCGCATCCCCGACAATGAACAGATCATTGACACCCGGCCGGACCAGCTCCCGAATCAGCCGAAACGCCGCGTTTCCAAAATCCTGGGCTTCATCCACAATCACCGCGGCATAGGGGAAACCGATCCGCTGATTCTGAATCAGTTTTGCCGCATCCCGGTAGGCATCCACCGGCTCGGTGAGCCCCTTTTCGAGCAAAAGCGCCCGATACTCCTCGAATACCGGCCAGATGGCCTGCCGCTCTGGTCGGGAAAGTCGTTGGGATCGTCCCGCCCGGGTCACCCGGATATATCCCTGCAAATTCGTTATGCCATGGGCCTGAACCACGTTGATCCATTCGGCGCGCAAAAATTCCGGTGAAAAAGACAGGTTTGCGGGCAGCATGTTCAGTGCCCTGTTCCACAGTTCCGTGGCGTTGGCACCTTCATCATAGGTCATTTTGAGGAAAAAACCCTGTTTTTCCAGAAACCGTCGGACCCAGGCGTCCAGATGGACCACTTCCATCCGGTCCCAGTCGTCCGGCGAGCAGAGCTTTTTAAGATTTTCGGCAATGTCCGCGGCCAGGTTGCGGGTATAGGTGGTAAACAGGATTTTCTGGCCCGGCATATTCAGTTGTCTGGCCAGCCATGCGGCCCGGTGCATGGCCACCACGGTTTTTCCGGTACCCGCACTGCCCAGCACCCGAACCGGGCCGTTTGCCGTCATTTCAACCAGTCTGCGCTGAGAGGGATGGAGAAAAATCCGCCACTGATCCAGGGGCGCCGCCAGAATTTTCTCCATTTCTATGGCATCCGTGACCACGACAAACTGACGTTTGGAACCGGCCCGTTCGATTGCCGAGGAAAAATCGTCGGTATCCACAACGGTTTCGCGGGATATGTCCAGTTCATGGCGCACCTCGTCCGGGGTATATCCGGCAGCCAGCAAAAAGATTGCCTCAAACGCTTCCCGTGGCAAAAAAGTCTCGGCGGTCTCGATGTCGGACTCGTGACAGATTTGCCGGACATCCGAAAGCCGTGTCTCCGGAACACCCAAAGAGATCAGGGTGACATCATCCACGGCATCAAAAAGACCCGGTACAGGCCCTATATGCCGGGATGCCGGCATTCCATCATTTCGGCATCTCGACATATCGGTGTCGTTGGGCTCAACGGTTTCGGTCAGAATGACCTGCATGGTTCCGGTCACCGGATGAATGATGCAGGTTCGGTTCCGCGCCCAGCGGTATGCCTCGTCATGGTGATCCACCCACAGCAGCACATAAACATTTCCCTGCCGGGGTTTCAGGATAATTCCCCGGTAATCCGAGCCCATGCGGACAGAACGCAAATTGGGGTCACGGGCACCCTGAACCGGTTCGTAATTGAGTGCGCTCCCGGTCGGATTTTCCGTGAATTTATCCAGAAATTCCCGGACCTGTTTCTGCTGTTTCTGGGGCAGTCTGCTGAAGGACACCAGAAAATCCGCGCCCAGCGCGATCTTGATGGAAAATGGGGGTGGGATCATTGTTGCACCGGTATTGTTGGGATGAGGGTTTCCATATCCGAAGCAGACAGGCCGGAGTCATCAAAGACAAACACCTGCCAGCCGGACTGTACAAAAATGTCCCGGTCTTCCGGCGCATCTGCATGGATCAGGCATATCTGACAGGATGGCCAGGCCGCTTCCGCCGCAGCCAGAATTCGGCCATGCGCCAGCAGCTCATAGCCGATGACCGGCACTTCCCGGCCTTCGGAAACCAGCCGGGCCAGCATGGGCCGAATTGCTGGGTCCGCCTGTTCAAACCCGGCCGATGCGGGTTGATCACCACCGCCCAGAAATGTGGTGTATGCATCCACCCCAGCGGGCAGCCAGCCATCGCGACAGGCCCGAATCGTTGTGATATGGCAGTGGGAAAGAAACTGGAGCCGGTTGGCCAGATGCAAAAAGCCCTGCCAGTGCCGGACAAAATCCGGATTGGTCAGGCCCTGGTCGTCATTGAAACATAGAAGCGAGAAGAGACCGGACGGGTCACGGGTTTGGATTCCGGTCTGTGTGGCAACAGTAATCCCCTGAAGCGATTGCCCGCATTCTGAAAAAACACCGCCAAATCCATCCGGAGCCGGGCACGCCGGAATATCTGCCAGCGGGGTATCGGGTTCCTGCAATCCATTCAGGATGTCTATGACCGATTCCAGGCATAGCGGCCCCGGCCGGTCGGGAAGGGTCAGGGCATCCAGCCAGGCCATGACAGTCCATTCGGTTTCCGACGGGTGGGTCAAATACTTCAAAAACAGGCGCCACGCCGGGGTGTCCATGGGGGCCGCGATGACCCCGTTCGGATCATTGCCCAGTTGACCAGCCATCTGGTGTCTTCGAACCGTATTTGCCTGGCTAAACCGGGTGGCGGCAATACGTTCCGGAAAATGCCGAAGGGAGATATCGTCCCAGGAAAACCGCCAGACCCGGTACTGGCCGGAATGAACCAGAGCCTGTTGCTGGGCCACATCCTGTGCAATGCGGTTGTGGCCGTCCGGTTCGTTGGCATGAAATTCAAATCCGTCCAGAAACACGGCAATGGGCCGGGAGACTGCTGGCCGTACCGGATAAAAGATAAAATCCGGAATCGATGCCTGTGCCACCCGCTGATCGGCAGCGATGGGAACCTGAAGCGCCACCTCCCAGACGGTGTTCCGGTATTCCCACCGAAAGCCGGACCTGCCATGAACCATTCTGGACTGAAGCCTGGCCCCGGGTTCATTTCTCAGGCTTTCCAGAAACAGCCGCTCCAGCTCGCTTTGAATCTGGGGGTGAATATCGATATCGGATATGCGGCCCACCGGTTCCAGTCCATCCGCATGGTCCAGCACCCGTCTCAGCACGCGGATCGCGGACATGCGGGAGAGATCATGACGATCCCGCCGATGCCGGAACTGCAGGATGCACCGGTGACAGCCATCGGTATTGTGCTCCGCCCGGTTGGCGCAGTCACAGCGTTCCAGATGATCCAGGGCCAGCCGCAGCACGGACAGAAGCGATGCCGGTTCCGCCAGTTGCTTCAGATAGCCGGTGCCGCCCGGAACCTGGTCATAGAGCATCAGATGATGGCGCCGGCTCGTGCTTCCGGGTACCGGCACGTCATCCATACACCCGTTCAGATGATCGATATTGCCATGAAAAAACAATTTCAGCCCCAGATGGACTGCAGCGGCAAAGGAATCCATGCCGTTCCGCTCATCCGCCTGGCTGACCGGAAGCAGAATTCGAATGGCTTCGGAATTCAGTTCCCGATACAAAAACACGGCCCGCAGGGGAACGGTATGGCGGTTGAGACTTTGTGACGCGGATCGGCTGCGATGCCGGCAGGAAATATCATGTCTCAGCTCTTGGGGTTCTCCATTGTTGCCATTCAGTTGAACCTTGCCGCAATCCGGACAAATGGAAAATCCGGCGCCCGGGACCTCCCGCCCACCGATGCGGATCGACGGTGTCTGTTCCGCTGTCTGCCCCATGTTCACGACCCGCAGGGTGGATTTGCTGATATATTCGTAACCGAAAGCCACCTGGCCCCCGCGGATCTGATACGCCCGGCGTTCCGCGGTGGGTGGAATGACAATGGATTCATGCCGGGAGAAAAATTCCAGTTCCCGTTCTTCCTTTTCATCATGGCTGCGGGATTTTCGATCGATGGTTGTGGAAACCACCTGGCCGATGCGAACCAGATCACGGGTCAGGGACCGGTCCGGCCAGTTGGGGCTGGCGCAGGTCGGACAGGTCAGGCGCTGCAGGGTATGTTCCGTCATCCGCTCCATATAACTGCAACTGTCACAAAAATGCCAGGACTCCAGATCGCTGGCAGCCATGCCGATCTGATCGATCCGAACCTTTCTGCCCTGAACATAAAAGACATTGCCTGGCGCCAGTTCAAAGATGGCGGATGCCGCGGGCCGGATGTATTCATACGATACCGGTTCAAAGCGGCGGCCCTGGTCATCGGTACGAACCGGTTCCCGCAGAATGATGCTTTGCAGGGTTACACCGGCTTCGGGAAAGGCATAATTGGGAAGCAATCCCTCATCGGTAAAAAAATTCAGAACCAGACGGCCATTGATCGCGGTGATCATTCCGTTGATTCCATTCCGGTACTGCAGCAGCTCCAAAAGCTCGCTTTCCAGGGCATCATCCCGCGCGGATTGGGCCTGATTCCGTCTGATCGCGCTGCCGATTTGCTGCAAACGGTTCCGAAGGGCTTTCCGGTCCAGGGCCAGGCGCGTCAGCCGGGTCAGAATTTTGCAGATCAGGGATTGTTCCGTGGTGTCGTCCCCTCGTGCAAACCGCTCCAGTTCGGCCCGGGAGTCCGGTGTCAGCTCATCCGGCCCGAAAAGATCCAGAAAGGCCGGCACCAGCCTGTCGATATTGGCTTGAATGAAGTGAAGCAGGTTGTAGGGAAAGCGATCCGGATTTTCCCCGCCGCGGACAATGTCCAGAACCCCTTGAATCTTGTGGGGAATGACCGGACGGGTATGGGTGACTGCGCTCCACTGATCCATGCAGAATGCCGTGAACTGTCTTTCCAGAACCGCAGGCGCGTTGAGAAACGTACCGGGCGGATCGATATCCCCTGCGATCATGTCTTCCGGCAACTGATAAAAATACAGATCATGGGGTACTGCCGTGGCAATGGTCAGATGAAGACCGGCCCCGGTTTTTCGGCCGGCCCGTCCAACCCGCTGAATATAATGGGATGCACCGGGCGGCACCGAACATAAACACACGGTTGACAGATCCCCGATATCCACCCCCATTTCCAGGGTCGGGGTGCAGGACAGCAGGTTGGGGTCTGTGGCGCGTCGATCCGGAGCCTGGCGCATGAACCGGTTTTCGGTCTCTTCCCGATCCGTCCGGGTCAACAGGCCCGTATGTTCTGCCGGCCGAATCCGGACCACCTCGCCCTGGCGGTACAGATTGCCGTAATAATTGTCTGTATCGGCCCGAAGCCGGTACGCGCCGCGGCAATGAATGCGCTGACAGGGTGCATTCAACCATATGGGAACTTCCGGTTCGGAACAGGACACGCCATGACCGCATTGGGTGCAGGTCATCTGACAGACATCGAGCCGGATACGAAGCGGTTCCCGCAAGAGTCCCCAAATCCGGTTTCCCTGCACCGGCCGCTCGAAAAAGATACCGGCTGCAGTCAGTGCCCCAACTGCTTCTTCCAGCACAATGGCCGTGGATTCGTGCAGCAGTCTGTCCTGCGGACGGAGTGTTTTGGCGGCCCATCGCTGACTCCAAGTAACAGAAGTCCCTCCGGCAACCAGTTTTTCAAAACGCTTTATCCGTCCGGTTCCCTGGTAAAAAAAGGCCGGAGCCCGACCAAATCCGAATTTGGGCATATGGATCTGTCGATTGAACAAAAACGTGTTTCCGCCGGTTTCCACATACGATGCCAGCTCCGGATGCATCGTGCCCCCGATGGTTCGAACGCGGTACACCAGACCGGCCAGAAACGATTGGGCCAGATTTTCGGTGATGTGGCCAAATCTGCCGGAACTTTCCTGAATATGTTCACAAAACAGGACCGCAGCCCGGGACAGTTGGACTGGATCCATGCAGGCAATGGCGGCCCCGCTTTTTTCCAGGGTCCGGCCGATTCGGCTGTTGAAACCGAATTCGGCGGCCATTTCCCAGGCCATGCGACGGGACACCAGGTCAAGCAGTCGGGACCCGGCAGGCAGCCGACCGTCCTGTTTCAACGATTCATATTCGGGCAGCCATTCCATATTCGGAGCCAGAAAACAGCCGATGAAATCCATATCGCCCAGTCGGGATCGCCAGTATCGGACAAATTCCGTTTCCAGTTCCGGCAATGTCATGGGAGCTCCGGTTCGGGGAATCATCTGGCAGATGGCTGTACGCAGGTTCATCCGCCAGGTTCTGGCCGCCACAAATCCGGCAATATGGCTGGCATCCTGCACATTGTCGGAAAAGGCCAGCGCCTTTTTGTCCGTGTTGATCGATGATGTATAAACCTGACTGAGTGCCACGCTGGTCATGAGGGCCGATCTCAACCCCATGATGGTCAGACTGAGGGGGCCGTTGCAAAATGGACATGCCCTTTCGGACCAGGCATTTCCGTTTTCCTGGCGCACCCGGTTTTCGATACGGACCGGAATTTGCCGGTCATCGGCCATGCAATGCGTGCATGTTGTCTCTTCCAGGGAATGACGCGCCAGACAATGGCCGCACAAGCGATGGGTCATACCGGTTTCCGCCAGATCCGACGACTCACGGCCCTGTTCCGGGAAAATCAGGCGAAGGGTGGTCCGTCTTCCAAAAAAAGCCGTATAAAACGCCTGCAGGTCCGGCGATACCTTCTGATCGTTGGCCCGCATGGTGCCGCCCCATCCCATGGCCCCGCAATCCCGGCAATGAATGGCCGGAAGAACCGAATGCGCACCCGGCGTACCGTGAAGATCGTTGGAAAAATGCAGTTGGGGAAATTCTTCCACCGTGGCCACCAGCCGGGCCATCTCCCGCATCCACACATGAATGTGCAGCCGAACCAGCGGCATGACCATTTGCCCGTCATTCGAAACAGGCTTTCGGGCATGTACGCACAGGGACAGAAAACTGTCCAGAATCCGGCGGATCCGGGGCGGGTCGTTCAGTGTCCGATCCAGAAGACCCAGTTCGTGAATCAGTCGGTCTTCTGCCAGTTGGCGCCTTCCGGACCGTTCCACCAGAACGAAGAAATTCCGGAAAAAACTGTGTTCGCACAGGCGTTGGCCCAGCATGATCCGGCCCGTGTCCGTGTCCAGGGACATCGGCGGGTTGTCGCCAAACCACAACCGGTATTGATGGGTCAGATAGACGTTCCGGTCGCCTTCTGATGTGGATGGCAGCAGCAGGGGGGAATCCGGGTCCGGCAGGGCATGATACCGGATAAAGGAACCCGCGGTCACCTCCTCCAGCCGCATGATGTCTTCACCGATGATGCACCCGTCATCGAAGGGCTCCGAGAAAACGGTCCGGGCATATTCCATGATGTCGCGGGTATTTTGGGCCGAGCCCAAGGTGGCGGATGTGCCGATACCGCACAGATGTCCCGCAGGCGTATGCAGCCGGGATTTCAGCCGCCGGATCAGGCAGGCCAGGTCCGTGGACTGGGCCCCGTCAAAGGTATGGAGTTCATCCACCACCAGAAATCGCAGGGTCTCGGGCAAATTGTGCTGCCACAGGCCCTGATCCGACGGCCGGAGCAGCAGAAAATCCAGCATCCGGTAGTTGGTCAACAGAATGTCCGGCGGATGGGCCCGCAGATGATCTTTTTGGGTGATCACGCCGGTTTCGGTCATTTGCGTGGAAGGGGTGCTTTCCTCACCGATAAACAGGCCTGCCGTAACATGTCCCCTCAGGCGGTCATCCCGGTGTATGGCCTGTGCGATTCTTCTGGCCTGATCCGTTGCCAGCGCGTTCATGGGATAGATCACAATGGCCTTGATGCCCGGCATCCCGGCCCGGGCCGCACAGTAGTCCAAGATGGGATACAAAAAACACTCAGTTTTGCCGGAACCGGTGCCGGTGGCGATCAGGGTGGATCGGGGCCGGTCACCGCACAGTCGTTCAAAGGCAGCGGCCTGATGCAAATGGGGACGCCAGGGAAACGTGATGGTTTCAAACGGCAGATTTTGGGTCGGTGCCGGGCGGAACGGCAGTCTCAATTCATAATACGGGCCTTTGAAGACCCGGCCCGGCTGGGCCAGAAATTCTTCCAGGGTGTTTTCAAACGCCGGGGTGGCAGGCGGAAACGTGGTCCTCAAATAGGATTTGATGCCTTCGATGACATCTCTGGCGACAAGGGAGGGGAGCATCAGGTTATTCTGGTTTTCCAATAATCTGGTTTTCTGTTTAACTGCATGATGGCAATAATCAATATTTCGTTTTTCGTAATTTGATAAATCACTCCGTAAGGAAATCGTTTTGCGATACATCGCCTGGTGTTTAAGGATAATCGTGACCAGGCTTCCGGAAAAGCAATGATTCTTTGAATTGTTGAATATATTTCTTTCACAAATTCCATACCCAGATCTTTTTGACGATCTTCATAAAAGTCTGCGGCTTCGTGAAGTTCCATTTTTGCGCCTGGATGAAAGCTGTATTTCATTTTAGAAATCTTTCAGCGATATCCTTGAATACCTCTTCACCAGGAATTGGTCTGACAGTCCCTGCATTCAATTCGGCAACCCGCCTTTCAGCTTCATCCGCCCATAACTGATCAATTGCCGGTTCAGAAGGGGTGATGCTTTTCAGCAGCCTTTCAATCAATTCGATTTTCATTTCCAGAGGCAAAGATTCTGCAACCGATATAAATTCACGATGTTCCATTTCCCGCTCCTGATTTTCAGATTTGAATTAGTGGTTTCCGCTGGTTCCCAAGCTTCAGCTAAAAAACCAGTTTCAACATGATCTATTTCCGCATGATATTCTTGATGTCCTCCCACAAAACCGGTTGAACGGATCCATTTTCCAATTCTTCAAACCGTTTTTGTGCCAGTTGGATCCATTGGGCATCCACATTTTCGGATGTTGATTCCTCCAGGCTGTAAATCAGGCAACGCGCAATCATGGCTCTTTGATCAGGACTCATGGCCATGGCTTCATTCAGAATGACGTCCAATTTTGTCGTCATCGTTACATCTCCATTTCATTCGGCACGTATTGTCACCGTCTATAGCTTTTCAGACCACTCTACAGTTCGAGCCATCTTGCCATCCGTCTTGTTGAAATCGTTTTCAGTCAGGATGTGGCCAGATTCGACATCATTTAATCCGCGCTCAATTTTTTAGGGTTTATCCACTCTATAATCATCACGGCGTTTGAAAGTCAAGAAACCGTTTTTATTCCATGTTACGCAGTTTGTCCCACACCATCGCATAGTCCCTTTCCCGGTCACATCGGGTGAACGGGGCATGATACACGATGGTCCGCGTCACCGGCCCGGTTGGCAGGGTGTTGTCGGTCACGGTTCGGGTGACGGTGCCGGAAGGCATGTTTTTGATTGGTTCCCATTCCGGCCGGGAAAACCCCACGCCGGGCAGCCCCTTGGAGCAGGTGAAGACAATCCGGCCTTTTTGATCATACCAGGTATCGGCCTCGTACTGTCGCAGGACCGGAAACTGGATCCGGTAAATCGTCTGCAGCTCAGCCAGGGTCAGGGCCAGGGTTCTGGCTGCCAGCACATCCAGCTCCACCAATGCCCACCGTCTGGAAAAATCCGTCCGCAGTGCGCAGTTGCGCTGCCATTGCGGGGTCAGATTTCGCCAGAAATCCGGGTCCAACCGGGGATCATCGCCGAACCACCGCTGATTCTGGAAGGCGTTGTTCCAGCATTCGGCCCAGAGATCGGCGTAGTGGGTGGTGAGGCAGTTGAGGGCAAGAACTCGGTTAGATACAGATAAGTTGTTTTTCAACAGTGGCAAACTGTTCCATTTGAAATGCAGATTGGCGCTCCCTGTAGTCTTGATAAAAAAATCCGAAATAATCGAACTTGAAATGGCAGTTGCCAATAGGAGATCAATAGAATTTTGGAAGGTTACACTTAAAGCACCATGAATGTGAGTTGCTTCTTTTGACAGGATAGCCCCGATCAAAGTCCTTTCACCCGATTGGGAAAGCATGCCCCGAAAAATGAGACGATAATGCTTTGTTACCAGAGCATTATCCCCCCACGGCACAGTCGGTGTTCGCCTTCGATATTCCGCCATGTCGCAGTCTGGAACATAATTGGTCCGGGGCAGATAGTCATCCGGAAGTGTTTCCAGGTCAAGCACATCATAATGGGAGTTCTTGGTGCAAACTTCCCGGGGGGTTTTGTTCAACGGATTTCCGACAAAAAAATGAGGGCCGGAGAGAATCAGTTGTTCCGGAGAATCCGGAAACTGTGTTTCCCTTCGAATGGTGCCTTCTTTTTGTGCATTGGTTTCATGCCACATTTCCATTGCCAAATATTGACCGGCCATATCCCCAAGCTGGTTTGGGAAGTCCGCAAATTTCTGCAACACCGCAACCAATTGTCTGGCATGCAATGCCGGCAGCCGGGCTTCCCGCGCCGATGTGCCGGAAACATCATACAGCCTGGCAAAAAGCGACAAAACCGTTTCATCAACCGGTATAATCCGGTCTTTGTGCCCATTGGTTGCCCATTGGCCGTCATCCCCCTTGATGCCGGTTATCTGACCCAATCCGGCGTGTTCAAAACACATATCCACGGTTCCGACACTGAACAGATTGGCAATATGCTGAAATTGAACTCGGTTAGAATGCTCATGATAGATATTGATGCTGAATTTGGCATGATGATCGACTTCTGCAAAAAGCTGAAGTTCGTTCTGATACTGAAAGTGATACCGCAACCGGGGATACAGTTCCCGGCGAAGCGGGCCGCCATTCGGGTCATCATAGACGCCTTCGGGATGCAGAAAACCGGCTGCACCGTTCGGGTTGAGCAGATCCCATGCCCGTGTGATAAAGCATTTGTACAGATTGGTCTGTTGGCCTTTCAACAATGGATAGTTCTGCAACGCGTTCAAAAAATTCTGGGCGCCTTCAAACTCTTCGTATTCGGACAGATAATCCGCCAGCACACCTTCCTTTTCCAGTTCCTGTTCCCGCAGCCGGGCTACCTGGGGCGCGGTCAGTCCCCGTATGGCAAACGCAGGATTTCGTTCGGACAACAGCCCTGCCTCGTTCCATTCAATTTTCACCCAGGGCGGATTCCCCACAATCAGATCAAAACCGCCGCGCCGGGCAAAAACATCCGCAAATTCAAGTTCCCAGTGAAAAAAACGGCGTTTTTCGGCAATCTCCCGTACCAGTTTCAACCGCTCCAGTTGACTGCACAGGGTATCCACATTCACGATGCCGGACGGATCATCGGTGTTGAAATCCAGTTCCAGTTGAACCGGTGTGCCGGAAACCTCCACAAACATATGGGTCTGTTCCGGCGGCCCGGGGTGTGAAACCAGGGTGGGCACTGCTCCCAGCAACACCGACATTTCCATCAGGAACTGATCCCGTGTGGGCAGCAGGCGGGCCTGTTCGATGGGCCAGAACCACAGTGCGCACCAGTAATCCATAGCCAACTGCAATCGGCGATATGGGCTGCCGGGATGGCGCAGGGTCTTGACCATCTGCTGGTCTTTGTACTGCGTGGTGGTCATGGCAGACAGGGTTTGGGGAATCGGGTCCGGCCAGACCGGGATGGCATCCGATGTTTTCCGGCCCAGGATGACGATATCGGCCAGATGCCGGTTCCATAAGGCATCCGCTGCCCGGGACAGTTGTTTCAGGGTCTGGATGTCGTGGCGGTCAAAGGCTTTGCAGAATGTTTTCCGCCACGCGGCAATGGCTTTGATATCGGATGGTTTCAGGTCCCTCACCACCCGGTCGTTATAAACCGACATGCCCGGGTCCGGAACCAGCCAGTGATAGATGGCATCTGCCGGACGATCATATTCCGGAACAAAAAACGCATGCTGAAGGGGATCGTATTCGGCATCTGCCGGCTTGACCTCGAACAGGTCTGTTTTGGCAAAGAACCCGGTATAGGACAGCAGGTTTTCATACACCGCGCCCAGTTGGTTGATGCCCAGCATGGCATAGGAAATGCGGCCGGATCGGGCATGCCGGCCACTGCCCTGCCTGCCGAGAGACAGCTTTTGGATGATTTCCTGCAGGATATAGTTCCGGAACCGCACCTTGCTGATATACGGGGTTCCGGCCGGATCGAACAGATGGCTTTTGAGCGGGGCAATGATAAAATCGTCACTTCCAGATGAACCGGGAAGCGTGTCCTGTTTGGGCGCATATCCGTCGAAAATCAGCCGGAAAAGGATGCGGATGGAGCGGTCAAAAAAATAGCCGTCCTGATCCGCATCGGTCTCCAGCGGCACCAGCTCCATATCCCGAAGCGATTCCAGGGAATAGCCGGACAGGTAGGTTTCGCTTTTGACCGGAAGGTAATCCAGGTCGGGCCGGGCCTCCAGATACAGAATGAACAGCAGGCGATACAGATAGCGCAGACAGCCTTTGGTCAGGCGGTCTGCAAGCTTCTGATCGGGTGTGGAAAACACCGCTTCCCTGCGTTTTTCTCTCAGATAATACACGGCTTCGTTTCCCAGCAGTTCCACACATTCCCGAATGGCATCCTTCAGGCTTTCGGACACGGAAAACGCATGGCGGTGGGAGTTTGAATCCAGGGTATCCAGCAGGGAAAATCCCTGGGCCGGGCAGACGCTGTCCCGATGCAGCAGACCGGCCATGGCCTTGAGGGTGCTGTCGTCCCGGCGATTGAAAATCTCGGAAATCTGAAAGGACAGATAGCGGTGTTCGGGCCATTTGGTGCGGTCAATCAGACAAATCTGGCCGAAAGACACCAGCAGAATCCATCGGGGCGGCTCATCCAGCGAAAAGACATGGCGGGTGATGATGGTTTCCCAGGTTGTATCGGCAGATGGCATATGGCCGGTTTCGCCGGGGTTGCCCTGTTCCGGATCAGTGTCATATTGCCTCGGGTCCACACATCCGGACAGGGGACTGGTGTCCGGATCATCCGCAGACCAGCACGCCGGCAGCACCCACAACAGGGGCGGGCCCGAAGGCTTGTCGATTTCTGCCAAAACCGGCAGCCGCAGGCCGTTTTGGGCCAGGGTCCGCCAGTGGGTTTGGGGTGTATATCCCAGGATGTGCAGCAGCCCGGACAAAAAATCCATCTGAATGGTCAGTTGGGCCTCGGGATCACGCAGCCGCCTCAGGCGGTTGTGTGCGCGGAAATACGGGGATGCCAGCCCCCGCAGCCGGGCATGGGGCGGCCGGAAAGCTTCTTCGCCGGGATGGTCCGCGGCTGTTTTTTCCCACTGGGCAATCACCCCGCGCAGATCGTTTTCAAACAGCGCGTCCAGATAATGACGGGAATAATATTCGTTGTGAACCGTGATGCCGGTCAGATCCAGTGACATGGTCAGGATGCCTTTCTGCCGGTGAAGATGGCCGCCACCCGGATGGATGCCTGGTCTTCGGTTTCCAGGGTGTCCCGAATCCAGGAGCGGTATTCTTCATACAGATTTTTGACTTTGCGGATTTCCGCGTTCCGGACATGATCCATCTTTTCAAACCGGAGCTGCAGTTGTTCGGTTCTTCCGGCCTGGAAACGGGCAAGCCGTTGCAATTGCCGGTCCAGCTCGGGCCGTATCTGTTCATCAAATGACTGACGGGCCACCTGCATATCGGCCTGCATGGCATCCACCGCCGGTGAAATCAGGCGCTGAAGACCCTGGATATCGATTTCGGTCTCCGGATTGGGAAATGACCGGCTGCCAAAGCCGGTAATGGCCATGACCCGCTCCAGATTCAGCCGGTCCTTCTGGGTTGTGCCGATAAACCGGATGCCGGTCCATCGTTGAATAAGGGGATGGCCGTTGCGGTTGAGCAAAATGCCGGTGGTCAGAAAAATGGATTCATCGGGCTGCAGGGTATCCAGTTGCACCACCGGCGCATCCTGGCGGCCGAATGCGCACAGAATTTTGTCGTGAAGCCATTCCATGGCCGGATGCTGTTGCCAGAGCAGGTGAATCCGGGGCCAGCGGTTGGTTTCCCTGCGGCAGACCGTCATCTCGTCCATGACTGCTTTCCGGTTGGGCGTCAAAAACCAGGTGCCATCCCGGGGCCGGATTTCATCCGGCAGCCGCTGCAACCGGTCAACCAGATCCTTTGGCAAAACCAGCTCCATTTCCTGAGCAGAATCGGAAAAGCTCACCTGAATGGGCTGCTTCATTCGGGTCCGGGTATAGGCAATGGCTTCTTTGGCCCAGGCATAATCATCCGGAAAAAAAGACGGAGTGACGGCAACATGGGCATCCAGGGATGTGGAATGCCCGGATGATGTCGGCAGTTGCCCCAGCCAGGCGGTCATAAATGGATCATCGGTTTGCGGGGAGCCGCCGAACGTGGCATCGAATTGGTCCGGCCCCATTCCGGATTCCATGGCCTGGGCGATTCTGGCTTCTTCTTCCTCCGGGGTATGCAGGCCGGTAAATTCCGATGGATCGCCAATGTTTTCCTGAACCTGCCGATCCTTTTCCACCAGAATTTCCAGAATCCGCTGATCCCCGTGGATTTTGGAATCCCGGCTGTCGGTCAACAGGTAGTGCAGCCGGGGCTTTTGTTCCTGGCCATACCGGTCGATGCGGCCGTTGCGCTGCTGAAACGTGAGAAGGGACCAGGGAATGTCGAAATGGATGAGCCGGTGACAGAAATAATGCAGATTGATGCCTTCCGATGCCACATCCGAAGCCAGAAGCAGGCGGATGGCGCTGGACTGGCTGCCAAATGCTTCCACCAGTTCCTGCTGTTCCGAATCGCTCATGCCACCATGAAGAATGCCGGTCTGGCCTGCGGAAAGCCCCAGATCACGGGGCAGATGTTCGGCCAGCCAGTTGAGTGTGGCAATCCGTTCGGTAAAGATCACCAGCCGGTCCCCGGAATCGCCGGGGTTCCAGCCCACGGATTGGGAAGAGCCGGGCCGCAGCAGGGTCAGGAGGGCCTGATATTTGGAAAACGCTTGGGGGCCGATGTCGTTCAGTCGGTCCTGCAGAACGTTCAAAGCGTGCACATCGGCATGGTAGCGGTCTGCATCCGGGCGCTGCCGAATCCGCCGAATCCGTCCGGCCAGGGTATCCAGGCAGGCCGCCGGGCTGGAAAACAGGGATTTTTCCAGCAGGGTTTTGAAGAGCAGGGCGCCTCCCTGCCGGACCCGGTCAATTTCCTGAAAGGTAAGGGCCGTCAGGCAGGAATAGGCGGATTCCTCTTGTGGACTGGCCGGGTGACGGTGAATATGCACCTGTCTTTCCGGGAATTTTCCCCGGATTTGATCGGCAATGTCCTTTTTGAAGCGCCGGATGAACAGGCCCTCGATATCCTCCGGGCCGTAATTGGTTTCATCCCGGATTGCGGTGGGGTTCAGCATGTTCATGATGCTGGCAAACGACTCCCGTCTGCCGTCATGGGGTGTGGCCGACAACAGAATCAAAGAATCCGACCGGGACGACAGCAGTTCCGCCACACGGGCCCGGAGCGAGCTGGTGCCGCGGCGGGCCACATTGTGGGCCTCGTCAATGACAATGACATCCCAGAATGCGGTTTCCAGATGGTTTCGGTATTCGCCGTCCTGCTTGACCGTATCGATGGAGATGATGGTTTTGTCATAATAATTGAAGGGGTTGTGATTGCCGGGAATCCGGGCCCGGACCTGCTGAAGTCCGGTCGAATCCAGCCGCACCAAGGGAATGGAAAACCGGGCCCACAGTTCTTTCTGAAACTGGGTCATCATGGATTTGACCGTCAATACCAGAATCCGGCGGGCCCGTCCCCGGCGAATGAGTTCAGTCAGCAGAATGCCGCATTCGATGGTTTTTCCAAGCCCTACCGCATCCGCGATCAGAATTCGCTGACGGGGCTGCTGCAGGGCCAGCCGAGCCGGATCGAGCTGAAAGGGCAGCACGTCCATGGCGCCCATGTGGCCGGTGGTCAACCGGGTGTCGGGGGGTACGGTCTGACGGAGCAGGGCTTCCAGAAACAGACGGGTATCCCGGTAATACGGGGAGTGGTCCGGCGTGGGAACAGCAGCTTTGGGATCGACGATCTGAATCGCTTCTTCCAGGGCCTCGATTTTGTCGATGAACAGCGCATCCCGGCCGCGGACCAGGGGTGAAAGGCCGGTGGCGGCAATACGCCGGGCGCCGGATCGGGTCCGGTCGATTTTTTTCACCAGCCATTCTTCATGCCGGACAATGATGCGGGTGCCGGGTGCCAGGGTGGGTGTCATGTGAAAAATGGGTGACGGGTGTTTGACGATTGTTCCGGAAGGAATGAAACATATGAATTTTCAGGCTGATACTGGAATTCGGTCATCCTTATAAACCGTTTTGGGGTACCCATATTTCAAATTCCCTCATGTGATCACATTTCAATTTCTGAATTTGAAGGCCACTTTCAACTGTTCATATACATTGAAAACGATCGGGCAAATGGCATAATTGGCAATGACACCCATTGTGCGGGAGCGAAATTCTTTTTTCCATAAATGCGGATACGAACGGCAATCCTCCGGCCGAATCTCATAAATGCGGCACAGATTGTTTTCCAGGAACGGACATGGTCTTTGGGCGAAAGCATGCTCCGATGAAAATGGCTGGAGTTTCAAATATCGGGAAATGAATTCTGTCTCCGGAATATTCAGATGTCCGGATATGGTGACAATTTCATCCCGGGTGACAACGGCCTGCAGGGTTTTGCAGCAATTGGCACACCGGGTACAGTCAATCTGTTTCACGACATCCGCATAAATTCGATGAACAACTGGATCAATTTTGATCGACGGTTTGTCAATGGATTTCAGAAAGGTTCTGAACTTCCAGTTTTTTTTCTCATTTCTGAGAGCGTAGCGCCTGATTTCTTCCAGATCCGTTATCAGCATGTCGTCTGTTCCCTTGCTGCCGCCTACCCCAAATGATGATCTTACAAGCCATATTACCCCTGTATGAGAATAATCTGTTTGGGTAGATTTATCATCTGGAGAATAAGAATGAAAGTGGAGAATGTGATTTGAGGAGGGGCAGAGCGTTTTTGGGGGAGCCGGATTTATGACCGATTTCGCTGTCCGGTTGTCAGCCTTGCCGTATTGACCGATGACAGCCTGTCCTGGCGGCCGGCTTCTTTTGGCTACACCCGATGGCGATTCCGCATCGAGATGACGTTTGCGGCTAACGCCTTGAAAAACGGCCAATCGTCAAACTGCTGGACTACCGCGACATAGCCATACGGGAAAGCAGGGATTAGGGGCGAGGGGATAGGGAAGAGCGTTTTCTTTCTCGCCCCTCGTCCCTATCCCCTGCTTTTGTGTTTATCGACTGGGTGATGACCCTTCCCGATGAGCTGAAGAAACGGCTATCCCAACGGATCATTAAATATGAGGAGGAAAGAAAAATGAAATTTATCAGCAGCGTGGAAGAATTGGGAATAGAGAAGGGGATGCTGGCCGAGGCCAGGGAAATGGTTGTCGATGTTCTGACCGTCCGGTTTGCCCGAATACCCGCCGCTTTTCAAGGCATTAGCCACAAACCATTCAGCAAGCACTTGCTGCCATGATGGTGGCAGGTTTTGGGAAATGCCAGCATGCAGTTCAACTCCCGTACAGCGGCAGACCGATGACGGCAATATGCCGGGCGCCGGACCGGGTCCGGTCGATTTTTTTCACCAGCCATTCTTCATGCCGGACGATGATGCGGGTACCGGGGCCGGGTCTCTTTGTCCATGGCGTGGTTTTTGATAGGTCCTGACGATCGGCCAAAGCCCTTGCCTGCTGATCGACACTGCTTGCAGTGTATTCATGAGACGTCTCCTTCAGCCGATAAGATTCTTAATACCCCAGCTCTTTCAATATTTCAGAAAGTCTTGTCAATCGCTCGCTGAGCAATTCGTCGTCATTGCTCAATGCCTGTTGAAATAACTTGATGTCGTCATCCAACCTGGGATTGTCCGTACATATCTCTATCGTCATCGCATCACCCTGCATCGCGACGCGTTCGATTAGCGTTTTGTTGGGATTATACAGTTTTTCGTAACGATACGCTTCAGTAGCAAAATACTGTTTCGCCCGGCAAACAAAAATTGCAAGATCCAATACCCGGTGAAGCGGTAATTCTTCAGATTGCCGCGACCACTTCTCCCCTGTATATCTCCACACTTTTGCGGAAATATCCACTTTACCCCTGTCGTTCCATTGTGCCAACCCCAACGAAAGTCCCTTGGCATCGGTGTTATTGGCGTATCTGCCATCAACATTTTCGTAATTTTCAGAAATAATCACAGGCTTATGTTTCAAAGTTGCCGGTATTTTCATACTGAAAAAATCTCCTCTCTCAGTTAATTACTTATTTAGTCATTTACTATTTTAGTAAAAATTATCATGGAATCCGCTCATCCGTCAAGAAAATATATCTTGTCAGAATCAATCTGTATTATACTTTGATCGGTCACAATCTGCGATTTCCCTGATCTCCCTCTCTCGGTGGGAGAGGGCCGGGTGATAAGCCATTTTCCCTGAAAAGGTTGTGCGCTGTATTGTTACAGGTGCTTTCACACAAAAAGACATGACGCATTGAAAATTCTCCGGTAGCCATGACATTTCTCTCTCATCCCTGCGACCTTTGCGGGCTTCCGGCCCGATTCGAGACCCTTGAACCGGCCATTTCCGAAAAACCGCTCCGGTTCTGCTGCCAGGGCTGCAAAATGGTCTACACCCTGCTGGTGGAAGCTGCGGACCCACAGCATCCGGAAGGGTTTCGGGAAACCGACCTGTTCAAACAGTGTCAGGCCGCGGGCATCATTCCCCGGTCCGAAACCGATCTGGAACAACCCGCAATTCCAAATGACCCGCAACCCGAAGATACGGACTCACCCCATCTGATAACCGCCGATATGCGGATCAGCGGCATGTGGTGTCCGGCCTGCGCCTGGGTCATCGAGGCATCGCTGCGAAAGGCGCCCGGGATTTTTCATGCCACTTGCACCTTTTCCACCGACCGCGTCCATTTCGGCTATGATCCGGTTAAAACATCGCCGGACCGGATTGTCCAAACCATTGAAACACTGGGGTTCAAAGCGGTTCTGCCGGATCAGAATGCCCGGTCCCGGGAAAAAAGACAGGCGTTTGTCCGCTTTGCTGTCTGCGCCTTTTTGACCCTCAATGTCATGATGCTTTCTCTGGCCCTTTACTCGGGATTTTTTACAGAGTTGGCGCCGGCGGATATCCGGATTATCGGCTGGCCGGTTTTTTTGATGAGCACTGCGGTCATGCTCTATGGCGGGAAACCGATCTTTCGGAAAGCCTGGTACGGGTTGAAGGCCGGAGCAGCCGGAATGGAAGTTCTCATCGGCATGGGGACGTCAAGCGCCTGGAGTTACAGTGTCTTCAATTTCTGGCAGGGCAGTTTCCATGTGTATTTTGACACATCGGCCATGCTGATCACACTGGTTCTTTTGGGAAAACTCATCGAATCCCACGCCAAAGACACGGTTCAGGCAGATCTGGAAAATTTTCTGTCCCTTGCGCCCCGAAAGGTCAGACGGTGCAGTCCACTCTTTCCGAATGGTCATCATGAAACCATCGACCGGCTGTCTCCGGGAGATATTTTCATTCTGGAAACGGGTGAAATTGCTGCGGCAGACGGCATGGTCCTGTCCGGTACGGGTGACATGGATGTCTCGTCCCTGACCGGCGAGCCGTTGCCGGTTTTTACAAATGCCGGTGATGCCATTTTAAGTGGCAGCCGACTCCGGAGCGGCCGGCTGACGATTCAGACCACGGCTGTGGGAGCCGATTCCACCCTGGGGCAAATGATTGCGGTCATGGAAAAGGCGCTCAGCCAAAAAACCCCGCTGGAAGGCAAAACCGATTCCATTCTTCGCTGGTTTGTGCCAGGAATCCTTTTTCTGGCGGTTATGACCGGAACGGTTTGGTATCTTCTTGGAAAATCGGCGGAAGAAAGCCTGATACGGGCTGTCACTGTCATGGTGATCTCCTGCCCGTGCGCCCTGGGGATCGCCATTCCACTGGCCCGTGTCGCCGGAATTTCGATGGCCGGGAAAAAAGGGATTCTGGTGCGCGATTTTTCAGCCTTTGAAAAGTCTGACGCCATCACCACCATTGTGTTTGATAAAACAGGCACCTTGACCACCGGACACTGGTCCCTTCTGAATATCATCTGTCTGACATCCCGTGACGAAAGCCAGATTCTGGCCTATGCCGCAGCACTCGAAAACGATTCGACCCACTTCATTGCCCGGGAAATCAGGGACAGCGCCGCGAGGCGGGGAATCGTGGCGCCACAGGCCGAAGCCATCCATGAGCAGGGTCGCGGTATTGAAGGCCGGATTGACGGCATATCCGTCAGGATCGGATCGCCATCCTGGATCGGGGCCGGTCAAATGGATTGGGCGGCAACCGCTTCGGACGGAATGGAAACGGCCAAAACATCACGGGTCCTGATGCATATTGACGGCCAACCCGCAGCGGTTTTTATCTTTGGCGACACCATTCGTCCCACATCGGATGCGCTACTGACCGAGCTGCGAAAAATGGGCAAGGACCTTGTGATGATTTCCGGTGATGAAGCGGGTGCGGTTCAGTCTGTGGCCGATGAACTGGGGATTTCCAATCACAAAGCCGGACTGACACCCATCGAAAAGGCCGAGATCATTCAGGGGCTGATGCAAACGGGCAGGCACGTGGCAATGGTGGGAGACGGAATCAATGACGCCCCGGCGTTGGCAACCGCAGATCTGTCGGTTGCCATCCATTCCGGGTATCCGATCGGGCAGGCCGCAGTCGATGTCACCCTGATGCGTCAGGACCCGGTTCAGTTGCTGGCGTTTTTAAGCCTGTCCCGGCGGGTCATCCGGAACATCGATCAGAATCTCTGGTGCGCCCTGATTTACAACATGATCAGCATTCCGGTTGCCATCAGCGGTCTGTTGAATCCGCTGGTTGCCGTTTCCGCCATGCTGCTAAGCAGCCTCAGCGTCACCGGAAACACGCTTCGGCTGATTCGCCGGGAACACCATGAAGAAAAACACGCTTCCGTGTATTCGACGGAAATACCAGTGGATATGCCCCGCGTTACATCATCAGATTGATGCTGCGATACAACAGCTTGGCACCCATATACAGCATGACCACTCCGGATAAAATGTCAGACTGACGCCGATAGCGTCGCATGATGGCGCCGACGCCGGTTCCCAGAAGCAACAACCCCGGGAGCGTTCCCAGGCCAAAAGCGCCCGTGATCACCATCCCCTGGAGCATGGATTCCGCGGGCAGGGCCATGGCAAAGGCGCCATAGGATAGTCCGCAGGGCAAAAACCCGAGGAGAAATCCCAGCAGAATCATGGAGCCCGGCTTGTATTTTTCCAGGGCCGCAGCAAGGATGCGACGGAAACCCGGGATTCGGGTCGGCGTGGCGGCTGACATCCAGGCAGGTTCCGGAATCAGACCGATCCGGCTGACACCGAAAAAAAACAGGGCCAGACCGGCAACAAGTATAAAACCGATCTTGCCCCGCATCAGCCAGATTGCCGGATCAATGGACAGGGACGCGGCGATTTGGGGCAGACTTTTGCCGATGCCGGCCATCAGCGCCCCCACGCCGCTGTAAGCCGTGATCCGTCCAAAATGATAAAAAATATGTGCGGTGAATTGACCGGTTCTGCCAGGAAAGGCAATGATCAACGGACCGCACATGCCAATACAGTGGCCCGTGGCCAGAAGGCCAAGGGTAAACATGGAAACGATGTCCGATGGTTGCATGACGCTACGTTGCTTTCAATTCCCTGATAAGGGCGCCGATTTGAATGCGGCCGGAATCACATTCTGTCGATGTTGTCACGCAACTGCGCAATCTCGATACCCAGGCTGACACATTGCTTGCCTTCAAGACACAATTCTGCATCACCGGGCTCCAGATAGGTTTTCAGCTCATGTCGATCTTTTTTCAGATCAACGACCCATCTTTGTTGAGACGCATCATACTCCACGGTAACATCAATGCCGCATTCGCCAATGTCCGGATAAATCTCTTTGATCTTTTCGCAAATCTGCTGTTTGTCGGTCATGGTACACCTCCTGTGGGTTTATGAAAAGGCTCAGATTAAATTTTAAGACATGATCGACAAAACCGCAACCCATCGACCCGATGACACACCCTGATGCACGCCGATTTTCACCGAAATGACAAAATGCCTGTCATGAGCCAATTCATATCTTCGTGCCTGAACGAAAAGATCGCTCCGGGGAACAACGGACTGCATCCCCCATTTTTTCAAAGGGAGAAGGCAACCGGGTCGTCGCCCAATTTTTTCAGATCAGTTGACCATTGACACACTTCAGGGTAAAAGGCTCATGAAAACCCGGTTCATCATTTTGACCATTTTCATCTTATAGGGATAATTATGTGGAATCGAATCATGCGCGGCGTGACAGTTTATGGTCTGGCCCTGATAACGCTTTATATTTTCTGGTTTGTCGCAGGCAGACCCCGGACCATCCCGGAACCGGAAGTGGACTTCAAAAAGCGATTGCACAGCGTGTCTTATTCACCATTGGAACGGGACCAGTCACCATTTGACCTTGCCAAAGGACTGACATTTTCGGAAAAACGGATCGATTCGGATATGGCCATGCTGTCACAGCGGTTTTCCTGTATCCGCATGTATTCGACAACCGGAATGGAACAGGTTCCGGCATATGCTGAAAAATATGGCATAAAGGTATTTCTGGGTGTGTGGGTGAACAATGATCCGGTCAATACCCAAAAGGAATTGCAGAAAGTCATCGAGCTGGCCAAACGCCATCGGTCAATCGTTCAGGCGGTTATTGTGGGGAACGAGACCCTGCTGCGCCGGGAGGTTACCGGCCCCCAGCTTGCCGCATATATCCGTCAGGTCAAAACGGCCCTGCCGGATGTTCCGGTCACCTATGCCGATGTGTGGGAATTCTGGCTGAAACATCCCGAGGTGGAACCCGCTGTGGATTTTCTGACCATTCACATTCTGCCCTACTGGGAGGATGATCCTGTTGCAATCGATGATGCAATCGCCCACATTCGGGACATCCGCAATCAGGTGGCGGCAACTTTTCCGACAAAAGACATCATGATCGGTGAAACCGGATGGCCTTCCCAGGGCCGCATGCGGGAGTCCGCGCTTCCCAGTGTTGAAAATCAGGCGCGGTTCATCCGGGGCTTTGTTGAAATGGCAGAGCAGGAAAATTGGCGATACAACCTGATCGAGGCATTTGATCAACCCTGGAAACGCATCAGTGAAGGGGCTGTGGGAGGATACTGGGGGCTGTATGATGCAGACCGGGTTGACAAAAACATCGTTTCCGGTCCGGTATCGAATTTCCCGAACTGGCTGACACTGTTTTTTGTATCTGCCGCGATGGTGCTGCTGACACTTCCCGTTGCAGCAGGAAACGCCCAAATGCCTGCATTCCGATTGCTGAAATATTCATCCGGCGTGCTGGCCGGGGCCATTTTGCTGACCATGCAGGGAAATCAGTTTTTGATTGTATCCCGAAACGCATTGGAATACATCTGGGCCGGGGTCGTTCTGGCCCAGACAGGCATCATCTGTCTGATAACACTGGATGCCATTGCATCAGAAAAGCCGCTGAACTATCTCTGCCTGAATTCAACCATTCATGTGATCCAGTACAGACTGCGCATCACCCAAACAGGCATAAAAACAACAACAGATCGCCAGGAACCCGCCATCCGGCCTGCCGTCATCTGGTTTTCCATCGCCCGCCTGGGTGTGATGATCTGCATGATGATTGCGGTTTTCAGCCTGCTCATCGATTCCCGCTACCGAAATTTCAATAATGCCGGATTCATTGTTCCGGCCATGGCCTTTTTCTGGCTATTTATCCGGGGAAGCCGGGCAGATGCACCAGATGCGCTCGAACGGGTCATCGCAGTCATTCTGATGGCGGCATCCATCGGAATTCTTGTCAATGAAACGCCATTGAACATCCAGGCCGATATCTGGGTCGGTATCTGTGTGCTGCTGGCGTGGCCGCTCTGGCGAAACAACAGCGGCAGCACGCTTCGCCATCTGGTTCCGTATGGCATCCTGATGGCTGTTTCTTATGCGGTTTTTGAAACATTCCGCATTCTGGTTCTGGATTCCAAAGCCATTCATGCGGCCTGCCTGAACCAGCCGGCCGAAACCATATGCATGATCCGATCCATTCTGTGCATGATGATTTATGATCAGGCATATGGCTGGGCAAGCCTGATTCTGACCGGACTGGCCGTATGGCTTAACGTCATCTGGCTGCTTGTTCTCGCCATGATCGTCAGTCTGGGCAGCATGATCTTTCACAACGTCGATATGGGGGCCATTGGATTGATCCTTTCGGGTTTTGTTCTGATGCATTCCAAAAGCAGAGGCATCAGAGCCAGTCAGACTTGACCCGCATTATCCGATCGATGGCATGTCGGGTCAAATCCGGCTCATCTGTTTCGATTCTGCGCAGAAGGTCAGCCGCAGTATCGATGGCTGGTCCACTGTGGCAGATCAGGATCAGATCGATTTCTGCCAGAATTGCCCGATTGACAGACAGGCTGAGATCATAATGTTTTGCAATCGCCCCCATATCCAGATCGTCTGTCATCACCAGACCCGTATAGCCCATTTGCCGTCTCAGCAGGTCTCTTGCAATGGATATGGAAAGACTGGCCGGCCACTCGGGATCAATTGCCGTATATAAAATATGGGACAGCATGATTCCGGCAACACCCTGCCGAATGGCGGCGGCAAACGGAATCAGATCGCCCGATTCCAGCTCATGCATATCAGTTTCAAGGGTTGGCAGGTCCATGTGGGAATCCAGTACGGTTCGGCCGATCCCCGGAAAGTGCTTGGCAACCGCCATCATGTTATGTTGCTGAAGATGATCGATGACCACACACCCCATTTGGGCAACCCATTCCGGATCACGGCCAAAGACCCGTTTGGACATAATGCCGTCCAGTTCCGGTGGAACCACATCCATCACCGGCGCCAGATCCATATTGACCCCGATTTCATTCAGTTCACGGGCCGTAATCCGGGCAAACCGGATGGCGTCCTCTGCAGATGTCATGGACGGATTGCCTTCAAATTCCGTAAAAGGCGCTTTCAAGCGGGCCACCTGACCGCCTTCCTGGTCAATGGCCACAAAAAACCCGGGAATTTGATGCTGTTTGGCACAAGTCTGAATGTCCGCGCACAGGCGGGTGACCTGCTCTTTTGACACAATATTCCGGGAAAACAGGATGACCCCGCCCACACCGATATGAGCAATCAGATGTTCCAGTTCGGCATTCATTTCAATGCCGTCAAACCCGACCATCAATTGCTGTCCACTGAGTTGTTTTTGTATCAATCCGGTTTTTGTCACGCGGTTGCCCTCTGAATCGTGTTTTAACGGAAATTCCGGTTTCCGTATTTTTACCGTGAACATTGAAAAACAGAAGTCAGAATTCAGAAGCCGGAATTCAGAATAAAGCGATTCCTTGTTCCATAGCTTGTCAGATAATGATTTTGGGAAGGCAACAGGGAGGGGATAGGCCTCTTTTCGGCCATCCCCGACCGATAACGCACCCAAAATCTTTATCTGGAAAGCTATAGATGTCGGCCGGCTGGCCATCCATCAATTGAACCGTTGCAACCACATCGGAAAAATGTGTTTTCAACTGATCATCCACATAGCCTTCGGTATCCACCTCCAGGGGACTCAAATCCATCCGGGATGTGATTTCAACAGGAAGATTATGCCGGATGTAGTCTCTTGCAATTTTAACCTTGCCCATCATCTTTCTGAAATAGACATATACCCTCAAGCTCCGTAGGAGCGTCCTGTTTGTAGAATGACGCTTAAAAATTTCCATCAAGCCCCGTAGGGGCGGCCTGTGTATTCCGGTTACAGGCCGCCCCTACGGGGCTTGATGGGCATAACAGCATCAATTTCTACAAACAGGTCGCCC
>DFZE01000024.1:0-5907 GCA_002382065.1 Desulfobacteraceae bacterium UBA4064
TTTCCTTAATTCAACATTCAACATTTAAAACTCAAAACTTTACATTATTTATTCTATCTACTGACTACTGGCTTTTCTGGCCGAAACGATGATCAATGACTGTAAATCAATGTTTCACGGAAAAGCCCGCCGTTTCAAAAATCTGAAGGACACAATTCAAGAAGTGATACGGTATGATTCCGAATGCATGAATTCACATTCAACATGACGAAACCAGCCGTTAATTTTATGGAAATCATGATGATACCGGCAAGACCTGACGATGACGCATTGGAAAATAGGCTTCAGAAGTTGAAAACAACGGAATCCCTGTTAAAAAATGAGGTCCAGTCCCTGATGGAATGTGACACGCAATATCCGATTAAACCGTTCAACATCCCTTTAGCAGATGGTGATATGGGGATGCTGAAACTTGCCGATGTTATGGATGCAAAGTCGATTCAGTCCATGATGGATGATTTTTTCAAGCTGACCAACATCGGCGTCGGTATCATCGATATTCATGGCAAGGTACTGGTTGGTACGGGTTGGCAGGATATCTGCACCCAATTCCACCGCGCACACCCCGAAACCTGCCAAAACTGCATTGAAAGCGACACGCGCTTGTCCAATGGTGTCAAGCCCGGTGCATTCCGGCTTTATCGGTGCAAAAACAATATGTGGGATATCGCGACGCCCATCAATGTGGACGGTCAATGCGTGGGCAGCCTCTTTTTGGGGCAGTTTTTATTTTCGGACGAATCGCCGGATATGGATGTTTTCCGGACACAGGCCCAAAAATATGGTTTCAATGAAAAAGAATATCTGGCGGCACTTGAACGGGTGCCCCGCTGGGACCGGGAAACCGTCAACACGGTCATGTCATTTTACACCAAACTGGCGCATCTGATTTCAGAGATCAGCTTCAATAATATCAAACTGACCCGAACCCTGATGGAACGGGACAGCTTTCTCAAAAGCCTGCTGGAGAGCGAACAAAACCTCAATATCACATTGAATTCCATCGGCGATGCGGTCATGGCAAGCGACCGGAATGGCCTTGTTGTCCGCATGAATCCCGTTGCCGAAAGACTGACCGGCTGGCGTGCAACGGACGCAATGGGCAAGCCCCTGGAAACGGTATTCCGAATCGTCCAGGAAAATACGCGAAAAACAGTTGAAAGTCCTGTCAAGAAAGTCTTGCGGGCCGGGACGATCGTGGGGCTTGCCAATCATACCCTGCTCATTTCCAAAGAGGGAAAAGACATACCCATTGCCGACAGTGGCGCCCCCATTAAAAATGATGCCGGAAATGTGACCGGCGTGGTCCTGGTTTTTCGGGATCAGACCGAAGAACGCGCCGCCCAAAAAGCCCTGGAAGACAGCCAGGAACGGTTTCGGGCGCTTCATAACGCATCTTTTGGCGGCATTTCCATCCATGACAGGGGAATTATTCAGGACTGCAATCAGGGGCTTTCTGACATGACCGGATTTGCCCATGATGAACTTGTCGGCATGAACGGGCTTGAATTGATTGCACCCAAATGGCGTGAGCAGGTTCTCCGGAACATTATGAACGGCGTTGAACAGTCATACGATATTGAAGGGCTTCGCCGGGATGGCGCGACATATCATCTCAGAATACAGGGTAAAAATATCCCGTATCATGGTAAATCGGTACAGGTAACCGAATTCCGGGATATCACCGAACACAAACAGACCGAGGAAGCCCTGTCTTTTCTGCTGACATGCGGATTGCAGGTCTCTGGAGAGGACTTCTTTGCATCTCTGGCGCGGTATCTGTCCGAAACACTATCGATGGAATATGTCTGCATTGACCGCCTGGAGGGAGATGGCCTGACTGCACAGACCGTGGCCATCTATAACAGGGGCAAATTCGAGACCAATGTGACCTATACGCTCAAGGATACTCCCTGCGGTGAAGTTGTGAACAAGCACGTCTGCTGTTATCCAAGCGGTGTTCGTCAATGGTTTCCACGCGATGCGGCGCTCCAGGAACTGATGGCGGAAAGCTATTTCGGCACGGCGCTTCTGGATTCAAAGGGACAGCCGATCGGCCTGATCGCTGTCATTGGACAACAGGCACTCCCCAATTCCAGACAGGCAGAATCATTGTTGAGGCTGGTGGCACCCCGTGCAGCAGGCGAACTGGAAAGAAGACGGTCAGAGGAAGAGAAGGCAAAATTGCAGGCCCGGTTGAACCAGGCCCAGAAAATGGAATCCATAGGCAGACTGGCTGGCGGCGTTGCGCATGATTTCAACAACATTCTTCAAACCATTCTGGGTTATACAGAAATGGCGATGGAAGATGCCCGCCCGGGCAGCCCCCTTTTGGAAAGCCTGACGGAAATCCGGAACGCGGCAAATCGCTCGGCCGACCTGACCCGGCAACTGCTGGCTTTCGCCCGTAAACAGACCATTGCCCCCAGGGTGCTGGACCTGAATGAAACCGTGGAGGGAATGCTTAAAATGCTGAGGCGGTTGATCGGCGAAAATATTGATATTGCCTGGTTAGCCGGAACCCATCTGTGGCCGATCCGGATAGACCCGTCACAGATCAACCAGATTATGGCCAATTTGTGTGTCAACGCCCGGGATGCCATCGAAAATGTGGGCAATGTCACCATTGAAACCAAAAATATTTCTTTCAATGAGTCCTACTGCGCGGTGCACATCGGCTTTGTTCCAGGAGACTACGTTCTCCTGGAAGTCAGTGACAACGGCATTGGCATGGACAAGCAGACCGTTGCCAACATTTTTGAGCCCTTTTTTACCACCAAGGAGATGGGAAAAGGGACTGGGCTGGGGCTCGCCACGGTCTATGGCATCGTCAAGCAGAACAATGGATTCATCAATGTTTACAGTGAACCGGATCATGGCACAACATTCAAAATTTACCTTCCCCGTCATGTTTTGGGGGATGCAGATGTCCCTGTGGAAAATCCGGAAAAACCACTTGAAGGCGGCAGTGAAACCATCCTGCTGGTGGAAGATGAGACGACCATCCTGCACATGGGTCAGAGCATGCTGGAAAAACTGGGATATCGCGTTCTGACCACATCCACCCCGGAAGAGGCCATTCTGATGGCCAAAAAACATGCGGGTGAAATTCACCTGTTCATTACCGATGTCATCATGCCCGGAATGAATGGCGGGGATCTCGCCAACCACCTGTTGACCCTTGATCCCAACCTCAAACGCCTGTTCATGTCAGGCTACCCCGCAAATGTCATCGACCGACATGGCGTGCTGGAAGAAGGGGTTCATTTTATTCAGAAGCCATTTGCCATGAAAGACATTGCCTGCAAGGTACGGTCTGTTCTGGATGAGAATTTGGGGTGAGGAGGCCGGATACCCTATGCCCAAAGCCATAAAAAAACGATCCGTTAAAACCGGACTTCCGCCCGGCGCCCTCATCCATATTGGTGAAAGGCATGTGGAACATGCAAACATTGCCCTGTTTGAGTTTGACGAATCCCGATTCATCGAAAAGGAAATCCATGATCTGGAAGAGATGCGAATTCCTGCGGACAAAACTGGCGTTACCTGGATCAACATCGACGGCCTTCAGGATATCCCGCTTCTGGAGCAGGTGGGACAGGTTTTTGGTCTGCATTCACTGACCCTGGAAGATATCTTGAACACGGAACAGCGCCCCAAAATTGAGGACTACGCGGATTATCTTTATATCGTTCTTAAAATTTTCAATATAAAATCGGATGGCGGCCTTTCTTTGGAACAGGTCAGCATGGTACTTGGACCCAACTGGATCATATCGTTTCAGGAAAAAGGAGGGAAGCTTCTCGATCCGGTTCGGGAGAGACTTCGGGCCGGCAGGGGACGGCTCCGAAAGGCCGGACCCGATTACCTGGCCCACGCGATTGTCGATGGCATTGTGGACAGCTATTTTGTCATTCTGGACAGTTTGGGGGAGCGCATCGAAGAATTGGAAAATACGCTCATCAGCCACCCCATACCCGAAACTCTTCAGGCGATTCAGAGGCTGAAACGGGAGATGATCCTTCTCAGAAAATCGGTTTGGCCCATGCGGGAGATGATCGGCAGCCTTGGCCGATCCGATTCACCCCTGATCCGCGAATCTTCCCTCATCTATTTTCGCGATGTTTACGATCACGCTGTTCAGGTGATCGATACGATCGAAACCTATCGGGACATGCTCTCCGGAATGCTTGACATCTACCTGTCCACGCTCAGCAACCGGATGAATCAGGTCATGAAGGTATTGACCGTCATTGCCACTGTTTTCATGCCGCTTACCTTTATTGCCGGTATTTATGGAATGAATTTCAAATATATGCCGGAATTGGAGTGGACCTGGGGCTATTTTGCCGTCTGGGGCATCATGGTGGGCATTGCCGTGTTGATGCTGATTTACTTCAAACACAGGAAGTGGCTGTAGAAAATCGCAGGCTCCTCAAGTTTCACCGGAATATGCCGATAATGGTAATACCCGTTTCATCGATCGGCTTAATCGATCTGCCCGAAGCCGAATACATGAACAGTCACCATGCCAGGAGGCAACATGAACATCGGAAGCAGTCTGTCTGCACTCAATGCATTTACGGTCCGGATGAATGTCACGGCCAGCAACGTTGCCAATGTCGTTACCGACGGATTTAAAAGCAGCAGCGTGGTAATGGAAAGCGGCCCGGGACAAACCGTTGGCGCCAACGTCGTAACAGACAATTCACCGGGCCCCATGATTCCGGACCAGTCTGGCGCGGATGGCATGCAGGAATTGTCAAATGTAAATATGGTCAAAGAAATGACCCAAATGATCATCACCCGGCGCGGCTATGATGCAAATCTGAAAGCCATTGAAAGCAATCTTGAAATGCAGGGCAACCTGATCGACATGATTGCGTAGGGCCAGACCGGGCCAACATTTTCAAACCGACATTTTTGCTACACTTTCCGGCAAACAGATGGCCGGTCAAGCCCGGATTGACAGGGGAATGGCGGCGCTTATCCGGATATCCGCCATGTGTACCCCATGGTCATCGACAAGCGGGATGCATTTGTCTGTTTGATCGATGCCATCCAGTCCGACCTGCATTTCGCCACTGCCTGCGGGCATCTGTACAACCGTGATGTGGTAAACCGTCTCCCGATAGCGGTAGTGCATCTTGAACCCCTCCCAGTCCGCGGGCAGACACGGCGTAAACCGCAGCTTGTCCACTTCAAGATTGAGTCCCAGAAGACTTTCCACAATCAGCCGATACATCCATGCGGCTGATCCCGTGTACCATGTCCAGCCGCCCCGGCCCGTGTGCGGCGGAACGGCATATACGTCCGCCGCCATCACATAGGGTTCGACTTTGTATGTATCGATTCCCCAGGCAGACCTCCCGTGGTTGATGGGGTTGATCATCCCCAGAAGCTCCCACGCGCGGCGACTGTCACCCAATGCGGTAAAGGCCATGATCGCCCATATCGCACCGTGGGTGTACTGTCCGCCGTTTTCCCTTACACCGGGAACATAGCCCTTGATGTAGCCCGGATTCAGGCTGGATTTGTCAAATGGCGGGTCCAAAAGCTGGATCAGGGCGTTGTCCCGGCGAACCAGATATTTGTCCACCGCTTCCATTGCCATCCGGGAATGCACGGCGTCACCCGCTCCCGAAAGCACGGACCAGCTTTGGGCGATGGCGTCAATCTGGCATTCCGGGCTCTCCGCCGAACCAAGCGGGGTTCCATCATCGAAAAAAGCCCGCAAATACCATTCGCCGTCCCATCCATGTGCGTCAACACTCCGGCGGAGCCTTTCCACATTGCTTCGGCATTGTCCGCTGAAGTCCATATCGCCACGGCGCCGAGCGATTTCAGAAAACCGGGTGAGCACGTCGCATTGAAAAAACGCCAGCCACACGCTCTCGCCCCTGCCTT
>DFZE01000024.1:5939-10148 GCA_002382065.1 Desulfobacteraceae bacterium UBA4064
AGTTCATAATAGGAGTCCTCCTCGGGATTGATCGGGCGGCCCTTGATGAAGTGAATCGATTCATCCAGCACCCCCGTATCGCCCGTACTTTGAATGTAACGGCATGTCGCCAGCGGGAGCCAGAGGAAATCATCGGAACAGTGGGTTCGAACCCCCCGGCCTGTCGGGGGATGCCACCAGTGCTGGACATCTCCTTCGGAAAACTGGCGGCCCGCACACAGGATCAGATGCTCGCGCAAGAGTCGCGGCTCGGCATGGATGAGGCTCATCGTGTCCTGCAACTGATCGCGAAAACCAAAGGCGCCTCCGGACTGGTAAAAGCCGCTCCGTCCCCAGAGCCGGCAGGCGAGCGTCTGGTACAGGAGCCAGCCATTGGCAAGAAAATTGACAGATGGGTCGGGTGTTTCCACCTGGACGGCCCCAAGCGTGTGACGCCAGTATTGCCATACCGCTTCCAGGGCCTTTCGCGCTGCAATGGAGTCGCGGAAGCGACGCGCAAGGCCTGCCGTATCATCGGCATCCCGCCCGGCGCCCAGGGTAAACACGATCTCCCGATCTTCCCCGTCATCGAGTTCCATTGCCACATGAATCGCGGCACAGGGATCGAGGGCCGCTCCCACCCTGCCGGAAAGGTGTAACCGGGTCATGGCGGCGGGGCGGGCCATTGTGCCATTTCGGCCAAGGAACTCGGTCCGGTCCGCGCTTATTGTCCGGTTGGCATGATCCACGTTAAAGAAGGCGACCCGGTTACCGAATTCGGCGTTGTAGGGGTTGTGCGCAAAAAGCGCGCCGCTTTGAGGGTCCACCTCGGTAATGACATGCATGACTGTCTTGGGTCGAACATCCCCCAGCACCCACTCCGCATATCCGCTTACGGACAGACGCCGTGGACGGCCGGATTGGTTGCGCACCTTGANNNNGGCGTTGAGCCCCTGGCGGGATGCGGCATGGGAGACCAGAAATGGCCACGCTCCTCGTCGCGAAGATAAAAGGCCTCTCCGCCGGAATCACTGACCGGATCATTGTGCCAGGGGGTGAGGCGGAATTCGTGGGCGTTCTCGCTCCACGTATAGGCGGATCCGTTTTCCGAAACGACCGTACCAAAGAACGGGTTGGCCAGCACATTGACCCACGGCGCCGGTGTCACCTTTCCGCCGCCGGTTGAAATGACATACTCACGCCCGTCAGGGGTAAAACCCCCGGTTCCGTTAAAAAACACCAGATCCTCCCGTGGCATGACATCAACCCTGGGCGGAAGGGGGCGGGTGGTGCGGGTCGACGACAGGGCCGGGATTACAGGCCCCACGATGCCGCGGCGTTCCATTTGTTCCGCAAGTGTCCCCCGGCTGTCGCTGATGACGGCGCGGGCCACTGCCTGAAAGAGGATGTGGTCTTCCTCCGATATCTGCTCGGCGTGCCTCACGAAAATACCACCGGGTCGATCGGTCAGGTTGACCGCAACGCCGGCGGCAATGAGCCCCATGATCTGGTCGTGCAGCACTTGCCGGTAGCCGGCGCGATCTTCGTTCCAGATGACCAGATCGACAGCAAGTCCCTTGAGACGCCAGTATGTATGCGCCTGAATGAGCTGGCGCACCAGCGCGATATTGGCCTGATCTGCAATCCGGAGCAGCACGATCGGCAGATCGCCGGAGATGGAGTAGCCCCAGAGGCCGGATTGTCCCCTGAGGTTTTTTATCAGGAGACTGGAACCGGCGCGAAGCGCAGCATTGGCGTAGAGAACAGAGGCCGCAAGCCGCCCGTAGAGTTGCGCGTCGCCTTCCGTCGCGTTGATCTGTTGCAGGAGCACTTGGCTGTGGGTCCATGCCAGTTCAAAAACGCGGTCGGCGAAATACCGGTCCCGGTATTTCGCCATAAGACCCGCACAAACATCGCGGGTTTCTCCGGCGCCTGTGACGACATTGACGGTTGCCGATGCTTCCGGCTCGAGGGTTATCTGACAACGGATGGCCACGATCGGATCAAGTACCGGTCCTTCACTGCCGGAGAGTTCGGACAGCGTTCGCATGGCTTCCGGGGCGGCGGGTGTGTTTCCCCGGCCGATAAACCGCAATCGGTCGGTCTCATAGGACATCTCTCCCGTTTTTGCACCGTGCGCCGTCATTGCGTGAAACATCCAGGGCGTCTGCTCGTCAATGGAACGGGGCCTGCGGGTTGCCAGGATCGCACCCTGTGGCCGGATGATCTCTGTTTGAACAAAGAGATTGCTGAAAGCCGGATGGAGCACATCGCCAGCCGGCGATGCCAAAACAATTTCCGCGTAACTGGTGACATCGATGGTTCTACGGGTCTTGGACCGGTTGGTAATGGTGATCCGGCGCAGCTCGATATCATCCTCGGATGAAACAGATATCTCCGTATGGGCGTCGAAGTCCTCATCCCGACGGCGGAATTCCGCCCGGCCTTCGGAGAATATGGCTTCGTAACGTTTGGATGGCTTCAGCGCCGGCTGGTACGCCGTTGACCAGAAAACGCCGCTCGATATGTCACGGATATAGCAAAAGGCGCCCCAGTTGTCACAGGTGCTGTCTTCTCGCCATCGCGTCAACGCCATATCTTTCCAGCGGCTGTATCCGCCGCCGGCATTGGTGATCATGACATGATATCTTCCATTTGAAAGGAGCTGCACCTCCGGTATCTGCGTATCGGGGGTTGTAAAAACCCGTATCGGTTTCTCCTCCAGAGGAATTGAAGCCTGATGCACCTCGGAGAGCGTTGCCGAATAAAAGGCCGTGGCTTTTGGCAGCCGCTCCTGAAGCAGCAGCACGGTTGCCTGAAACATGGGATCCGACTGAAACCGTTTCTGCATGGGACGGTCGAGCAGCAGATGGGCGAGGGAGAGAAGGCTCATCCCCTGGTGGTGCACCATGAAGGATCGGATGACCGCGTTGGACTGTCCACGGGACAGGTGGGTCGGGGTGTAGTCGATGGCTTCATAAAAACCGTATTTGCCTTGAAACCCCTGAGACGCCAGCTCCTCGAGGTTCCGGCAGGCCTCCTCGGGCGCCACCATGAGCGCCATTACCGAGGCGTAGGGTGCAATGACCAGCTCTGCGGCGAGCCCGCGTTTCAGCCCCAGACCGGGCACGCCGAATGCTTTATACTGGTAATTGAGATGACTGTCGATCATGTTGTAGCCCGATTCCGAGATCCCCCAGGGCACGCCGCGCTTCTTTCCATAATCAATCTGCCGGGCCACGGCCGCCTTGCAGGTCTGATCGAGAATCGTCTGCGGGTAGGTCGGCATCACGAGAAGCGGCATCAGGTATTCGAACATGGAACCGCTCCAGGACAGGAGAATCGGTTCTCCGCCGGCATTGGTGAGAAGCCGCCCCAGGGCGAACCAGCTTTCCTGAGGGAGTTGCCCCTGAGCAATGGCGACGAAACTGCAGAGCCTGGCTTCCGACGCCAGCAGGTCATAGTAACTTTCGTCCCTCCGGCCTTCGCTGACGTTATAACCGATGGAAAGGAGATGGCGGGTCGAATCGTACAAAAACATATATTCCATGTTGTCGGCAAGCTCGCCGGAACGGCGCGCAAGGTCTTCGAGAAAAGCGATTCTTTTCCTTGCGCGGTGGCTTGACTCGATGATGGCTCTTTTTAACTTGTCAAACTGCTTGAGCCCTCTGAGATTAGCAAGCTGAGGTTTCTCCTTTGGCGTCACGCACAGCCGCCGGCTTTCCCCGATGATGGGCAGCGCGTCACCATCGAGACAGGCCAACTGGCGCAGCGTCGGAATCTGCCGGAGATGGGGAAAATGATCAAGGATCTCCTCCAGGGTTTGATCCGGGGGCAGCGGCCCGGTCCATGGCGCAAACATGGTCAACTCATCAACGGCGGATTGGCACTGTTCCGCAAGGGACCGCGCCCACCACGTGGCGTCACTATTTTGGGCAGGCTCAATGCTGATAGCCGCTTCCCTGGCAGATATTGCCAGCCGCTCGAGACGCTGCCTCACCGCCCAAAGCGTTTCATCCGGTGGGGAAGATCTCAGCATCGACATGTTCTTTGTCAGTTGCGCAAGTTCCGCGGTGATTCCCCCTTTGGCAACATCCGACAGGATCATCATGGTGTCGGCAAGTCCGTCAAACAGGCGTCTTCCCAGCAGCTTCTCGTCAGCGAGCGCGAGCAATCCGGCCCGCAGGGTCAGAAGGCTTGCAGCCAGGTTCCCGCTGTCCACCGACGAAA
>DFZE01000092.1 GCA_002382065.1 Desulfobacteraceae bacterium UBA4064
TTTGCTGTTTTCCGAAGTGACTGTCCTGCAATACCAACCCAATGGTGTTTATCGATATTACGGTTGGTTCATTCCCGGCTTGCCCTTGCGTGTCATCATCTCTCACCGCATTCATACCGCCCGAAAATTCATTTAAAATATTGACACCGGTTTTGATATGGCCTATCAATAACGATTTGTCATTATTGATATAACGTTAATTGGAATATTAAGGATATCCACATGTTTGAACCGGTCAATTTGAATACCTGGACCATCGGTGAATACACCCTGGAAGAATATATCATCGCTGCAGAATCGTTTCATGGATATGCGGCGCCAGGCGTCATTATCGGTGGCATCATGGTCGATCTGGCCATGAAGCATATGCCGGAGGGCGTTCTGTTTGACGCCATTTCCGAAACCACGTACTGCCTTCCGGATGCCGTCCAGTTGCTGACCCCCTGCACAACCGGAAACGGCTGGCTGAAGGTGCAGAACCTGGGCCGATACGCCGTCTCGCTGTATCACAAATATACCGGAGAGGGTGTCCGGGTATGTATCGATTCTGATAAAATTCAATTGTATCCTGAGCTATATGCCTGGTTTTACAAAACAAAACCCAAAAAGGAGCAGGATAATCAATTGATTTTGAGTCAGATACGCGAAGCGAAAATCGATATTTGCCGGGTGGAGAACATCCGGGTTCAATCCCGTTTGCTGAAAAAACGGCATAAAAACCGCATCGAAACCTGCCCGCTTTGCGGGGAAGCCTATCCCGAGGATCATGGCCGGATCTGTCGGGCCTGTCAGGGGCAGACGCCTTATCAGACAACGATGGATAACCAGCCGGAACTGGTGCTGCGGACTGCGCCCGTCGAATCCTCGGTAGGGCAGCGGATTCTTCACGACATGACCGAAATTCTGCCGGGCGAGAAAAAAGGGCCGGCATTCAGAAAAGGCGACATCATCGGTGCCGGTGATCTGTGCCGGCTGCATCAGATGGGAAAGGATCATGTCTATGTGGATGAGGGGCACAGTCCTGGTGATGCGTGGATTCACGAAAATGATGCGGCACTGTCTTTTGCACAGGCCATGGCAGGCCCGGGGGTATTTTTTACAGAACCGCCCAGTGAAGGCAAGGTCAGTTTTGCAGCCCAAAACCCCGGACTTCTGATTGTCGATGAAAGACGTCTGGAGATGTTCAACTGCGTGTCAGGGGTGATGGCGGCCACCCGAAAAAGCTTTTCCCTGCTTGGTGACACCAGAAGTTTTGCCGGAACCCGCACGATTCCGCTCTTTCTGCCCCGGACGGATTTTTTAAAGGCCATGTCGGTTCTGGCTGAGGGACCGCTGTTTCGTGTGGTTCCACTTCGACAGGCAAAAGTCGGCATTCTGGTAACCGGAACCGAGGTGTTTCGCGGAATCATTCAGGATCGTTTTGTTCCCATTATTCGGGCCAAAACCGAAAAGTATGGGTGTCCGGTGGTTTGCAGCACCATTGTTCCGGATGAAAAAGAGGCCATTGTCAACGGGATCACAGAAATTCTGAATGCCGGCGCGGATTTGCTGGTGACGACAGCGGGCCTGTCTGTCGATCCGGATGATGTCACCCGGCAGGGGCTGATCGAAGCCGGGGCGGAAGACCTGCTGTATGGCGCCCCCATTCTTCCCGGAGCCATGACATTGCTGGCCCGGATCGGCACGGTTCAGGTGATTGGCGTTCCGGCATGTGCACTGTTTTTTCCAACCACCAGTTTCGATATTCTTCTCCCAAGGCTTCTGGCCAACATTTCCATAACCCGGGCAGACCTGGCCCGGATGGGGCATGGTGCATTTTGTCTGGAGTGCAAAAGCTGCTCATATCCCAAGTGCCCGTTTGGGAAATAGCGGTAAGACTGAAGGCTGAAGACTGAAGGATGAAGGTGATGCAATTGACCCCCCTCCCGACCTCCCCCCGCTGGGGTGAGGAGGGCTGACGGCCAAATCGCCGGAAAGCGGACTGACCACTGTGCACTGAACACTGAACACTATTTTCACGGTAAACGATCATGAATCATTCCGGGAGCTTCATCTCCCATATGAAAATGACACATACCGTTTTCAACCCAAAACTTAAAACCCAAAACTCAAAACTTTCTTTTATTTTCACGGCAAACTGCAAAACTCTAAATCAGGGGGAAAGATGTCCAAAAAGCGTGTGTACAGTATATGTGGTATGTGTACGGTTCGATGCCCGATTCAGGTGGATGTCGAAAACGGTGAAATTCAGTTTATCCAGGGCAATCAGAATATTCCGGCCATGAAAGGCGCACTGTGTCCCAGAGGGGTTGCAGGCAAAGCCCTGATCATGGACCGGGAGCGGATTCAGACGCCGATGATTCGCGATGGCGAACGGGGCGAGGGGAAATGGCGGCAGGCGTCCTGGAATGAGGCATTCGATTATGTGGCGGACAAACTGAAAGCGGTGACAGAGAAATACGGGGCCAGAAGCATCGTGTTTTCCGATCGGGGCGGGCCGTTTCAGGACCTGCACAAGGCCTTTGTCCGGGGGCTGGGGTCTCCCAATTTCTGCAACCATGACGCATCCTGCGCCCGAAATGTGGAACACGCCAATCTGTCCTTTTCCGGCCTGGGCCGAAAAGATGTGGTGTATGATCTGAAAAATTCCAGACATGTGGTGTTACAGTTCCGGAATATCTTTGAGGCCATCAATGTTCAGGAGGTCAACAACCTCATGGACGCCATGGGAAACGGCTGCAAACTGACCGTAATCGATGTCCGGGCCAATATTTCGGCAACAAAGGCCACCCGGTTTCTCAAAATCCGGCCCGGAACCGATTATGCCTTAAACCTGTCCGTGATACATGAGATTCTGGCGCATTATCTTTATGATCAGAAGTTTGTCAGCCACTGGATCAAGGATCTGAGTCAGTTGGAAAGTTTTGTCAAACCGTATTCACCGGAATGGGCCGAAACTGAAACCGGAATTCCCGCAGATGAAATCCGCGCGTTTGTCTATGAACTGGCAACGGCCAAACCGGCTGTCATCTGGCATCCCGGATGGATGGCCGCGAGATATACGGATTCGTTTTACACCTGCCGATCGATTTATATCATCAATGCGCTGCTGGGCGCCTATGGCGCCAAAGGCGGATTGCCATTGGCCAACAAACCCGCCCATGTGGGCAGAACCGGTCTGAAACCCCTGGTGGATCTGTTTCCAAAGCCCACCGAGAAACGGGCAGACGGGGCAGGGTGGCTGTATCCCCATATTTCGGAAGGCCCGGGACTGGCCCATCTGATGTTTCATACCATGGAAACAGAAGACCCTTATCCGCTAAAGGCCTATATTGCCTATCGCCATGATCCGTTGATGGGATTCCCGGAGCCGGACCGGTTGAAACAGATATTCTCCAAACTGGATCTGCTGGTCTCCATTTCCTTTACCTGGTCGGATACCGCATGGTTTTCCGATGTGGTGCTGCCCCTGTCTCCCTATCTGGAACGGGAAAGCATCATGGCCTGCAAAAATGGGTTGAAGCCCTATTGCTTTATCCGAAAACGGGCTGTCGATCCCCGGTATGACACCAAATCCGACTGGGAAATCATTTCCGGACTGTCCAGCCGTTTGGGCCTGGATGCCCTGACGTTTGACAGGATTGAGGATATCTGGAATTACCAGTTGCAGCCGACAGGCGTTTCCATCGAAGATTTTGAGGCAACCGGAATCGTGCCGTTGGCCAATGCTCCCCTGTATCGGCCGATCGATGAAACCACATTCAAAACGCCCAGCAAAAGGCTGGAAATCATTTCGGACAAGCTGGAAAAACGGGGTATCGAATCACTCAAGCCCTATACCTCCCCTGTAAAGCCGCCGGAGGGTCAGTTCCGGCTGACGTTTGGCCGGTGTGCGCTTCACACCCAGGGGCATACGGCCAACAATCCCCTGCTTTCCGAACAGATGCCTGAAAATATTTTGTGGATCAACACCCAATCCGCCAATTCACTGGGAATTACCGCGGGCAGTCTGGTGCGGGTCAGCCAGAACGGCTATTCGGAAACCATCCGGGCAAATGTGACAGACCTGATTCATCCCGAGGCGGTTTTTGTGGTGCATGGCTTTGGTCACACCCTGAAGGTCGAGAGCCGGGCATTTGGAAAAGGGCTTGCCGACAACAAATTCATGAAGGGCGGCCTGGATATATGGGATCCGGTGGGCGGAGCGGTTGCGTTTCAGGAGCATTTTGTAACAGTTACCCATGCGGTTTAAAGGTTGAAAACCATATAACCCAATAAAGGAGAAAATGATCATGAAAGCATTTTGTTTTTTAAAAACAGTCGCACTTCCAATGACGCTGTTATTGGTACTTTCTTTATTCCAAACGGTTCATGCAGAACCACAGGGAAAGCTGATCATGTTTCATGCCGGAAGCCTGTCCATGCCGTTTGATGCGATGGAAAAAGCCTTTGAAAAAGATTATCCCAAGGTGGATTTGGTCCGGGAAGGTGGCGGCAGCCAGGCGGTTGCGCGCAAGGTGACCGACCTGAAAAAAGACTGCGACATTGTGGCGTCTGCGGATTACAAGGTCATTGACAAGCTGCTCATCCCGGATTATGCCGACTGGAATATCCGGTTCGCATCCAATCAACTGGTTCTGTGCTACACGGATAAAAGCAAACTCGCGGATCAGATTTCTGTCGACAACTGGTACGACATCATTCAAAAAAAAGGGGTTTCCTGGGGGCATTCGGATCCCAATCTGGATCCATGCGGATATCGGGCGTTGATGGTGCTTCAACTGGCCGAAAAATATTATCAGAAACCCGGATTGAACGACGCAATTCTGGCCAATCGGCCACAGGAAAACGTCCGGCCCAAGTCGGTTGAACTCATTTCCATGCTTCAGACCGGAAATATGGATTATGCCTGGGAATACCTCTCGGTTGCTGTCCAGCATGGTCTCAAATACATCGT
>DFZE01000021.1 GCA_002382065.1 Desulfobacteraceae bacterium UBA4064
TTTTCCCAGTGTTTGATGATCACCATCTGGAAGGCTATATCACCAATGCCGTAGTCACCAGGCCCCAGATCAGAACCGTCAGCAGAATTTGCCGATCGTGGAACAAATCCATCACCGGATCTTCGCCCTGTTTCCGCTGATACAGGAGGAACAGATATCGGAACAAGCCGTAAAGCACCATTGGTGACGTATAAATCAGCTTGTCCGTGTGATGCTGTTTTATCGTCTCCGGCGCCAGGGTATAGAGGCTGTAGGTTATGATCGTCGCACTTGCCATGATCCCGATAAATTTGTCCAGAAGCTCCACCGAGTAATGTTCCAGGACCCGCCGCTGCTTGCTGTTGCCGGCTTGCACCAGTTCCGAACGGCGTTTGGCAAAACCCAAAAACAGGGTCACCATCAGGCCGCAGACAATCAGCCATTTGGAAGGCTCGATTCCTATCCCCACTGTTCCTGCCAAAATCCGCATCATGAATCCTGTGGCAATGATAAACACATCCAGCACCACGAAGTGTTTCAGGCCAAAGGAATAGGCCAGATTCATTGCCCCATAACCCATGACGATCGCAAAAACGGTCGGGCTGGCCAGCCATGCCACCGGTAGGGCCACCGTCAGCAGGAACGATGCCAAGACCTTTGCCTGGAAAACCGATACTGCCCCGCTGGCGATGGGTCGGTTCCGTTTTACCGGATGCAAACGATCCGCTTCGACATCGGCCAGATCGTTGATGACATAAACAAAACTTGCCATGAGACTGAAGGCAATAAAAGCAAAAATAGCCGCTACAAGAAATTCGGGCTTAAAGATTGCCCTCCCGAACAAAAGACCTATCAGGACAAAGGCATTCTTGATCCAGTGCGCAGGACGAAGTTGATAAAATAAACTCATGTCTGCCTAAAAAATATCCTGATTATAACAGATTTAGTGGTCTGGTGTGTTTTCAATAAGTTACAGATACAAAACGGTTTTTACGAAAATTTCCAGAAAGAAATAACTTTTTGTATTTATTGCTATAGTGATTTGGTGTTAACAAAAGTTTTCATGAACATTTCTCGAAAACCTTTTGAAAACCCCCAAATCCGTCATAATCAGAAAAAACCTACCCCCTTGAAACCCCCTTTGTGGTTCATCCTTTCCCGATTAATTTTTCACCATGAAGGACATATCGGACATCCGGAAGCCAACATCATTAAATATGGTCAAAAATAATGCAGTGAAAGCAGCAATGTGCCTTTGTCCATTATATATTGATGCCCCATATTATTTCCCCTAATTTAGGCCCTTTTTAGGGGGTTGTATTGGGGATCTTTTATGTGTTATTTTGATACCAAAATCTAAAATTCGGGAGGTAAGTTCATGAGCACTATGGTACAAAAAAAGATTACAATTAAACGGGAACAGGAAGCCTTCCTGGCAACCTACAAAAAATTCGGCTTTGCGGACCAGAGCAGTTTGATCCGGGCGGCGTTGGACATTTTTATAAAAGAAACAAAAAGAAAACAACGTCGCGCCCAAATTACAAGAAAGGCAGGGGAGCTTGCTGCGCTATATGATCAAAATGCCGATCTGACCGCATTTACCGCAATTGATGGAGATGATTTCCATGAAGCAAGCTGAAATCTGGGAAATAGACCTGAGTCCCACAATAGGCGCCGAGATTCAGAAAATGCGTCCGGCAGTGATCATAAATGATGATGCAATCGGCGTATTGCCCCTGCGTGTCATTGTCCCGATAACGGGGTGGAAAGATCAATTTCAAGATGCCCCATGGATGGTAAAACTGGAACCAGAACCGAATAACAACCTTCAGAAGATATCGGTTGCAGACTGTTTTCAAATCAGGTCCGTATCAACCTTACGATTTGTCAAAAGGGTCGGCACGGTTTCCATTGTAAAGCTGGAACAGATAAAAGAGGCTATTAAGACTGTCATTGATGCTGATTAGTTTTGTTAAGACCCAATCCCGCCATTTCGGCAAAGAACACAAAGCACACGAAGAATAAGTAACCCCTCCCCCTGAAAACCCCCTTCGTGGTCTTCCTGTACTTCGTGTTTCATCCTTTCCCGATTGATTTTTCACCATGAAGGACGCATAGGACATCNNGGAAGGCGGCATCACCAAATACGGTCAAAAAATAATGCAGCGAAAGCGGCGACGTCCCCAAGACAGACTTCAGTTGACAGATGGGGGCTTTCGCTGCAAGCATATGGAACAATTATTCGGAATTTGTTCTCCACAAATATTCCAATTGGTCGTCAACCAATCGGCGGGAAGTGATTTGATGTAACCAGGCCAGTCAACTATGACAACAATATTTTCAGAGTCAATGTAGTCACTTAATCTTCCATCTTTAACGTAATCAAGTGCCGATTGATTAACCTTTCCATCTAAGTTGATCACATTGGAGTTAAAGTATCCGATCACACCGCTCTGGAACGCACCAACTTTGACTGAGTCGAAATAGTTTTGAATGAAACCTGCTGTAACACTGTGATTATTGCCTATCCTGCCAGTATGCAGGCTTAGAAATGCCCATGTGAAGAAGCATACTGGCAGTGTAGACAATACAACCAGCCAAACTGTCTTCGACATTGATCGAATCCTTTCGCAGACAGTCATTGCCATGATTACAGTTAAAGGAACGACAATGGGTGCAGAATACCTTACATAAAAGTGACTCGCCCAAAAGAACACTGGATATATCAGCGTTAGCACGGCAGTTCCAATAAACCAGTTTGTAAAAAGTGGATGTTGCTTGAGTCTTGACAACAAAAAGATTGAGATGCCTCTTACATGAAATACAAAAGCCACCAAGACCATGAAAGAAACAGATGCTGCGACGATGAAAATCCAACCAGATACTGAATAACACCAAGGTGTCATATGGGTAAGTACTGCTTTGCCCATTATCCATAGACGAGAAGGAGCACTTTGCATTGTAATTAGAGTAGCTTGTGCAGCACCAGAGGAAGGTATCCAATTACCCGTAACGTGAAATGTGTACAAGAACCAAGGACTGATAAACAGTGTTGCGATAGTACCTGTTAACACTACCCAAAACATCTTAAGTTGGCGCCGAAGTACAGAAATGCATAGAAAGATGAGAAATACTACACCAAAGTCTATGCGTGCCCAAGCAGTCAGGCCCACCAATGTGCCTAAGACAATTGCTTCGCGTATCCCTTTAAGGGGAAAAAGTAATGTGTAAAGTATTGTAATTGCAAATAATGTCAGATAGATGCCTGTTTCGAGACCGTAAGTAAAAAGGCGAAACAAGGTAAAATTGAATACTACACCAATGAACCCTAAAGCATAACCAAGATTTTGCACTTTGGGGTCAGTCAATTTACGTACAATAGCTCCGACTATGTGACCAAACAATAAGAGGTTGACGCTTCCAAAGGCCAGTATTACACGGATGAAATTCCATTTGTCCCCCCCCAATGATTGAACAATCCACGCCAGCAGGGCAAAGATGGCAGTACTCAAGGGCTGTATTCCAGTCGTCGGCAAATTATTATTATAAACAACTCCGCGCCCGCTCGAAATATTCCATGCGACAGAAAGCATATAGAACCCATCCTCACCAACAGGCTTGTCAGCGAGATATGGAACAGGAAGCCCACTTTGCATGTCTTTTGGGAAGCCTACATGAGACATGGCAGTCAGACCAAAGCTATAGACGACGTACACAATGATAAGTGGAATCAAGATACGGACTGCACGCACGATGCTTTCTCCTTGCAGATATAACAAGATTCTCTTGTTATATCTGCATATTATCTTGTCATGCGTGTTATGCATAAATATAACATAGCCCTTTTATTAAAGTTAATTTATTTGGCAAGTGATTCAGCATGAAGTTTCAGGATCGATTGCCACTCTTTTACTGAATAAAATAACCCAGTGCTCATTGTTAAATTAAATAACATATTGGAATGCATAGTAACGCATTAATCAGGCCGAATGGGAACAAGATGATAACTGCACCAACTTTTTTTCCATATTCACGTACTGATCCATCTTAAAATTTCATTAAAGGAAGAGAATTGATCGGGTTCAACAGGTCTTTTTCTTGTCAGTATCATATAGGGCATTCCTGCATTTCTCGCACAAAGTCCATCCTTGTCATCGCGGTCACCGATAAAAATACATTCTGCTGGTGGCAGCCCAAGCTTCCGGGCTGTGACATGTAACCCTTTGCAATGGGGTTTGAAACAATCGACATCTTTGTCGGTCGAGCAGACCAAAACATCAGCAGATAGTCCAAGCGCCTCAAGTTTGTTTGATGCAGGGTATTCAGAGTAGATTCCTATGGGGATGTTTTGTCGTTTGAGTTCATCGAATAGTTCCCTCACGCCTGAGAACCGGGTTTTCCCGAGATACGGCAGCGGTTTTTCAAAAATCCATTTCCCAACCGCCTTGCGGACCTCTGCCACGTTGATATTCATGACGCGAGCGGTTTGCACATATTGCAGCGTCTCCAAATTTCCGGAATCGTAAAGCGACAGCCTTTCCCTCTCTTTACGAAACCGGGATACGATGCCAATTTCGCGTATTTCAAAAGGATGCGCGATAAAACATGCCAGTATATTCAGAAATATTCGCCTTCGCAGCTTTAATTGGTCGTATAATGTACCATCAACATCAAAAATCCATCCTTTGGGTTCCCCACGATTCTTTCCGGCCATTCCCATCATCACAACTTCAGCCTCTTGAACAGCTTTTCGGGAAGCAGCCGGATCAGACACATGATATAGCGCCAGAACCATTTTGTGTAGATCACATCCTTTCCCTTTTTGACCGCCCGCAGGATATCCTCGGCTACTTCGTCCGGTTGAGCGGTCAAAAGAGGGGGGAGTTTCATGTTTTGGGTCATGGCCGTCATGACAAAGCCCGGCTGCACCGTCAGCACCTGCACGTGTGCAGGCCACAGGCGATTGCGCAACCCTGACAGGTAGGATGTGAAACCGGCCTTGGCACTGCCATAAAAATAGTTGCTCTGGCGCCCGCGTTCACCGGCAACGGAACTGACCCCAATGATGAGTCCTCTCCTGTTCATTTCAAATTCCCGGGCTGCCAGATTCAATATCGAAAGAATGCCCAGGTAGTTTGTCAGGACAATGCGTTGTACCTCACTATAATCTTTTTCAGCCAGCTTCTGATCCCCCAGATAACCCACCGCACAAAAAACAGCATCGGGACGTTCGGGGAGATTTTCCCAAAAAGCGTTGTGGGAATCCGTGTCCAGAACATCAAAGGGGACCGGTACGACATCCTTTCCATATCGAACATGAATATCTGTGGAAAGCCTCTCCAGTGAAGCGGGGCTTCTGACTGCAAGAATCAGTCTCCAGCCTTCACCGGCAAATCGGCGCGCCACTGCCCGCGAAATATCCGATGTCGCCCCCAGGATGAGCATGCACCCCATATCGTTAACCTCCTATGCCCAGTCGTTTGGATTGAAGCGAAATAAATCGCATGCCGGGGTCCCATGTGGTTTTTATCCGGCGGAATTGATCGATGGATTTGGCGTAGCCGCGTGTAAACGTGGCGCGACTCATACGGGCATCTTTGGTCAGGTAAAGCCGTCCCCCGTAATCGAGCACCATGGCATCCAGTTCGTCAAGCAAGGAAAATGTCGCGGGTTTAACGGGAAAATCCAGTGCCAGGGTGTACCCTTCCATGGGGAAAGAGAGTATCCCGCCATTTTCTTCCTGAGGGCCGAACAGTTTCAGAACGGCCAAAAATGATCCCATGCCGCTCCGTGCAATGCGATCGAGGATACGTGTCAGTCCTTCCAGGGAAGCCGCCCGGGGAATGACAGACTGATATTGAAGGAACCCTCTTTTGCCGTAAATCCGGTTCCACTTTTGAACGGCATCCAACGGGTAGAAAAATGAATCGAGATCGACAATCCGGTTTGCTGTTCCTTCCGGGTGGCGTCCATAGTAAATCGCGTTGAAGGATTTGACGCTCCAGGTGTTCAATGTGAAACGGGGCAGATTGATGGGTACTGTGAAAGAAAATTTATCGGGTGCAATAAGGGGGGCACGGGTTCTTATCGTGTCAAGTTCCACGATATCGGCATGCTCACCCCGAATCATGATGGAACGGCCCAGCTCCGCCCCGGTTTGCAGGCAATCAATCCAGGCCACTGAATAGCGCCAATGAGCCGAATGCTCAAAGCAATCCATAATCTCTTCCAGATTGCGGGTTTTGACAGTTTCCTGTCGAATGTAGGCTGTTGAAATGGAAACCAGGCGAAAAGCAACCCGAAGAATGATTCCGGTAAGACCCTGGCCGCCACATGTGGCCTGAAAAAGTTCAGCGTTTTCAGTGGGTGAACACCGCAGGACATTTCCTTCACCGCTTAACAGGTCGATCCAAAGCACATGTCTGCAAAATGTTCCGGCCACATGGTGGTTTTTCCCATGAACATCCGATGCCACGGCCCCGCCAACGGTGACCTGGCTGGTGCCGGGAGTAACCGGTAAAAACCAGCCCCGTGGCACGAAAATCCGCAAAAGCGTTGCCAGACAAACGCCTGCTTCGCACACGAGAACACCGGTAGCCGGGTCAAAGTCGATCAGATGATCACAACATGTGGACGATAGAACTGCATGATCGTTCAATGCGCTGTCGCCGTAACAGCGGCCAAGGCCCCGGGCAATGAGTGAAGGATTTGATGAAAGGATGTGACGTGCCTGTTCGTCTGTGCGGACGTGGTGCAGTGTGGTGTTGACTTCGGGATATTGCCCCCAGTTGGAAAGTTGCATAAAATCGGGTTCCTGTTTTCATCTTATATGGGGACTGAAGGGTGAAGGGTGAAGGGTGAATGGT
>DFZE01000067.1 GCA_002382065.1 Desulfobacteraceae bacterium UBA4064
TGTTCATGAGCCACCGACAGTTTCGCCCGTACTGGTTCGAGACCGGCACGCCGACCTTTCTGGTCAATATGCTTGCCAGACATCATTTTTTTACACCGGATCTGGCAAGGCTGCAAAGCAGTTTTGCATTGCTGTCCACTTTCGATGTGGGCAACATTGCTCCGGAAGCCCTGTTGTTTCAGACCGGGTATTTGACCGTAAAAGAGGTGAGTGAACCCATACCGGGGCAGTGGGTATATACCCTTGGCTATCCGAACCGCGAGGTTGAGGCCAGCCTGAATGCGGCGTTGCTTGGTGCATACGGGGCCCAGGAGCGAACATCCTATGCTGCCAGGCTGCGCCTGATCGAATTGCTCAAAAAAGGAGATCTTTCCGGACTGCGCGGCTTGTTTCATTCCATTTATGCCAGCATACCCCATCAGTGGTACACGAACAACCCCATCGCGCATGAGGGGTTTTATGTCAGCGTATTCTACAGCTATTTTGCGGCCCTGGGGCTCGATATCCGGACAGAGGAATCCACCAATCACGGACGGATCGACATGGCGGNNTTTCGAATTCAAGGTGGTGGAAGAACCGCCTGCCGGCAATGCCCTTCAACAGATTCGGGACATGGGCTATGCGGACAAATACCGGGCTGCGGGCTGCCCCATTCACCTGGTGGGTGTTGAGTTCAGCAAAACAGACCGGAATATTGTGGGCTTTGAGGTGGAGACGATATGAAACATCAACAGCCCATGCACGTGAAACCCCTTGCCGTGCAGAAAAGTCGATAAATGGACGGATAATCCCGTGAATGGGCTTGGTTCCATGATCGATAACACACCCCAAATATTTACCTTGAAAGCGAGTAAAAGCGAAAACAGGATTGCAGAATGATCTGCAAAGGAGAGCGGATTATGAGTGAAGATTCCAATATGCCGCAGGAAATCAAACTGGATCAAAAAACCATAGAGGTTCTGGTTGCCAGTATCATCCCGACGTCAAAATATTTTGAAAGCCGGTTTGACCATCTTCAGTATCAGGTTGATGAACTGAAAGCCGGTCAAAAAAATCTGCTTGACGTTATGGAAAGACGCTTTACAACAATGCAGAGTGATATCGATAAGCGTTTTACGACAATGCAGAGCGATAATGACAAACGCTTCAGTGATATCGACAACCGGTTTGTATCGCTTCAAAACACGATGGATAAACGGTTTGAGCAGATCGATGACAAGCTTGATAAAATACTTGAACGGATCGACCGGCGGATTGACAATGGTCTTCGGGAAAATCGGGCACAAAGCATGAGGCTGTTTACATTTGCCATGACGTTTTCCGCCATATCCATGATCGGACTGGTCGGCAAAATGTTACAATTATTTTGATTGTGGTGATTTGAGATGAGCTTTTGACTGGATTATGCAGGCTATAGTACCGTTGTCTTGACGCTATTTGGAAATCACCAAATCTTCACATCCTGTTAACCCGGGAGGAAAATGTGTTTGTTGCAAGATGTCTGGATTTTACAGCTTCCTCTAATGGAGAAAATGAAAAAGAGGCAATCCAGTCTCTTGGAGAAGTTATCAAAGAATATCTGCTAACTGGGGCATGGTTCCAATTTGGCCCACTGGAGTGTCAAAATGAAATTTTGACATAAAGCTGAAAAAATTTTGAATATGAATTGGGTCAAGTATTTCAGGCAGTTTTTCATGATGAATGTCTTGTGTCAAAATCTTGTTTTGACACTCCAGGCCTAAACCTTGGACGAAATTGGAACCAAGCCCGGCATCCTTCAAAAATGCCGAAAAGTAGTTTACACATTGCCTGTTTGTGAAGACATTTTATAGGTTTCAGTGGCTGTGTTTCCAGTCCATGAAGCAACTCACATGAAAAAATATCCCAGATCGAGATGTATTTAATTTACATGGATAAACAGGATATACAGGATAAAGATTTCTATTCTGTTTTTGTTATTATCCTGTCAATCCTGTATATCCATGTGAATATGTTTTATGTCTATGAATCAGTGTAAACCAAAGAATGAAGGATGCCCCAAGCCCTCTACTGCACCTGATATCTAAAGTCCGGCTATTTGTAATTGCATTGTTCGATGCAAGCTGACAGACCATTGATATTTCAGATGTTTGCAGAAAAATTGAGGAGATGACAATGCACAGCAATATCGAAATTTCATGCCCCTGGAAGATTCTGCTCGGTTTGCACCTGGATGCAGAACAATTTGCAGATCTGGTCAGGCAGGAAACTGCCATGGCGCTTTTTCGTGACGGGAAAATATCTTCTTGCATGGCCGCTCGCTGGTTGGGCGTTTCCCGAATACATTTTCTTTTTCAGGCAATGAAAGAAGGTGCAAACCTGCTTGAAAACAATCAGGATGACTTTGACAGAGAGACTTCCCTGTTGTGAATCTTTATTCAAGTACCGATCTTACCGAAAGCATACCGTGGCGAGATGCTTTCCCTGAATTAAAGAACAATGTGTACGGAACGCTTTTAAGCGGCTACCGACACAGGGAAGGTATGACTCAGGAGGCGCTTTCCCGGATGACCGGGATTCCGCGACGGCATATTTCGGAAATGGAAAACGGAAAACGTCCGATTGAAAAAGAAACTGCCTTTCCCTCATCCTGGCAGGAGGAATTCAATGACCCGCAAGCGATTGCCGATCGGCATTCAGAACTTCCGCGAAATCCGGGAAGAATATGGCTATTATGTGGACAAAACACCATTTGCGTTGGGGCTGGTGAATCAGGGAAAGTATTTTTTTCTGTCCCG
>DFZE01000220.1 GCA_002382065.1 Desulfobacteraceae bacterium UBA4064
ACGTACGTTAAAATATACGTTTCCCAAGGTTATTTTTTCGTATCCTCTGGACGTTTATCTTTTTATATTCAAGAAGCTTACAAGATTGATCCCGTCCCTGGGTATTCTTGAAAAATCTTTCGGTCTGAATCCTTTCCGGTTTAACAATGCCGCTCCGCCGTCACTGGTCTGCGTCAAAACAAACAACCCTGCATTTTCCTCGGCCCACATCGTCCTACATCACCAGCGCACCGAGCCTGCCAGCACCTTGCTTTTTGTGTGACGGGTGACAATCTGCTTTTGGGTATCGAAAAATTCAAATAGCACGCGGTAGTCGTCGTTAATGCTGAAAGCCCATACACCTTTGAGCGGGTAGGTCAAGTGCCCACGGCTTTTTGTGGCTCCCTGACACCATGATGACGGCTAACGGCGTGTCAGGTAGGCCCAAAAAACCGGCCAACCTGACCTACAGGCTGAAAAGTGAAATGAAAAAATGTGAAATCACCGGAAGTTTGGTTGTTCGTATAATAACTGCTGTGACGTCACAACAGTTATTTTTCAGTAGTCGGGAAAGCAGTCCAAACGGATGCTTGTCCGCGATCTCTTCTGCTACTGGGCGACCAGTCGACCTGCAAGCTGGGAATCACTCGGGCATGGCTGAGAAAAAGTTCCGAATCTCGAAATCGGCAATGCGCCACTCCCCGCAGTATGAGGGCGTAAGTAAGTTGGTAATCGGACGGATTTACACGCTGGAAACTTATAATCGAATGTACTTCCCACAAAATGGGATGGAATATCATTGTCAAGGCGGTCAAATCTCCATGACACAGAACGGAATCTCTCCCTTTGAAAAGAGGGAATGAAGGGGAATTAATCCCGGGTTGGTGATTGCCTGCCTTATGAACAATCCCCCCATTTTCTAAAGGGAGGATTGTTGTCCGCTGACCGAAATGAGAATCAGGGTCTTTCGACAATCATGGCCATGCCCATGCCGCCGCCGATGCACATGGAAATGAGGCCGGTTTTATAGCCCTTGCGTTTCATCTGATTCATGCCGGTCACCATCTGACGGGCGCCCGTGCAGCCGATCGGATGGCCCAGGGATATGCCGCTTCCCAGTTCATTGGGTTTGTCATAAGCGATTCCCAGCTCTTTCATGCAGCCGATGGCCTGTGAGGCAAACGCCTCGTTGAGCTCGATCATGTCGATATCCTTCAAGGTCATTCCGGTTGTCTTGAGGACTTTTCTGATAGCCGGAACCGGTCCCAGACCCATATAGGCCGGATCAAGTCCGCCGGAGGCAAAACCCACAATTTTCACAATCGGTTCAAGACCCAGTTCCTTTGCTTTTTCCGCTGTCATCATCAGCACCGCAGCCGCGGCATCATTGATGCCCGAAGCATTGCCGGCAGTCACGGAGCCGTCTTTTTTGAATGCCGGTTTCAGTTTGGCCATTTTTTCCATATTGGTTTCCATTGGCCGCTCGTCCTGTTTGACAATGATATCCCCTTTGCGTCCGGGGATGACAATGGGAACAATTTCCTGCTCAAACAGGCCGTCCCGGATGGCGGTCATGGCCCGGTTATGGCTTAAAACGCCCAGTTCGTCCTGTTCCTGCCTGCTGATATTGTACATGCTGGCGATGTTTTCGGCCGTCATCCCCATATGGTAACCATAAAAAATCTCATACAGACCATCGAATACCATCAGATCAATAATTTCACCCTTGCCGGTCAACTCCATCCGGTGGCCCCATCGGGCTTTGGGAAGCGCCAGCGGCGCCATGCTCATGTTTTCCTGACCACCGGCCAGAATCACATCCGCCTGGCCGGACATGATGGATGCCGCCGCAAGCGCGATGGCCTTGAGTCCGGAGCCGCAAACCTTGTTGATGGTGAAGGCCGGGGTTTCCTTGGGAAGTCCTGCCCGAATCATGGCCTGCCTGGCCGGATTTTGTCCCTGGGCCGTCTGAAGTACATTGCCCATGATCACTTCATCAACTGTCACAGGTGTTGCGGACTCATCCCATGGGCCCGCCTTTTTTTCCAGATCGATGATCCCCTGACCTTTCAGTTTGTCAGGTGCAAAATCCATCATGGCGCTGCCCGCAACCGGCCGCAATCCAGCTCGTTTGAACACATCTTTCATCACCGCCGCACCCAGATCGATTACCGGCACATTCATCAGGCAGCCGCCAAAACTGCCGATGGCTGTTCTGACGCCACTTACAATAACCACATCCTTCATGAAATTATCCTCCTGTATTTATCGTATCATTTTTTATCCGCAGGCTTATCTGCGGATGTCGCTATATTCCAAATCAATAAAACAAATGGACTGGCACGCACAAATTGGTGCCGATTGTTATCATGGATTATACTTCCGGTCAATGAGGCAATGATATGCGGTTTGAATCGACGGGATGATCATCCGGATCATGCATGGAGCGCATATTGATCCTCGGCTTGAACCATCAGGCGATCGATATCGGAATGGGTGGATGCATTCAGCAGATTTTTTTTGATTTGTTGGAGGGGGAACAGCGCGTTGTGCCGAATTTCCGGACTCACGCTGTTTTCCTGAAACAGTTCGGACAGTTCCCCAATCATGCCCTCAACCTGCTCGATGGCTGTTTTCTTCGATTCATCGATGCGGGCAAACTCGATCCGGTCGATCTCATCGGAAATGCGGGTATTCAGCTCCCGAATGCGATCCATCACATTCCAGGGGTCGGGACGGTTTTTGAGAAGAACCAGTTCGGCCCAGTCTGTATGAAACCACTCCAGATTGATCACGGTTTCCAGATTGGTCAGAACCCGTGTCATGGTTTTTTGCAGAGCATTCCAGAACACGATTCCAACTCCGAAAAAGATGTTCAGGGTTTTGATACGGTCCAGTAATATTCCGGTTTGTCCGGCTTGAATTTTGACAAGTATTTCATCAGCGCCTGAAGTCTGTTCAAGATCACGGATCTGTTTCAGGCATTCCTGAATATCGGATTTGCCGGGATAATGGTTTTTGTCACACAGCCGGCTGAATTCCTGAAATTCGATCCGCCAGTGCAACATTTTTTGGCGAATGGCGTCGGAAAGATCATCCGGATTGTCAGACGCAGGAAGTTCCATATGTGGCGACAGGATGCGCCGAACCCCTTCAATCTGCTGGATCGCTAAACGGGTTCTGGGGCGAACCGCTATGGTTTTCCACCGAATCGGTGTCTCCAGTACATATTTTGCCGCAGATATGGACATGGGCTCATCATGAGACAGAAACCGGACTTTGCCTTCTGAAACCAGAACAGCCAGAATCCGGATCACAAGAGATTCGTACAAATCGGGCAGGCTGTCCGGCAGGCGATCGATCAGGTTCCGGATTGTAAACGGCTGTTCCATACAATGGGAATCGTCCAGCCATGTCATGACCCGCTGTATCTGATCGCGCGGAGGCGGCCCAAAAGAGAGGCTCAACTGATTGCCGGGTTGTTTTTCGTGAAAAGACATTGCGTATTGGGATTTGAGTAGTGAGTATTGAGAAGCCGTCAAGCCGCCTGTGGGACGACGCTCACGGGTTTATTCAGACATCTGTTTCTTGTCGCCAGCCCCGTGTTTCAGATTGATACAGATACTGCTTAAATCCAGAAAATATTTTCTGGCACCCAACAGCAGGCAAAATGCCATCACGATCAACAGAATATCGGTTGAGTCGCTGTCCGGTTTCAGAAGTTTTCTGGCAATGACCATCGCAATCATCTCCACGATGGCATTCAACTCATGGGTCACCAGCGTGTGTATCAGCTCGATGCCAATGGCCGTCAACAGCACCCGATAAAACAGCTCATAAAACGTTTCGGTTTCCGACCAGTTCATGTCAAGCATGATGGGAATGCTGTACAGGATGAATCCGACCAGGCCCAGTGCGATCAGAATCGCCAAAAGCCGATATCCACCTTCCATAATCACATGGTAACGGGTTTTCATACACGTTTATCCATTCAACAGAATTTGATTCCTACGTGTCCGGCTTTCACCGGCGGCCATCACGCGAATGGCTGCCCGCCCCCTGATTGGACATTTGTTTTCACAGATGCCGCATCCGACGCAATGCTTCAGACTGACATGAGGCAGTTGGACATGAACCGGGTTTCCGGCATGATCCTGCAGCGTTTCTTCCCGCAGATAAATGGCTTTGGGCGATGTGGGGCACAGTTCCTGGCAGACAATGCACGGACCGTTGCCGGACCAGGGCAGGCATTTGCCCCGATCAACCGAAGCAGAGCCGATTCGAATCGGCTTTTCCCGTTTCTCTGTCCCGGTAATCAATCCAATGGCACCGCTGGGGCATACGCTGGAACACAGGGTGCAGGTAAACTCGCAATACCCCTGATTCATGATCAGAACCGGGGTCCAGAATCCGCCCATACCGGCTTCGGACAGGGCCGGATTGATGGCATTGGTGGGACAGACCTTCATGCACAGGCCACATCGCAGACAGCGGCTGAGAAATTCCTTTTCATCCACCGCACCGGGTGGCCGGATGAGGCGGGAATCCGACGCGACATGAATCGAACCATCCAGTCTGCCCAGAATCGGGAGACAAAGTCCGGCAATCAGCCCGGCCAACACGGTGCGGCGGGTGACATCGGGGCGCGTGTTCAGTTTGGGTGAAAATCCAAACTGAAACCGGATGGCATCTTCCGGGCACTGGGCCATGCAGTTCAGACATACCAGACATTCGGCATTGTTCCATACCATATCCGGTTTTGGGGATGCCGCGCCCTGACAGGCGGTCAGGCACCGGTTGCAGCCCGTACACCGGGCGCTGTCCTTGACCAGTTTCAACACGCTGAACCGGGAAAAAACCCCCAGCAAGGCGCCCAGCGGGCAAAGAGTCCGGCACCAGAACCGGGGCCAGCGCCGGTTTGCCGCCAGAAGAAGGATCAGAATCAGACCCAGTATCCAGCCTGTCTGATATGCCGGATAACCATATCCGAACAGGGGCGATACCACCATTTCCGCGGCATAGCTGATCAAATTCAATGCCTTGATATCGCTTGCAGCCAGAATATCAAAAAGCTCCTTGATCAGGATGCCGATGCCGGGGAAAATGGCCAGCGCCAGGGACCGGAACAGCAGGCTCAAGGGATCCAGCAACCCGGACATATTCAGCCCGAAAACCGCTGCCAGAAGAATGGCTGCCAGAATGGCATATTTGAATCGCTGGGACACCGATTTTCCATTCCGGCTGACCGCATCTTTGCCTTTCCATGCCGGAAAGGCGGTACCGGCCAGGTGATGGAGGGTTCCCATCGGGCAGACAAATCCGCAGAACACCCGGCCCATCAGCAGGGTCAGGGCCAGAACCAGCAGGGTCCATCCGATTCCTTTGATCCACCCATAGCCGGAAAATGCGGCGGCCAGCCGGAGCAGGGGGTCAAGCTGAAAAAAGAAATCCACTGGATGGGCAATTTGCACATCTGCTTCGGCGTCAAAGGTTTGAGAATAATCGATTGCCATATTCTGCGGAATCCGCGTTTCGATACACAGAAAAATGAATCCGGCCAGAAAAAGGGCCTGTGAAATTCGTCTGATCCAGACCAGTGTCCGAACCGTCACAGCACCACCTGCCGAACATCCAACACGGATAAATCGGTGGCGCCCAGCCCGTATTTTTCAGCCAGGCGGATATGGGCGATATCACCGGGTTTCATGCCGAAGAGCGCGGTTGCATGGGCATCTGCGGCCACCGGATCATCACTTAAAATCAGCCGGTTTTTGATGGCCACATCCGATTCGCCGCCGCCGGACGGACCGTTGGCAATCATGATGCGCGTCGCATCGATCAGGGTCAGTTTTGGTTTGAAATACTGGGCCAGATCCACAATGGTCTGATGAATATCCTGGTGAAGGGCGTTTCGCCTGCCGCCAACTGCACCGATCCAGTTTTTCATGCCCAGCGTCAGCCCGCTGATACCGTGAACCTTGGCCACCGGAATATTGATGATGGTATCGGCCTCGACAAACGGCCGAAAAACCGGCCAGACATCCAGCCGATGCCCGTGAATTTTCATATCCTTCATCTGGCTGGACAGGGGAAACACCAGGTCTGCACCGCTTTCCCGGGCAACCTGGCCCACGCCGGTCACGGCAAAACACTGCCTGGCATCATGAATGGTATTGTCTGCAATGCGAACCCTTTTGGCGCCGGCTTCCATGCAGATATCCACCACGGCTTTCAGCACATCCGGATGGGTGGTCGCCCCCAGTTGCGGGGCTCTGGCCCAGGAAACATTGGGCTTGATGACCACGATGTCGCCTTTTGACACAAACCGGGACATGCCGCCTGCGGATTCAATCAGCCTGCGGGTCAACAGTTGAATATCACAGCCGGTTGTTGGCCCTTTGGCGTCCACCAGGATTTTTTTTGTTGACGGGTCGGCTGCATGAAGCATGGAAACGGAAGTTATCCAGTTTCCGGTTGATGCCGCAGCCAGCATGCCGGAAAATCCGGCAATGCGCTTGATGGCGCTTCTTCGGGTCATAGTCGTGTCCATTTTTTCACCCCCGCTTATCGTAATTAGTGCCTGAACGGAAACCCTTTCTCTGTATCTTAAAATTCGAAATTCGAAGCGCGAAATCCGAAACAATTTCCCAAATAACAAACCCAACTGTTCAAAACGGCGCATTGCCTGGCAGATCGTTTGGGTCATTCAGACATTTGAAGTTTGAATTTGTTTCGAATTTCGGATTTCGATATTCGAATTTCATCTGAACAG
>DFZE01000025.1 GCA_002382065.1 Desulfobacteraceae bacterium UBA4064
ATGTACGGATCAAGCTGTTTGACTACCGGGCTGAAGATTATTATGATCACCCCAATCCGGTTGTGAAGATTCTGTTGCCCAAAATGGATTATGAACCCGGGAAACGGGCCGAAATGATCCGGCAGGCGTACAAGGGGCTGTATGAACTGGTGGCGCCGATGCTGTTTGACAAATATGTGGATTTTATCGACAGGTATGCCGAAATTCAGGAAGATGAGCGGGAAGCGCTTTACCGGGAAATTGTGAAAGAGGAGGATTCTGCGATGCTGGCACAGTATATCAAGGATAAAGGATATCAGGAAGGTAAACTGGAAGGCAAACTGGAGGGCAAACTGGAAGGCAATCGGGCATTTCTGGAGCGATTGCTGGTTCGCCGTTTTGGGCCGTTACCGGACTGGGGACAAGAGCAGCTCGCGGGAGCAACAGCAGATCAACTGGATCGGTGGGTTGAACGTGTGCTGGATGCGGACTCCATTCAATCTGTACTGGCGGAATAACCCATAAGGTCTGTGGGAAATGGAAAAGCTATATGACCACAATATTCAGTTAAATTTTGTAATTTCCGAGTGCTTTTTCAACATGCAAATCAGATGATCCAGCCAGTATGGTCAGAGTCGTGCGTACTCACCTTGGTGCAAGAAAATGAACATATAAACGATTTCCAATCTGGAGTTTGGGAGCCATCGGGAAACGGCCAGGCGGACTGACTGCTTATGACTTCTGCAATTCCTGCTGCTGGCTCATGTCGGCAATCTGGTGGTTTTTAACCGGTATTTCAAGAAATTAACATGAATCATACCCAATCTATGTTACTGATGCTTGCCGGCCCGCCTGCAAGCGGGCTGTCTGTCCTTTTTACCAGTCTGAGCATAACCGGCATTAAGCCAATCGCTGGATCGGAAAATACTGACCAGCTTTCTGCTGAATCGATCGACAGACTTCTGTTTCAGGAATTGGACATCAGTCCCAATATGGTTGGGGGACTGCCTGAAAACTGGATAAACACTCAAGCGGCCAAAAAAACCAGAGACAGAATCAGAAATCTGCTGTCGCGATATCTTTTGAAATCCGGAATCGGCATGATCACCGGCTCAACACTCTGCCGAACGCTCCCAATATGGATTGAAGTTTGCGAAGAACTGAACATCGAACCCAGAGTGATTGTCATGATCCGACACCCCTGGGAGGTTGCGCAATCACTGGCTGCCATTAAGAATATTGAGTTGGTGGATGGCCATCTGTTGTGGCTTTCATATATTCGGGATGCCATGCGTGTCTGTCAGAACCGGAGACATACCCTGGTCACATATGATCAACTCGTGGCCGACCCGGTGACAACTCTTTTCCGTATTGGGGATGAACTTTCCCTGTCTTGGCCAATCAATCCGTGGTCAGTGAAAACAGAACTGCTAAACCTGGTTCAACCCGACCTGAAGCATTGCCACGCTGCGGATTTATCGAATATGGACCAACAGCGATATTGCGCCTATGAACAATTTTACAGGAAAATTCGTTTTGAACAGCCTGGTTTCTCTGCAACTGCCTCTATTGAATCGGATCTGATTGATAGCCTGCTGGCGAGCATTGGCCAATACGAAAAACCGGCTGGAACAGGCAACAAACAACAGAAACGGATTGCTGATCATGTTGATACGGAGTTCTATGCTCAGGTTCTGTTCCCCTCTTCCAAAAAATCCGGCGAAGTTGTCGAAACCATTCCGCTGATTGCGGATGAGTGGCAGAAAATCAGCCTTATCGTTCCTGAACCGGCATTGTTGCAGAACAATCCGTTGATTCTCAGACCACTGAATACGAGTGGTACGGTACTGATCTCAAATATCAAACTAACGAACAGGGCCACTGGCGAACTTGTCCGGGAGTTTTCCTCTGCTCACGACTTTGATTCAATTGAAATTCAAAGAGATACGATCAGACTGCCAAATCGGAAGAATCTGCTGCTATCCGTGTTTGGACCGAATCCCAAGGTCTGTATCACAAAAATTCACGAAGTTCGGGATATGCCGTTAGATGTCGAAATATGGATTAGAATTATTAGAGATCAAGATAAATTATACCAATTTTATAATTATAAAAAGCCTGAAAAAACGGGCAATTCCCCTGAGCTCAACCAACAGTTATTAAACAAATTACGTATAATGACAAGTGTCTGGGGATTCCAACAGGAGTTTAAAGCCAGAAGCCTTAATTTTCAAAAAATATCAACAGATAATCCGCAATCTTTGATAAAGGTAAATACTTTTTGGAATGCTGACATTCATTTGCTTCCTCAAAATGAAGTAGTTTCATCAAGTATTTATAGTTATGGATTTTTCGAACCAGAGCTTTGCTGCTTTTTAATTGATTATCTTTTTAATAACGCAGTTTTTCTTGACATAGGAGCACATATCGGTCTTTTCTCCATGCTTGCCGCTGAATTGGTTGGAGAAAAAGGCCATGTTTTCACCTTTGAGCCAACACCTTCTACAAGAAATGTATTAGAACTCAATGTCAGTAAATATCCTCAAGTACAGATAATTCCCAAACTAGCTTGGTCCTCAACAACGCTTCTGGACTTTAATGACTATGGTATCCAGTTCTCCGCTTTCAATACGGCTGTATCCAATCGGTTGAACACAGAACAAAAAAAACTGGCTAAAGAAAATCTTATCAAAGTTGAAGGAATCGATATTGATTCTTTTTGCAGGGAACAAGGAATTAAACCAGATCTGATTAAAATTGATGCAGAAAGCTCAGAAATGCAGGTACTTCAAGGTATGACAGGCCTTTTGGAAACCATTCGACCGGTTGTGACCATCGAGGTGGGCGATATGGAAAATACTGTCAAGGACTATGTCCCGCGCAGTCGTGATGTACTGAAATTTGCAATGGGCTTTGACTATCTGCCGCTGAATTCCATCGGGGGCCGATATCAATACCATGAACTCAAGAATGAATATACCTATGACAATATCATCATGGCGCCTGTCGAAAAGCTGCCTGTACGGCGGCCAATAGGGGCAGTTGCAGTGAATCAAGGAAATTTTTATTGATGAGTTCATAGTTGAGGCATTACACCGAAATCAAACATGGTTTATTGAACATTGCCTTGAAAGATTGAAGAGTTGTTGAACCCAATCAATAAGCTGAAGCGAAAAAACTAATGTCTGACTTATACCTTACATTTCGCACCTTATA
>DFZE01000099.1 GCA_002382065.1 Desulfobacteraceae bacterium UBA4064
AACGATTATAGCGGATACGGGTTGACTCATTTTTCATCGTGAGGGGGTATCCTCAAAAATTGAAAACCGACTTTTCGTTCAGACACTATATATCCCGCGTAACCGCCGGAAGGGGCTTAGACACAAAGAATGCCTGCCGGTAATGGCAACTTTCGAAGAAGGAATGCCAAAGACGGGTTGCTGACGCCACCAGACTGCATCAATGCCATTGCGGAAAAACCGGCCAGGCAAATCCGCCGAACTTTGTCCCTTTGCCCCTGTTCCCTTTGTCTGCTACGGGTGTTCATGCCTCGTCGAAAATCCGCCGGTTTTTTTCAAGCATGCCTCCGCTCATCAGATCGGTCATAGCCTGCAGGTAATGCGCTGCCGTTATTTCCGGAATCAGGCCATTGCGATGAATGTGGGCCAGCGTCACGATATTCTGCATGCGGGCATCTGGCAGATCCGGCTTGAATACGGGAATGATTCGAATTCCCGCCTTGTCCGCAACTGTCCGGATATCGGATTCGGTGACGGTTTTTGTCTGGCCCAGACGAACCGACAGCGGCTACCAGACCGCGTCATAATATATCAGGACTCCGCCCGGTTTGAGCATATGAATCAAGGCCTGAAATGCTTCATGGCGTTCCAGGCTGACCACCATATCCGCTTCGCCTTTGGGAACCAATGGCGCGTACACCTGTTTTCCGATACGCAGATGGGAGACGACCATACCGCCCCGTTGCGCCAGTCCATGCGTATCCACGGCCTTGACGTCATATCCGGCATAATCCGCAGCCCGAAGCAGAACCTCACTCAGCATGCCGATGCCCTGGCCACCGACGCCCGTCATGTAGATGTTGAATGTCATGAGAACCTCTTTATTGTCTGGTGTCTGTCGGAAGTGTTGGGGGATGCGTCCTTATTCCATAGACTTTCAGAAAATTCATTTCGCAAGGCAGCAGGGCGGGGATAGGCCAGGTAGGCCATCCCCAACCGATAACGCCGCGAAATTATTTTTCTGAAAATCTATGCCGGTTTTAAAATGGCATCGGCCGGACAGGTCTGAATGCAACTGCCGTCCCCGATGCACAGATCCGCGTTGATATCCACGCGTCCGTTCGAATCCCGGGTAAATGTGGGACACCCGAACCGTTCGACACAGTCATGAATCCGTTGGCACCGGTTCTGATCGATGCTGACTTTCCGGGATATGTATCCCGGTTTTTTGCGCTGCTGCCGGATAAATTTCAGCATGCAGGGATGTCTGGCAATGACAACGGAAAATTCCTTTATATCGACGGCCTGTCTGATCAGATCGGTCAGTCCGGCCTGTTTGTAGGTGTCGATTTCAAAGATGTGTTTGACCCCCAGACCTTCCAGCACCCGGCGAATCGGGATGCGATCGACCACTTCGTTGAAATTTTTTCCGGACCCCGCGTGATCCTGATGGCCGGTCATGGCCGTGGCGCCGTTTTCCATCAGCACCAGCGAGATGTTGTGGCGGTTGAACAGGGCATTGATGATTCCGGGAATGCCCGCATGAAAAAACGTGGAATCCCCCAGAAAACAGATGACGTTCCGGCTGTCGTTAAACAGGGACAGACCCGCGGCCATGCCCGGGGATGCGCCCATGCACATTAGCAGTTGGCCGACCCGGTAAGGCGGCAGATACCCGAGCGTATGACATCCGATATCGGCCACCGTGATATCGGATTGGCCCAGTGCTTTTTTGATGGCATGAAATGCGCTGCGATGGCCGCAACCCGGACACATCTGGGGTGGCCGCGGCGGCAGGGCTGAAGACACCGGCCGGGCAGCCGCCTTTGGCGGAAACAGTTCCGGCCAGGTTTTGGCCAGCATATCATACACCCGGTCCGGCGTGTATTCCCCAATCCAGTCTTCGACATCGCATTTACCGGTGATTCGGGTGGGAATCTGTTTGTCATGGGCCAGCGCCCGGATGTCTTTTTCCAGAATATCATCCAGTTCTTCCAGTACCTTGACCCGGGAATGGGCCTGCAAAAAATCCGCGATAAGCTGATTGGGAAGGGGATAGATCATGCCCAGTTTCAGAATGTCCGGTTTTTCCGGCGCGGTTTCCATGGCATCCATCACAGACAGAAACGGCAGGCCGGCCGTGATGATGCCGTGAGTGGGGTGGCCATTTTGAATATGGGTATGGATGCCGGACGCATTTGACCAGGCCGCCATTTCGGAAATCCGCTGAAGCGCCCGGTGCTTCATGGGAAACACCTCGGCGGCAATGGGGACGTAGGGGCCGTTGGCCGGATCGAAGCGGGACGTCCGGTCCGGTTCCTTGGGTGTCCAGGCGGGAAAAGACACCCGCTGTTTGGCATGGCAGACATGAGTGGTCAGGCGCAGAATGACCGGCATGCCCCGGTCTTTTGACAGCGACACGGCTAGCCTGTAGAATGAATATACCTCGTCAGGCGACGCCGGTTCCAGGACCGGTATATAGCTCAGGCGGGCATAGTGCCGGTTGTCCTGTTCGTTCTGTGATGAATTGGCTCCGGGGTCGTCACCCAGAACAATGATCATGCCGCCGATGATATTCATCAGGCCGAGCTGAACAAAGGTGTCGGATGCCACATTCAGGCCCACACTCTTGAAAAACACCGTGGACAGGTGGCCGTTGACCGCGGTGCCGTACGCCACTTCGGTCGCCACCTTTTCATTGGTGGAAAATTCAAAATAAAACGGCCGCCGATCGTCCGGAATACTGGAAATGGCTTGCGCGATTTCCGGAGTCGGCGATCCGGGATACGAGGCGATCACCCGGGTCCCGGCCTCCACCATGGCCCGGACTAGCGCCGTGTTCCCCATGACAATTTCTGAAAACGCTTCCTGTCGAAGCAGCATGTCTCCCATTGGTTTCATGGCAGGTCTCCTGAAAAACGGCAAAGGATATCGGGGTGCGGTTCACGTCCCTGGCTTGAAAATGTAAGGGGCATCACAACTTAACTTATGTGATAACTCATGGTCGGGTCAAGCAGATATTTTGGGGTTGCCGCCACGAGGATATGTTTTCATGCCGACTTGCCACTGTTTCTGAAATCGTCCAGACTCTTCTTGTCCAAACGGGTGGCTTTGCCTTGTTTCACCACGCGAATCTCGCCAAATTCAATCAACTGATAAACCGTTTTTCGGCTGATACCCAAATATTTGGCGGTATCCGAAATGGACATGGCTATCATGCCATCGTATGGTTTTTTGTTTTTTTCTGACATTGGCGTTTTCCATCAGGCAGACCGCCCCCCTTTTGCATGCCGAAGGGACGGTTGGGAACCGACTTCGATCATTGTGGAGGGCAGACTGACAATTGTTTTATGTCATTGAGACCTTTCAGGGGATTTCCCCCGGGGCGCCGGGAATGACCGTTTATGGATCAAACCCGGCCTGGTCACGGTTCAATACGCGCAACTCGAATCTCACGGCTGAGTTCACGGGATCATTTGGGTGTTATCGGTGTAATCTTTGATCCGTGAATGGTCAATCCCGCCATCAGCCCTTTCTGGTCAAAGAAAAAGGCATAAATGCCTTCTTTGGCGGTTGTGGTGGACAATGTCCGTTCCAGCCCCTCATCCACGACGGCAATGGTGGGGCCGGCCCCCAGTTCCCATCCATCGATTTTTTTAAGGTGTTCAAGCGATGCCTCATCCGTGAAAAACAGGGCATAACCAAACGTCTGAGCCCCTATCTGCAATCCGTAAGAGGCTGAAACAGTATTGTAGTAGCCGGCTGTTTTACCCCCTTTTCGAAGTGCGCCTTCCCCGTAGTGTCCGCCGACAATGAAGCCTCCCTTGATGATGTTCGGAAAAACCAGAATCCCTTTTGCCACCTTGGAAAGCTCTTTGGCGGCATTGGATTTGTCATACAGCTTGCTCAATGCGTTATCGACATCACGGTCAATCTCGGCGGCGCTGCCCGCGATGACGGGTTGGATAAAACCGATTGTGAAACATGCGGCCATCATCACTGTCAAAATCGAAAAACGAATCGTGTTATTCATAATGACCTCCTTTTTCCGTTTGATAGGGTTGAAAATATCCTGCCTGGTTTGGATCAGTGTCCATCCGGCAAGATCAACAGGGACGCGTGACAAGATGTCCCTGACGTATGATCGGAAAAATTTCCTCTGATATTCCATATTTTTGTCATCATGTCAGAATATGTCAATGACGCTCGATACAGGTGACATCTGTTGCCTGTACAGAGGGCAATCACGCGCGTGCAACTGGTTTTGGAGGGAAGAGCCGCATTCTATCCGCAAAAGCAATTATGCAAACGGCGGCCGGTGATCCCCATGCCTTTCCGCCGTTAGAAAGCCCGTTGTGTGTTGACTGGATTGAATCCCCGGATTATGATTAAAATCAAAGGAACATGATGAAGGTCAACCGGCATCGTCTGTTCGGACTGATGATGATGGACTATAGCTGAAAGCCGGTGACCGGCTCATTACTCTGCAAGGACACGATTACATGATGTTTCCCGGTTCATCCAACCTGTCGATAGCGGTTGAAAAACACTATCCCGCAACCCTCTCGAAAGCGCGTTTTCCACTTCGGCATGGAACGTGTTCCGAAATCAGGACATCCGGATATGAATTTGTTTTCAATCTGAATGGTGAAATCAAATTCATTCGCGGTCTCGATGTCACCTGGCCCCATCCGGCGGAACAGCTCAAGCGGACAGACGGCAATGACTGGGTGTATTATACGGTAGGCGATATCAGCGGAGAAAACGGCATTATATCCTGGATGGGCGAATATTATCTGCCGTGCCTGCCATATCCCAGCAACGCGGTATGGGATGTCAATTATTTTCAGAACGCCACCATCATGGGAGCCTTTGCGGAATGGTCCCAATTGTATGGCAATCTGTATGCATTACAGAATACCGGCACCAATTCCAGGAGTAAAGAGTTGGTCAGCCGTATCCTGCAGAACCACGACGGGGTGCTGTTCGAACGGTCCGAAAATCTGCACAAAATCATTGGCGGGCATGTATCGGTTCTGCCGCCCGATACGCGGCATGTCGATTATGAAATCATTCCGGTCATGATCGCGGACGGATGTCTGTATCACTGCGATTTCTGCTGTGTCAAATCCGACCGGAAATTTCATGTTCGTGACCGGAGCGACATTCTTGAACAGATTCAGGGACTCTGCCGGCACTACGGGCGAAATCTGGAAAATTATCAGGCCCTGTTTCTGGGAAATCACGACGCACTGGCTGCCGGAGAGGATGCGATCCATTTTGCAGCCCTTGAAGCGTTTCAGGCATTTGGATGGAAAGCCAGGAACATCACCCCTTTCCAGTTCCTGTTTGGCAGCGTGGATTCCCTGCTCAAATCCGGAGCCGGATTGTTTCAGACACTCGATCAGCTCCCTTTCCATACAACCATCAATATCCGATTTGAATCGACGGATCCATCCACACTGCGTTACATCCGAAAACCCGTTGACGCATCACAGGTTCACGCCGCGTTTCAGAAGATGTGCGACATCAACGCCCATTACAGGCGCGTTGAAATTACAGGCAATTTTCTGCTGGGGGAAACCCTTTCATCCGGCCACGACGAATCCCTTGCCAGACTGCTCGAAAGCACACCGGCTGTCCCGCCGGGGAAAGGCACCATCTACCTGTCTCCGCTAAAGGACAGCCCCAATAAGCGCGAACTCTTGCCGCGCTTTTATGCGATCCGGCATCGCAGTCAACTGCCGGTTTATGTGTATCTGATTCAGCGGTTATAGGAAAAACGTGTGTTTCATTCAGCCTAACGATGGATGAGGAGAAATGACATGAAAAGAACGGGTATCTTCATGTATCTTGTCTGTTCACTGGCTATCTTTCAATGCTGCGCAACCTATCCACCCGGCCCAAGTATCGTGGTGTTGCCACCTGCGGGTAAACCATTTGAGGTGTTTCAGCAGGAAGACAATGCATGCAGACAATGGGCCGCCAGTCAGGTCGGATGGGATGCAAACGAAACCGCCAATCAGAATCTGGCCAGTGGTGCGACGATAGGGACACTTCTGGGAGCGGGTCTGGGCGCAGCCATCGGATCCGCATCCGGCAATGTGGGGGCTGGTGCAGGAATCGGTGCAGCGGGTGGGTTGATGGCCGGTACCGCAGCGGGCAGCAATATGGCCTCCATATCGGCTCATGAGGTCCAGCACCGATATGACATCGCTTACCTGCAGTGTATGCATGCCAAGGGAAACGTGGTTCCGCGAACGGTGTATCCATCAGGGGCGCCCCGCTTTTATCCGTCGCCACCCCCTTACCGCTATTATTATGGGCATCCGTATTATTATCCGCCGCCGCCTGCAATTTATCCGTATCCGCCATTTCCGTAGAGGCCAATGGTTTGGGTGAACACATTTCACCAACCGGTTTTCGTTCCGGCAAATTTCAGGGAAGCACCGGGTCCCGCAGGGATGTCACATATCCGGTATTGTCATCAAATGTGGAACTGACCCTGATTTTTCCGGTCATGACATTCTGAATGGCGATGATGACGGCATTCTGAACATCGAAGGGCATGTTCCTGAAGTTGCCGGTGGTCACAATCCCGACGCCGTTTTCCTTCAGGCCCAGGGATACTGTTTTCCCCCAATAGGTCACACCGGCCTGCCACTGGTCAAAAAACCAGACAACCGAATCCCCGATGTTTTTGAGACCGGAGGTCAGGGTGACAGCGGCAATCTCTCCCGGCAGGGTCTGCTCCTGATCCGAGTCAACACCAATAAACCAGGCTCCCAGTTCGGACACCGCCTCGGCCGCCCCATTTCCCGAAAGACCCGCAACACCCCAGACAATATCGCACCTGGATGTGGCAATCATTTGGGTTGCCAGTGCCTTGGCCGTTGCCGTATCCACAAAGCTGTTGACATATCGGGTGTCCACACGGATGTCGGGTTCGATAGAACGGGCACCCTCGATGAACCCGACCAGAAAATCATTGATAACCGGCATGTCCATTCCGCCCACAAATCCAAGGACCTTGTCCGGATTGATACGGTCGAAATCTGACCGGGTCGTCATCAATGCGGCAAACACGCCCAGAACATACCCCATTTCGTTTTGTTTGTAGAGAATGTTGGCAACATTGGGATGGATGGACTCTGCATCATAAATCAGATATTTCTGATCGGGATACTGGCCCGCCACCTCGTCCAGATAACCGGACATCTGATAGGTGCCGCAGATGATCAGATCGTATTGGCCGGATCCTGACACATCATACAGGGTTTTCAGCCACACGGGTTGATCATCCACATCGCCGCCCATTGCAATGGTCCTGTGGGTAATGATGCCGTCCGCAGACAGCCGGGCAAGACCGGATTCCGCGGAGTCAAAAAAGGATTTGTCACCCAGATCTCCGTTTACAAGCGAAACAACATGATAGGCAGGGGTGGAATTATTATTTCCGCTGTCAAATTCGCTGTCACTGCCGCAGCCGGCAAAGACACATGCCGCAATGGCGGCCATCAGAAACATGATACACGTTTTCATGAAAAACCACTCTGTGGTTAATGGGTTGTGAATTGTTATACGCCAATTGACAACGCGAATAGCCTTTTTTGACAATTTTGCATCATAAATGTTGTCGGAGTAAAGGAAAAATTCTTTTTCGTGCTTATCATTTTAATTCAGCCATCGTGGATTTGTATGAAAAAAACCGGCAGTACCATTTCAAATGCTGTTCTATAAACCTGAAAAGGGGCAAAGGGGAATAGGGGCAGAGGGGCAAAGTTCGGCGGATTCGCACAGCCGATTTTTCCGCAACGGCATCGATGCTGTCCAGCAGGCATGCTTTGCCCCTCTGCCGCTTTGCCCCTGTTTCCCGTGATGGCTGTTCTCGCGCCAACCCAATGAGTTTATAAAGGATATTACCTTTCGGAGATATGGATGCCATGAAACCTCAACCCAAAAACAATTCGCTGGCGTCACTGACCTTTGACAACCGGTTTACCCGGGAGCTGCCGGCCGATCCGGAAACTGCCAACCGACGCCGCCAGGTGACGGGATCGACCTATTCCCGGGTGCGTCCGGTCCGGGTTTCGGCTCCCCGGCTGGTTGCCTACTCGAAAGAAGCGGCCGCACTCCTGGATCTGTCGGCAGAAGCCTGCGAATCCCCTGAATTTGTAAACGTATTTTCCGGCAATGACCTGCTTCCGGGAATGGATCCCTATGCCACCTGCTATGGCGGCCATCAGTTCGGCAATTGGGCCGGACAGCCTGGCGATGGTCGCGCGATCAATCTGGGTGAAATCATCAATGGTCGCTCGGAGCGGTGGGCTCTGCAAATCAAGGGGGCAGGTCCTACGCCCGAACCGCGGACGGCCTGGCGGTATTGCGGTCATCGGTGCGGGAGTTCCTGTGCAGTGAGGCCATGTTTCATCTGGGGGTGCCCACCACCCGGGCCTTGAGCCTGATTTTAACCGGCGATCCGGTCGAACGGGACATGTTTTACGACGGGCATCCCAAAGAGGAGCCGGGTGCGGCGGTGTGCCGCCTTGCGCCATCTTTCACCCGGTTCGGGAGTTTCGAAATATTTGCGTCCAGAGGTGACATTGCGGTCCTGAAACAACTGATGGATTACACGATCCAAACCGATTTTCCTCATCTGGGAGACCCCACATCGGCTGCCTATATCCGATGGTTTGAAGAGGTGTCCCGCAGAACGGCAGACCTGATTGTTCAGTGGATGCGGGTCGGTTTTGTCCACGGCGTGATGAATACGGACAATATGTCCATTTTGGGTCTCACCCTGGATTACGGCCCCTATGGCTGGCTGGACAATTACGATCCCAACTGGACCCCCAACACCACGGATGCGACCGGCCGGCGCTATCGTTTCGGTCGTCAGCCGCAAATCGCCCACTGGAACCTTGTCCAACTGGGCAATGCCATCTACCCGCTGATCCAGGATGTCAGCCCGCTTCAGCAGGCAGTGGATCTTTATGTAACACGCTATCAGCAGGAATGGAAAGTCATGATGGCCCGCAAACTGGGCCTGTCCGCCTTTGAGCCCCAAACGGATGAGACCCTGATCGGAACACTGATCACGATTTTGCCATTGATCGAGACGGACATGACCATTTTTTACCGCAGGCTTGCCGATCTGAACCTGTCGGTTGGATCCTTGGCCGATATCAGCGACGATGCCCTCATGGCCCCGCTGATGGACGCCTATTACGTTCCGTCCCAAATCACCCGGGATTACAGGGCCATCATCGGCAAGTGGCTGCGGGGATATATCGCCCGCCTGCAAAAGGACAATGTACCTCCCGAAACACGGCGTCTGCAGATGAACGCCGTAAATCCGATATATACTCTCCACTGGATGAAA
>DFZE01000285.1 GCA_002382065.1 Desulfobacteraceae bacterium UBA4064
GCGATCCGGCTTCCGTTTTTGTCCGGATTTCAGACAGATGACGATATCCGCCATAAAATCCCGCATTTGTTGGGCATATTTCAGGCATTCCGGACAATATATCCTGCGCCGGAATTTGTCATGCGCTTCAATCTGATGCCAGTACCAATCCGGATAGGGGCTCCCGACACAGAATTTTTTTCCAGTGTATTCGGCAATGGGACAGCCAAAACAGCGCAGGATATAAAATATCCGGCATGGTGGACAGTCCAGAACACCCCCATCGGACTGCTCTCCGGCTATAATGGCATCCCATTTTCTGACTGAGGCTTCCATGATACTGATCTTGTTCATGATATCCCTCCATATCCAAATGCCGCCGGTTACTGTCACATCGCTTTCAAGAAAAAGATTTTGGGTGCGTTATCGGTCAGATGGTATAGACGCAATGCATTGCGTCTATACAGGCATATCCCCTCCCTGCCGCCTTCCCAAAATCATTATCTTGAAAGCGATATCTTTGGCCGGGATTTGCGGAAACAGCTCCAGAACGACTGGTGTACATATCTGCATCGGGTCAGGACAGGGTCGAGACGTTTGTAATTGGCCTGGGCCACAAGTGTATCCGGGGCAGAAACGGTCATGCCGCCAAGCTCCGAGAGTACGGCGACAACCGATTGGGCCAGTGATGCCGGATTGTAGCCCCCTTCCAGCACAAGCACCAGACGGCCGGAACAGAAACAATCCGCCAGCGTCATGAGACAACGGGTCAAAACAGCAAATCCATGGGTGCTCATTTGCATTCCGCCCATCGGGTCAAGGCGATGCGGATCGAAACCCGCAGACACCAGAATCAACTCCGGCAAAAATGCCTTGGCCACCGGAACCAGCAGATGTTCAAAAACCGCAGCATATTCGGCATCTCCCTGGCCGGCCGGCAGGGGCACATTGATGGTAAATCCCTCGCCCGGGCCCCGACCGACTTCTGTAATGCTGCCGGTCCCCGGATAATGGGCTGACTGATGGACCGAAAAAAACAGGATTCGGGGATCGGTTTCAAAAAGATGCTGGGTTCCGTTGCCATGATGCACATCCCAGTCCACAATCAGAATCCGTTTGATATGGAAATAATCCATCGCAAATGTTGCTGCCAGCGCCACATTGTTAAACAGGCAATAGCCCATGGACCGGCTGAACTCGGCATGGTGCCCGGGTGGCCGGATTAGTGCAAAGGCATTGGTCACGCTTCCGGACATCACGGCTTCCGTGGCGGCTTGGCAGGCCCCGACAGCAAGCCTTGCCGCTTCATAGGACCCGGCCGAGGTCCCGGTGTCGCCGGCCAGCACGGTACGCTGCCGATTGGCGGTCGCGGCAATCCGTCGCACATGAGCCGGACTGTGTACCCGCTCGATTTGAGCCGGATCGGCCAGACGCCCATCAAGAGCGACCAGATGGTCATTAATGGACCCCAATGCCGAATGCAGTTCAACCATGCGTCCGGGATTTTCCGGATGATCATCACCCGGACTGTGAAGACTGAAACGATGGTCGGTCAAAATTCCGGTGCGATTCATGGCGTGATGGAATACGATGGTAAGGCCGCATCTACGGGCAGGGTCAGGATGCAGCACGGGCTGTTGCGCAGCAGGAACTCTGTGGTTGAGCCAATCAGGTTTTTTGTGAGTGTGCTGATTTGACGAACCCCGACCACGATCAGATCGGCCTTGATATCGTCAGCATAGACATGGATGGCCTCGCCTGGCGTACCGGTCAGAACAGAAGTGGTCACCCGATCCGGTTGAAGGTTCAAAGCCAAGGCATCAGCCAGCAGATTCGCCGAGATTTTATTTTCAAGATGGGTTTGTGCGATTTCATATGGTTCATTTTCCATATCCGGCGGTGCCTCCAGGATATGCACCAGATGGAGATGGGCATCATACAACCGGGCAACCTGTGCCGAATAATGAATGATGTCAGGCGGATCATTGAGTGAAATTGCGGCCAGCACATGGCGCAATCCGCCTGGTGTTATCTGTCCTGTTTGTGTTTTGGGGCGGGTAATCAGTACCGGACAGGATATCCGGCGCACCAGCCGCTCGACAATTGTTCCGGTAAAAAGTCTTCTAAATCCGGAAATTCCCCGGCTGGGGGCAATGATCAAATCAATCCGGCGGATGGCACTCTGTCTGACCAGTTCTTCGACCGGCTCTCCGCAAACAACAACCGGAATGGCCCGATCTGTCGAACGTAAAAAACGATCCATCCGGGTTTGGGCCTGAATCAGATGCCGGTGCTGTCTGGGTTTGTTGTGGGCATAATCCGAACCGCAAATCTGATCACCGGCCACATTGACCGCATGAAAAACCAGAAGTTTGCAATTGAAGCGGTGTGTCAGGGCGATTCCCAGTTCCAGACCATTGCGGGAAAGGGTTGAAAAATCAATGATACAAAGAATGCTTTGAATATCTGACCGCATGGCCAGCCACCTTTGAGGTGAGGAAGGGAGTAATGAATCTGATCCGGTTTCTGACATTTTATCTATGTCAGAAACCGGATTGCAGATCAATAAAATTCAGCGGGCTTGGTTCCAACTTCATCCAGGATGTAGGTCTGCACAATACCATTAACATGACAAAGAGCCTGAAATGACTTGACCAAATTTCCATTCAATGATTTTGAGGTTTGAATGTTGAATTAAGGAAATGAATCATTTTTTAATAAACGCGCGAAGCGCAACCGCCATTCAAAATTCAACATTCTGATTTCTGTATTCTGAACATGGCCGAATCGATGATCATGGCCGCACTACATTCAGTACACCCCCAGCAGTGAGAGAATATCCCGCAAAATGCCCCAGTTTCCCATCAGCGAGTTTAAGCGAAATGGATTTAAGCTCCTTTGTGTTTGTGCATCTTTTATCTCTTTCATTCGCCGTCGGACAACGGATAGCTCCCGGGCCGGAGCTTCTTGCAAGCAGTGCGTCGGAATGGCGGTTTGGCATCGATGGTGATCACGAAATTGACCCATGTCCTTGAAAATCACTGCTGAAGTTCTTCACCCGGGTTGATGAATTCTTCAGTTTCAGCATTCCACCAACCATAATTGAACGCATCCGCATCAGCAGATGCTTCAACGGATTGAGCAGAGATCCAGCGTTTTAACGGAGCGCTTCCGGGTACACTTCTCGTGACTTTTACCTGGTACATCAGTTGCCCGTTCATCCATGTCGGTAGTATCACCTCGACATCGGTTCCGATCTGTCCAATTTCTCGGTAGTTGACGACAGATCCAGGTGTAAAAACCTGAATACAATTTGGCGGTGGGACCTTGTCCTTGAAAATTACGCCATATTCTCTGTAGTCCTTAAAACCTGAGAATGCAGATTCCAGTCCTTTAACGTAATCAAAAAGTATGTTTCGTTCAGTTATTTCTTCCGAATCGGCTGAGATTTGCAGGCGTTGAATGATTACCATAAAGTTAAGAAAAAGCCTTTCCGTAAGCCTCAAGCTGCCGTATGTCTGGTCAAAAAGCACCAAACAGTCTCCACGGAGCCCGCCGCCTTCCATCGTACGAACCGAAATATTGGTCGCAGCAGATCTGACATCCTGCCTCAATATACTGTATTCACGGCAAAATATATCTGAAATCCAATTTGATAGAAACTGCTTGACCCCTTTCTCCTTAAACCAACCATCCTGGATGCAAAGCAGAACCCCACTGGTACGGAAATTCCGTTGTCGGGAGCGCATATTGGGATTTTTCTGACGAAGCTCTTGATAAGAGTGAAACGTGCCGGCTTGATCGGTATAGCCTTCAACTTTTTCAGTAATCTGCATTTGGCATTCTGCGATAAACCCGGAATCACCTATCAATAAATGATTTTCCATTAAATCAATTGGCATTATACCCGCGTTGATCCAGGTTCTTATCCTCGGTTTTGTATGTCGGCCTGGAGAACCGGGTTTCACTTTAATGTAGGGTTGAAATGAGCCGGCATTCCAGGACATGACCTCAAAAGGCCGCCCCATATGGAAATAGGTTGCCCCAGGATAACATTCACGTAAAGCCTGAGACTCACTCGCTTCCCCAAAGCCTTCTGCATTCTCGCCTCTGGCAATTTTAAAGTTAAGTTCTCCAACATTACGCAATGGGTAGCAGTGCTGCGGCGAATCACCACCTAACTGGGCAATGGCATCAAATTCCGGGGGTCTATGCCCTCCTGGTTTTGCCGCTGCGTACACTTCGTTAAATCCGTCAGGCCATTGTACGTGAGCAGGCAACCTGGAATTAGCGCCCAAAGCCTCCAATTCATCCGCAAGACAACGGCAGTGGGCGAATTGCATAAACCGGTTGTCCAGATATAAATATGACGGTTCTACCGACATATTGTGGTATTCCGTGAACGAGGTGCCGTAGCCTTTGAAAGCATTCTGCGGTCCAATGATTAAAAAAGCGCCTTGAGTTGAACGTCCTACCCGACCAAGCCGCTGCCGGTATGTTTTCCTTGTTGCTGGTACACCGATATTCAATCCCACTGCAAGATGGGGCAAATCAATTCCAAGCTCTAAAGCAGATGTGGATACGACACCGCGCAAGTTGCCCGCCTGCAAACGACGTTCAATATTCTCCCGATCCATGCTGTCATAACCCGCACGATACGGCATAACCGCATCGTTACCAATAAGTGTTTCCAAATCGCTTTGGCTCGAACGTGCCAGCATCTCAACACCTTTTCGAGAATCCACAAACGTAATGAAACCACCGTTGGCCGAATGTTTCATGAGTTCCATCTGAATCGTTCGAGCCACCCGCATTTCCTCTCCCGCTGGGCAAACAACATGGGCGCAGAAACGCTCAGCATGTGGAGAGCCGTCATCCGTCTCGTCAACTGATTCGAACTCCATGCCTGAAAGAATTTTCATATGGTTCGCTGGATTAAAAATAGTTGCAGTCGAAGCGATCAGGCGAAGGGGTTTTTCCGAGTTTCCTTTAAGCAAGTGCCATCGTGATGCTAATAAACGGCGAAGCAAAAATGCAAAATTGCTTCCAAATACCCCTTCGAAAGTGTGAGCCTCGTCAATAACCATGTATGTGAGCTTCATCAGGAATGTTTTCACTAAAGGGATAGACAAACGCGACATCATCCATGCATGGCAAACATCTGGGGTAATCACGATGATGCGTGCCTTGCGAAGTATCTCATCACGATCCGCAACCGCCACTGAGCCATCAATACGACCGACAATTGCTGGATCAAGATCAAGCTCTTCAGCCATAGCCCGCCATCCCCGCAACTGATCGTTCAACAACGCCTTCAAGGGATATAACACCAATACGCGACTGTCGGAATTCGAAATCACCTCATGAAACGATGCAACCCGAAAGATCAGGCTCTTACCTGAAGCTGTACTTGTTGATACGACAACATTTTTTGCCCGTCCTATCTTCTCCAATGCCAAAGCCTGATGGTTCCAAAGCTCTGCCATGCATGGCTCGCTGTTTCGCAAGAACTGGCCCAGACGGGAGTCGAGTAAGAAGCTCGGAATTGGACGGTAACGGGCATTGCAGGAGGGTATTGTGAAGGATTCAGCTACTGTGTATCCACCGTTTTTCAACAAATCTTTCAATACGTTGAACATGGCAGTTCCTTTTTCTAATTCTCTGCAATTCACCTACGGGTTGCAAAAAAGAGATGTCAGACCGCAGAAAGAGCGGTCAACCAACCACAAATTTTATCATTATTTGCGGCGAGCTATCCATAAGGTTATATTTTCAAAATGTTCAATGGACCAATTAAC
>DFZE01000097.1 GCA_002382065.1 Desulfobacteraceae bacterium UBA4064
ATTGCCCGCGAATTTGCTGATTATGGCATTCGGGTGATGACCATCGCACCGGGACTTTTTGAAACCCCCATGCTGGCCGGACTGTCGGAGCAAGCCAAGACGGCCCTGAATCAGATGATGCCTTTCCCAAAAAGGCTGGGATACCCGAAAGAATATGCCATGCTCGTCGCGCATATTATCGAAAATCCAATGCTCAATGGCGAGACCATCCGGCTGGATGCTGCAATAAGGTTATCCGCAAGATAAAAGGAGTGATTAATGATCAAGAATGTCTATGTAATCGGCACCTATACGACAAGGTTTCAGAAATGGCCGGATAAATCCGGAAAGGATCTCACACGGGACGCGCTGGTGGGCGTATTGCAGGATGCGCAACTGGACGGTGCCGGCGTTGTGGAAAGCACATATTTTTCGAACTGCGGCATGGGAGTGATTTGGGATCAGGATATGGTTCGGGGACATTGCATGTTTGCTCCCCTGGTGGAAGAAGGGCTGTTCCCCGAACGGGTTCCCATCGTCAATGTCGAAGGGGGCTGCGCATCGGGATCGATGGCGTTTCACCTGGCCTGGAAGGATATTTTAAGCGGCGTTCATGATGTTTCTCTGGCAATGGGTATGGACAAATTTTACCATGAGGACATGCAGCGGGTCCTGGCCGCGTTTGAAAACGGGATTGACCGTGAAGATAAGGATCGGCTGATTGGAGAATACCTGGCTGTGGCCGATGAATGCGGCCAGAAATTTCAATTCGGACCCAACCGCACGATTTTTATGGATACGTACGCCATGCAGGCCTGCTGGCATATGTGGAAATGGGGCACAACCCAGCGTCAAATTGCTGTTGGTGCATCCAAAAACCACTACAATGGCTCCCTGAACCCCAACGCCCAATATCAGTTTGAGGTTCCGGTGGAAAAAGTCCTTGCGGATTATATGGTCAGTTATCCGATGACGCGTAGCATGTGCGCGCCCATCGGCGATGGGGCCGCGGCAGCCATTTTGTGCTCCGAATCATTTTTCAATAAGCTTCCGCGAGCCGTGCGGGAACGCAGCTTAAAGGTCTGCGCCAGTGTTCTGTCAAGTGGCAAGCACCGTTCCATCAGCGAGCCGAGCCTGTCCAAATGGGCCTCGGACAAGGCTTACCAAATGGCGGGGTTGGGGCCCCAAGACATCCATGTCGCCGAAGTACATGACGCCACATCTTTCTGTGAAATATACCAAGCGGAAATGATGGGTTTTTGCCCCATCGGTACGGGAGGTAAATTCATTGAATCCGGCGCCACCATGATCGATGGAAAAATCCCGATCAACACATCGGGCGGGCTGGTTTCCAAGGGGCACCCCATCGGCGCCACGGGACTTTCAATGATCTACGAGATCGCTACGCAATTGCGGGATGAAGCCGGGCCCCGGCAAGTAAAGTACGCCCGGATCGGACTCATCGAAAATGGCGGCGGTGTCATTTCAGTGGAAGAAATGGCCTGTGGGGTGACCATCCTTGAAAAATCATCAAGCTAACCAACATGCCTTTCAAGCACGACGAAGCACGAAAGCGCTATTCTCTCTTTTGAAAATTGGGTGATAAAGGGGATTTTCATACGCAATAATAAAGAATCGCAGCGGTATTTATGATCTTTTTGAACCGAAGCAGCGGGGAGCTTCGGTACCATTGAACACATCAATAACTGAAAGCTGTCAAGAATTCCAGAAATGGAGAAAAAGATAAATGGCACAACTTATTGCAGACCGGCGTGATGTTGATTTTGTACTTTTTGAGCAAATGGATATCGAAAAACTTGCACACACGAAACAGTTTAAAGAATTTAATAAAAAGACCGTCACCATGACTGTTACCGAGGCACGAAACTTTGCAATCAAGGAGATACTTCCCACCAACACCGAAGGCGATCGGGAAGGTTGCGTCTTTGAAGACGGAAAGGTAAAAGTCCCCGTCTCCTTTAAAAGAATTTTCAGGCTTCTTGGTGAAGGGGGGTGGATTGCAACCATTGATGATCCTGCTGTTGGAGGGCAGGGAATGCCTACTGTTGTCGCCAATGCATGTGCTGAGTATTTTTGCGGGGCAAACTGCGCTTTCATGATTTATCCGGGTATAGCTCACGGGGCCGGCAAATTGATTGAAACATTTGGTACTGAGAAACAAAAAGTGCTTTTTCTTGATAAAATGTATTCCGGCAAATGGGGAGGCTCCATGTTTTTAACGGAACCCCAGGCTGGATCCGATGTAGGCGCCCTGACCACCTCTGCTATAGAGAATCCGGATGGTACATATACCATCACCGGCAGTAAAATTTTTATTACCGGAGCGGAACAGGACCTTACCGAAAACATCATTCATCCTGTGTTGGCGCGGATTGAGGGTGCGCCCAACGGCACCAAGGGGATATCCCTTTTTATCGTTCCCAAAATATGGGTCAATAATGATGGAAGCCTTGGTGATTTAAACGATGTCAGGTGTGACGGAATTGAAGAAAAATTAGGAATTCATGGCAGCGCCACGTGTTCTGTGACTCTGGGCGCGTCCGGGAAATGCAGGGGCTTACTCCTGGGCGAGAAGAATAAGGGCATGCGGGCCATGTTTCATATGATGAATGAAGCGCGTCTATTAGTGGGTATGCAGGGACTTGCGCTGGCCAGTAGTGCCTACCTGTATGCTGTTGAATATGCAAAGCAGCGATTGCAGGGTAAACACTTACTTAAAATGTCAGATTTGGAGGCTCCGCAGGTCCCCATTATCAATCACCCGGACATACGTCGAATGCTGATGTGGATGAAAGCTCATGTGTCAGGGATGCGCAGTTTAAACTATTATGTTGGGCTCTGTTTCGATAAAGTTCTGACATCCGAAAATGATGTGGATAAATCCAGATGGCAGGGGTTGATTGAGTTGTTGACTCCAATCGTTAAGGCATACTGTGCTGACAAATCTTTTGAAGTTTGTACACAGGCAGTCCAGGTTTACGGTGGATATGGTTATACACGGGAATATCCTGTCGAACAGCTCCTGAGAGATTCAAAAATATGCAGTATTTATGAAGGGAGCAATGGCATTCAAGCCATGGATCTTCTTGCAAGAAAGCTCGGAATGGCAAACGGTAAAAATTTTATGAATCTTCTGTCTGAAATTAAAAAGACCACATCCCAGGCTAAGAAAATAAATGATTTGGCGCCAGTCGCGGCTGAGGTTGAAGATGCCGTAGATCAATTGGCTGAGTGCGCATTGTTCCTCGGGCAAAATGCCATGTCGAACAAAGTTCTTACGGCATTTTCTTTTGCTTATCCATTTTTAGAGATTATGGGAGATGTTGTTCTTTCCTGGATGCTTCTATGGAGAGCGGCGGTGGCCTATCCCGAACTTAAAAAGCGATTGGCAAGCGCTGAAAAGGATGATATTATTCGAGAAAACAGCGAAGCAGCTTTTTACGATGGCCAAATCCGATTGGCCAGATACTATGCATTTTCGATACTCCCTCTTTCCATGGGTAGAATAAAAAATATAAAGCACTTTGATGGATCCGCAGTAGAGATGGCGGAAGCGTCTTTTTAGTGGTTAAAAATGATCAGTAATTCAAATTGATGAAATCGTAAAAAGTCATAATTCAGACGGCTTTGTAAAAAGTTCGCAGGCAAGGCGCAGCATCCGGACTTTTTACGATGCCGGCAAATTATAATCGGGAATGCCATATGATTGCTTTTTTTACACACGTACGTTCAGTATGATAAATTAATAGGGGGCGTCAAATGCCTGTTAAAATAATGATTCCAGGGTCGTTAAGAAACTGGTTCGGCGGAGAAACAGAATATTCCTGCCAGGGAGAGCGAATTCTCGATTGTATTGATCGCCTTGATGAAAGATTTCCGGGCACAAAAGAGCGTCTAATTAACCAGAAGGGCAACATATCCAATGTGTTGATTTTCCTCAACGGGGATAACCTTCGAAATCTTGATGGACTTTCAACAACGGTTAAAGATGGGGATGAAATCAGTATTGTTCCGCTTGCCGCAGGCGGATAAATTTTATCACTCAAAGTATAAGGCATTGATGCAATGATACAGGATAATCCGGAATCAAAATTTATCATAATATTTCATCCTGATATATTTATTGGGAAAAAATATACTGTCCGCAGTGGGCTGGAAATGACCAATGGAGAAGTGCTTAAATACTGGGGCAAATGGATCGTTTTGGGTGAAAAATCATGGCTGGACGAGCTGGCAATAAAGCTTGATCCTTTTGTGGAAGATGAAAAAATTCCAGTCATTAAGTATGACAGAGAGCCGTCTGTTAATCTGGGTATAGAAGAATGTGTGATGATGATTTATTGCGATCGGCGAGACCGGGACAAAATCTGGCAAATTCTGAGCCGGTTTGGAGTGAAACTCAAAGCCTGGGTAACTGAAAAAGAGACGATGGAGATGTGGCTGCCGGGGGGGGTGCTGCTGGAGAGGTGGATAGAATCCAAAAAATTTAATGAGGTCACCAAAAATAAGGTAAGAGAAGATGCGCAAGCCCGCCTGGGTTATATTTTTGAGCATCCTGATGAGATATTTGTCCCGTGGGAGCAGTAAAGCAATGTCATCCGGGATGTGGCTTCAGGACAACGCATGCTGTTTTTATATTCTTCTTTGCCAACCATTTTAAACTCTATTAAAAGAGGATTCGCCATGAACTTTTCTTTGACTGACTCGATAGGTAAAAAGATATACACCACAATAGGCATAGCTCTTTGTACGACTGTGATCATCGTTATCGTGAGTCTGGTTTGTTTTAGAGTGCTTGACCGGATAGTGCGTATTGCGAGATCTGAGCGTGACCACTCGGTGAATTATTACCAAGCGACATCAGCCTTTGAAGCATATGTTCGGCACAGAGACCAACAATCTTTCGATGAGTTTAAACGTCACATGGTAGTAACCAATTATATTAATGGAATATTTGGAAGTTTGATTGAGAATCTAAAAATAAAACCCAAGGCCGATCTCGCTAAAGAAATTGAAGATAATTTTCCGGCGTTTAATTACGATCAGGCCATGGATTTGGTCGGAATGGTGGGTATTCTCTCTTCAAAGCGTGAGGTTTCTTTCCTGATTGAGACAGCATGGAAAGGAAATAAGCAAACCAGTGAATATCTTTTACTGGCTGAAAAGTATCACCAAAGCCAGGATTTAGAAGAAAAAAAGGTTATCCTTGCCAGGATGGCTGATATAAGCGGAACGCTGGATCAGTTAGCCAAAGACTTTTCCGCCGGCGTTAGTGATTTGGCTGAGTGGGCCGTCTCACTTGTTGGCACAGTATTGTTGGGTTTATTCGCGGCGCTGTTTATCGCAGGGGTTGGTATCGCCATAACGGTTACGCGTTCTATCACCGTACCGCTAAAAGCTGCTATTGATTTAGGACGTGTCATATCCGAGGGGGATCTCTCGCAGAGGCTTGAATCCACTTCTAAGGATGAGACAGGCATTTTGATCAAGGCGCTTAACCAGATATGTGACCAGATGGGAGAAAGTATCACTCAGATCACGGCAGCATCTCAGCAATTGGCCGAAGGGGCATCCGAGCAGGCGGCTGCCATGGAAGAGACATCTTCTTCTTTGGAAGAGGTCTCTTCCATGATTAAACAGAACGCAGACAATTCCACCCAGGCCGACAACCTCATGAAAGACACCAGCCAGATTATCGCCCGGGCCAACGATTTCATGACCGGATTGATTAAATCCATGGGCGAGATATCCAGGGCGAGCGAGGAGACATCTAAAATCATCAAAACAATCGATGAGATTGCGTTCCAGACCAACCTGCTGGCGCTCAACGCGGCGGTTGAGGCGGCAAGGGCCGGTGAAGCCGGCGCGGGGTTTGCTGTGGTGGCTGATGAAGTGCGAAATCTTGCCATGCGCTCAGCCGAAGCGGCCAATAACACGACCAGTCTGATCGAAGGTACTGTTAAGAAGGTCACGGAAGGTTCCGAGCTGGCAACCCGCACCAATGAATCCTTTTCCAGGGTAGCGGTAAGTTCCGCCAAGGTTGGCGATCTGTTGGGAGATATTGCGGTGGCGTCCACCGAGCAAGCAGAGGGAATCGAGCAGATTAACAAGGCCATATCAGAGATGGATGTAGTGATTCAGCAGAATGCTGCTAATGCGGAGGAGTTGGCCTCTAGCGTGGCCATGTTCAAGACAATGAGAGTTGATCTACCGGGAATGCATCTAAAAGGACGTAGATATCTATGCTGAAGGTTGAATCGCAATTAAGCAAAGTTCGCGGCAACAAGTCAGGAGGGAGCGATATTATGATTGATACGGCAAGGCAGTTGATGGTTCCAGCCATCGATCTTGATTATTTTGTCCTAAATGAGGACAGGACCGTTCTGGAAAGATTTGAGAAAATGTCCGGAAAACATCCGGTGAATATACTGATCACGGGGAATCAGGGTTGCGGCAAGTCATCTCTGGTTAGTCAGTTTGCCAGTATCTATGACAGACCGATGGCGACCTTTCAAGTCGGGCTTTTATCCGAGGCCGGTGAATTTTTTGGTCAGCAGAGGTTAAAAGGCGGTGAAACGTTTTACAAAGAATTTCTATTCCCAAAAGCGATTCAGACACCGGGTTGCGTAATACATCTTGAGGAGATTAACCGCTCAGAGTCACCACATGCTTTAAATGAACTTTTTTCTATCTTATCCGAATCCCGGTGTATCTGGATAGATGAATTGGGATTTGTCCAGGTAGCGCCCCGGGTTATTTTTTTTGCGACCATGAATGAGGGGGATGGATTTACGGGGGCAGACACCCTTGATGCCGCACTTAAAGACAGATTTTATCGTATACATCTCGAATATCTTCCTTTGGAAGTGGAAAAGGAGGTGCTGATCCGAAAAACCGGGATTGATGAAATTCAGGCAAAACAGATTTTGAATATAATTGGAAGGATCAGGAATAATGAAAAGGCTGAACTGAATATCTCAATCCGGCATAGCCTGATGATCGCTGAACTGGTATCTTTGGGCTCGACCTTGAAAGAGGCGCTGATTTACGGTTTGCAGATATCAAGAGATGCCCTTGAGTCATTACTTCTGGCCGTGCATGTTGAGACCAGTGAACACGAGTTAAAGCCCGGAGCGGGTACATACGTTCCTTATCTTCCCGATAGTCAGCTATAAGCCAGTGTTTGAAAGTGGACAGGAGAGCCATCCCTTTCAAGGTGATAATGA
>DFZE01000008.1 GCA_002382065.1 Desulfobacteraceae bacterium UBA4064
AACATATGCCTGTTAAATGGCAACAAAAATGACCACAGAAGAGGTTTCGAAAAGGCATTGTTTAAAGCTAAAGGGACTCAACATAAATTAGAAATTGGGGCAGTGCCACTCCGCTGCAAATCGATCGGTTACCATCTTAAACTCGACTCTTTTTTGTCTTGACATAGGGGTCCACTTCACTTATGCGCTCCTTTCGGATTATCGTGGACCCCGATTTTGTACTTGTGGCTAGGTTACGTTCATTGATAAGTTTCCTGATGAACCACAAAAGTTACTTTTTGTCACAAACATTCAGGATGAGCTTCACGGCATCAGGAGTTCCCTGCAAAACGTAAAAAAAGGCAACACCCGAATCCCCTGCTTCTGGAAGTCCCGCGCGCCGGTATGCACCTGGTAAGCGGTGGGAATTTTGATCCGCTCCATAAAATAGAACAGGGCAGAACTGATATCTTTCTCGCCGGTCTTGCATTCCACAGCAAAGAGTGGACGGCCTTCCTTTAAAACAACAAAATCGACTTCCCTTTTGTCCGTGTCCCGAAGAAATCGCAGATACATGGCATACCCTTCGGAATCCTCCAAAAAATGGCAATATTTGAGAAGCTGGCAGGCAACGAGGTTTTCAAATCGTGCGCCGGAGTTTGACACAGTTGACCAGTGCCACAGGTAGAGCTTTTGTTCTTTCTTTACGGCCCTTATTCTGGACGCACCAAGGGGTGGAATGCGGAAACAGTAATACATTCTCTCGAAAACCCGCACCCATCTGTCAACAGTCTCATGGGCCACATCGAGAATCTCCCGGATGTTTTTGATGGATAGGGGTGAACCGACCCGAGCCGGCAGTTCCGCCGCAAGCACTTCAAGGAGACTGATCTCCTTCACCCGCTCCAGATGCCTGATGTCGTCGTAGATCACACGATGCATCCGCTCTTTCTCCCATCTCCTCCAAAATTTCTCTTCACCTCTGAAAAGCGGTTCAGGCCCCCCCCCGAATTTGAGTAGAAGGGCCGTATCCGATTCAGACGGGTTTGGATTCAGCTCTCTCAGTGAAAAGGGATGAAGGCGGTAATAATGATAGCGTCCATGAAGGGAATCCACACCTCTCCGATAGTGATCGAGTTTCGCAGAATCGGTAACCAGGAAGGCTGTTTCGCCCTTCCTGGTGTCGTAGAATCCTTTGACAAGATTCCGCCAACGCGCATATTTGTGAATCTCATCCAGAATGATCACCGTCTGGTTGGCCGGCAGCTCCCCCTTCATCAGTGAGGAGCGGGCCTGCACATCATCCCAGTTCAGGTAGGCCGCCTGCTTTATGTTGGGTGATGCGAGAAAACCGAGCGCAAAGGTTGTTTTGCCCACCTGTCTCGGACCACCGATAAAGACCATCCGGCTTTTCAAATCTGCTTCAACAGGGTTTCTCAGATAACGCTGACGGATATCAATCATGGAAAATGCCCGTGAACCGAATTATCGGGCCAAATACCCAAAAGGATATCCGGCAATGGAAATGCGGAAAGATACACATATCATCACGTGTTTTCACATCGTGGCAAAATAGATGTAACACGATTTTACTCATGAGTAAAGTCGATTGGAGAAGAGTTGGGTCGGTGGATCTGCATGTCGGACGGCATCAATCCGTTTTGGTGTGATCATGTTCGGATTCCAATTCATCCATAAATTCAGGATACAGTTTTTGAATACATTTGGGACAGATGCTGTGAGAGAATTGCGCTTCGGTATGCCGGGATACATAGGCTTCCACCTGCTCCCAGTATCCCTGATCATCCCGGATTTTCTTGCAACTGGCACAAATCGGTACGATGCCCTTCAGGGTTTTGATTTCTTCCAGTGCTTTCTGAAGGCTGGCCAAAAGTTCCTGCAGCTCGGCCTCCCGTTTTTTTCGTCCGGTGATATCCCTGGCGATACCATAAAAACCGACAATTCTGCCGGCCTCATCCCGAAACGGAACCGCGCTCGATGTATGCCAGTACCAGGCGCCGTTCTGATGCCGTACCCGGTTCTCGATTCCGTCCTGCCGATTTCCGGTTTCGATAACGGAACGGAGAAAAACCATACATTCGGGAATGTCGTCCGGATGAACAAACATCTGGAAAGATTTTCCGGTCACATCGGATGTGGGATGTCCCAACAGGGTCGTCCATGTTGGTGAAACAAAAATGAATACCCCATCGGCCGTCAGGGAATAGATGACGTCATGGCTGTTTTCAACCAGCAAACGGAATTTTTCTTCACTGTTTCGAAGGGCCTCTTCCGCCAGCCTGCGTTCAGAGATATCCCGGGTGACGCTGATAATGTGAATTTGCCCCTGGATGGTGATCAGTTTGGCCGAAACAATCCCGTTGAAGCGTCTGCCGTCCTTCCGTTGAAAAATAAATTCCAGGTTGTCGCAATATCCGTTTCGGACCAGTTCGGCAACCACCTTTTTCCGGTCTCCGGGATTGGTCCATATGGCGATATCGAGGGTGGTTTTACCGGCAATTTCCGCACGGGTGTAGCCGGTAACCGTCTCGAATGCGTCATTGACGGCAAACAGGTAGCCATCATGCAGGCGCGTGATCAAAACGGCATCCGGGCCGGTGTTGAAAATCAGCTCGAAGTGGTCCCGGGCTTCAGCCGTTTCCGCATTGGACCGCTGGTTGGTCATGACAATCAGGGCAAAGGCCCACAGATAATTCGCCGCAAGCGGAACCATGAACGTTGCGGTCTGCAAAAAGCTTTGGGCAAACACATCCTCAACCGGTGATGTCGTGAACGCGGCGGACAGACGAAACATGAAATAAAAACCGCGGCCAGAAAGTTTGCAGAAGTGCGGACGGAGGGGAGCTGGTAACGGCATAAGCCATGTGCGGCCAGAAAGGAAATGATGGCAGCATTTCCATACAGGATCGTTGGTCTGACGCTGTCCATCCGGTTCAGATACAGGACATAAATTGTGGACAGGATAAATATTGAAAATATCGACAACAGGCGCTTCGGGTTTTCTTTCCGGTCAAAAAACCGGATGATGCCGATATACAGGAAAATGTGACCGGAAAAGAGCAGAACGTTGGTCAACAGGATCGAATCGGATATCCATTCAACGGGTACAACGTCCCGCAGAAGCGTGAATGCAAACCCCAGCGCGGTCGCCGCACTCCACAGCAGCCACCATCCGATGCCGTGATGGACTTTGTTGGTCCGGTACTGCAGGGAGAAGGCAATGATCTGAAGGACATTGATGATGCCCAGTACGATGGCCGGGGTGTGATTATCCATGTTTACCGTTCCCATCTGTAGAGACAAGGCATGCCTTGTCTCTACCCCGCCGCCCTCCGACCGTGAAGGGCCGGGAAAAGAGGCAAACTGTGACCGACTGCATGATATCCTGAAAATATACCGGATTACCCCGTTTCTGATTTTGAATCCGTGGAACACCTTTACATCAACCTGAAAACAGGTGTATTCTCCGGTCAAGAGGCCAATGCCNNTTTTTCCAGCCGACCGGATACTCCGGAACGCTGACAAATGCCAGTTGGCGCTGACCCGACAATGCCAAACCGTGAAATCAATCCATTTTATGAAATACGTCATCCTTTCTGCCCTGGTTATATCCTGGTGTGGTTTACATAGTATCATGATATCGACATCCGCAACGGAATATTTTCAATCCCGACTGGGACAGGCATTCCGGTTTTACCGCCTTTTTTTCAATATCATTTCATTTTTGGCCCTGATCCCGGTCATCCTGTATGCNNGTTTCCGTAAGGACGGAGCCCGTTTTCCGTTGGGATGGGTATCTGCGGATCATTCAGTTGGTTTTATTGATGACAGCCGGTCTGTTGTTCTATTGGGGTTCATTGCGCTATGATTCCGGTCTGCTCCTGGGCTTCAAACAAATCCGGGAAAGAATTTTGAACACGGGAATAGCCCATGATGGCAATATTGACACATCCGGTATTCTGGGCATCGTACGGCATCCCTGGTATCTGGGAACGATGCTTCTGATATGGGCAAGGGACATGGATATATCGGCAATTGTCGTCAATATCATACTGACACTTTATGTGATTGCCGGAACCTGTCTTGAAGAAAAGAAGCTGGTCAGACAGTTCGGGGAGAAATACAGAAACTACCAAAGGCGCGTATCCATGTTCATCCCCTGCAAATGGTTGAAGTCAAAATTGATGAAGTAGGCCTATGGTTTTACGGTCAATCCACC
>DFZE01000272.1 GCA_002382065.1 Desulfobacteraceae bacterium UBA4064
GGTTTTTCGGATATCGGACCGACTGGTAAAGAATTCAGGTGGTTCGGAAGGCAGGACGGTTTGCTTGGGAAGGGTGGATTTGAAACACAAAAAGGTGTCAAGCCGGGTGAGTCAAAAAACACGGAATTTTCATAAGTACCTGAAAAATCGCATTTTATTGGCGATATTTTTCTTGATCACCAACTCGAATTGTTGTAACGACTGATATCATCATTTTTCACAACCATCAATCAGAACTAACGTTTTGTCCCAACATGATGAGACTGGAATCGGTTACGTCACCCGTGCCGATTAATAATCCGCAGGAAACCTTTGGCCTCTTTGAGTGTACGACTCGGGATACAGTGGGTCTCACCGTTGTCTTTACTATGACCCACCACTGCCAGGCTTGATGTTTTGTCCCTGCGGTGGATGAAACCCTCTTTCTGCATTTCCGATTCCGGAGAATGAAACTGATTTTTCCAGGACGGATTGAGGTGTGAGGGTGACCGAGATTTCCAGTCTGGATCGGCGAAACGGATCGTTTTTCGGGAATGGCTTCAAAAGTGGCCGGAACAGGGGCGGGACCGGAAGCAATGGCATTGAACAGAAACTTTCTAACTATAAATCCAGGATATTGAACAATTTGGTTTTTCAAATAATATAGGTTACTTTCGACAATCTATGTTTTTTGAATTTATTGAAAATCATGGAAATCTTTAATATAGCTTTTCATAAATTAAATTTCCAATTTCTTTATTCTATAAGAATCATATTCACTATAAAATCAGACATATGAATCTTGTTGTTTCGAATTCAAACACGAAATTATTTTTATGAAAAGCTATATCGATCTCAACTGTTCAATATATTCTGTGGCCGATGAGGGGAGAGAATGTTTGAAGAGTTGGAGATGATCAGCGAACGGCCAGCACCTTTCCAATTTTATACCGCAAGCGATCTATGGACCGACGAGCATACGTCAGCTCAGATGCTTTCCTGCCACCTAAATGAGGCCATCGACCTCTCTTCGCGAAATGCGCAGTTCATCGATCGATCGGTGGAGTGGATCGCTTCCCGCTTTAACATCGGCAAGGATACCCAAATTGCCGATTTCGGCTGCGGTCCAGGATTATACACAACGAGTTTAGCCAAGCGCCAGTCGAATGTGACAGGCATAGATTTCTCGAGAAGGTCCATCGAGTATGCGATGGAGGTCGCGGCCAGCGATCAACTGAACATCAACTACATCACGCAGAATTACCTGGACTTTGAGACAGAAGACCGGTTCGACCTTGTCCTGATGATCATGTGCGATTTCTGCGCGCTCAGCCCTACCCAAAGGAGAGGGATTCTGAGCAAATTCCACAAAATCCTGAAACCGGGCGGTTCGGTCCTTCTTGATGTGTATTCGCTGGCGGCATTTGACCAACGGGATGAGTCAGCGACATACGAAGTGAACCTGCTCAACGGATTCTGGTCACCAAACAAGTACTATGGATTTCTAAACACCTTCAAATACGACGAAGAAAAGGTTGTACTTGACAAGTACACGATTATCGAATCCGATCGAACCAGAACAGTGTATAACTGGCTGCAATATTTCGCCCCTGATGAACTGGAGAGGGAGTTTATGGAGGGCGGCTTTTTCATTGAGGCGCTCTATTCAGACGTGGTTGGAAACCCGTACGATCGAAATTCGAGCGAATTTGCGGCCATCGCCAAGAGGGCATAGATAGGCACAGAACCCATAATGCTTGATCTGACCGGGCGACGTTCGTAGGGGACGCGTTCCTTCCGAACGTACATTAATTTGTTAATTTGTTATCTGGAGACATAAAGAAGGTCATTAAACGGAAAAACCACTTCTTTCAAATAATGAGGTTCGTCCAATCCGAAAAAATCCTTGGATGAAAACACCATGATCATCTTTCATCACAAAAAGGGTGGGTTGAAAATTGATTCCCAATAAGCGAGAGGCCTCTAAAAATCACAGCGGATATGAGCAATTCGTCCTGTTCACGGTACGCCTGGAACGAACGGATCACGGGGGTGACGGTAGAAAACCGGAACTGACCGGCGGGGGCTTGGTTCGGAGCCTGGAGGGATGGTCTGCAGTCAAGTCGATGCGGAAGGAGGGTGCGGTGCTTGCCCGTGATCTCATCTGCTACTGGGCGACCAGCAAGCTGGGAATCACTCAGGCATGGCTGAGCAAAAAGTTCCGGCTCTCTCAATCAGGCAGTGAGTCACTCCGTGGCAAGAGGGTGTAATGTGGTAATCCAAAAGGGTTACACGCCTGGAAACTTATAATCGAATGTACGTCCCGGAATTCCGGAATTCGCGGAATTCGGGACTGTATGACTTGGCCGTGGCTTCGCCGGATTGACGGGCCTTTTTTTGCCTTGCCATCTGATCCTCAGCCGATTGAAAAACCCCCTCCTCAAAAATGTCCGCTGGTGTCGATACCCGGATCGTGACCCCGAATGTGTCGCCTTTATGCTTGAAAGAGTAGCGGCAGCTCTGGCCGGCCGGAAGGGACGTTGTCCTCTGGACCGGGTCAAGAACAGGGGTATTTAACAGGGCTTCTGCATCATTTCTGGTGAACAGTTCACACGGTTTTTGGCTGACCGAAGACTGGGCATGGGCTGATGTGCAGAGGGTTGTTGCAATCAGGGCCGCAATACAAAACATGTTTTTCATGTTGTTCTATGCTTATTCCCTTTCCTTAACAATCTTTAGGCCACGTTGGGCTGCCCGGCTGGCTGCGGATTGCCCCACCCCCAGTTTCAAACCAAATTCAGTAGCCGGAAGGCCCAGCTCGGTCACCGCCCAATGGGTCAACACGCTTCTGGCTTTCACACGGTTCGGGTGATTTCCTGAATTCAGCAAATCCTCGCCGGAAAGTATGAAAATATTCCGGACCCTTTCAGTTATCCTTTCTATGGATATGAAACGCCTGATTTCATGGGCGTCCCAATGCCATGGTGTTTAATGCCTCAGGGCGGTGCAGCGTGATAAAGCCCACGCCATCTTTGACTTCTGCAAGTACCAGCCTGTCCATATTTTCCTCCTCAAACAACTTACCCAATCTCGGCTAACGCGTTGCCCAGAATGATCTTCCCATCCTGATTAATGGTACGGATAAAGTAGGTCCCGTCCGTGTTGGATTTCCACCCCTCGGTGATCAGGGTGTCTCCGGGGTAGGCCACGTTCATGAACCGCACACCAAAGGATTTCAACCGCGCCGGATCGCCTCCGCAAAGGCTGTGCAGAATCGCTCTTCCGGAAAAGCCGAAGCTACAAAGGCCATGGAGGATCGGCCGGTCGAATCCCCCCATGGAGGCAAATGCCGGATCGATATGAAGGGGGTTCTTATCCCCGTTGAGCCGATAGAGTGCCGCCTGGTTCGGCGACGTGGTGTACTCTACCCGAAAAGCGGTATCTTTGCCATCCGGCGGAGTGACCGACTGGGTTTTGGGACCGCGGTCACCGCCGAAGTTTCCGCCACTACG
>DFZE01000090.1:0-8947 GCA_002382065.1 Desulfobacteraceae bacterium UBA4064
CACAATCTATCCTTATTCGTTGGGGAACCGCAAGGGTTGCCCGTACCCGAAGGCGCCCTGACATGGGTGGATATCCCGTACGGTCGGGGGCCGGCCAAAACATTGGGGGGCGTTCTGGGCAAAATCCATGTTTCCGGAAGACTGGATGTCTCAGATGCCCGGATGTTGGTGCTGGGGCAGGTTGTGGGCGCAGGGGAAAAACGCCTCGTTTGGACTGGGGTTTTATACTGTCCCGGAACTGGATGCCGCCAGGCAAATCAAGCCCCTTTCCCGGGGCAGAACGCTTCTGGAGAAAAGCCTGTCCCTGCCATGCCTGACATCTGCCCTGGATGCGCTATCCTATTCCGCACCCGGACCGGACGGACTGACCCTGAGCGATCTCAAAAAAGCCGGAGATCCGTTTCTTCTTCACCTGACAGACTCCTTTTCCCGGGGTGAGTATTCCTTTGGCGGAATGACCTGCTATCCCATGAAAAAAAGCTCCGGCGGGTTTCGGTCCATTCAAATCCAGAATGCATCGGACCGCCTGTGGCAGCGGGCAATGGCCGATACGCTTTTGTCTTCCATCGAAACCCTGCTGTCCCATTCTTCGAATGCCTACCGCAAGGGCCTCAATACCAAAGGGGCCGCCAAAGCCCTTCAGTCCGCCCTTTCCAGCGGATTCACCACCGGGTTCAAGGCCGATATCGCGGCGTTTTTCGATTCGGTCAACACCGGACGCTTGTGTGATCTGCTGGACGGTCTGTTCAATCGGGACCCCATCATCACGGTTCTGGCCCACTGGTTTGATCATCTGAGAAGACTGGGTATTGCGGGCCTGCCCCAGGGCAGCCCCCTGTCGCCGGTATTGAGCAACCTGTTTCTGGACCGGTTCGACCTGGACATGGCCGATCAGAATTTCCGGTTGATTCGCTACGCCGATGATTTTGTGGTGCTGTTCAAGCCCCAGGTGGATATGGAAAACGGGCGGAGGATGATCAACGAGTCACTTTCCCGTCTGGGGCTTCAACTGAATCCGGACAAAACCCTGCCGGTCGCATCTGACAGGCCCATCCCGTTTTTGGGTTTTCTGGTCTCTGCAGAAGAAATCCTTCGGGAAGAAAAATCACCCAAACCCAGGGATGAAGAATGGCTGCAGGTGTTTCGCAGTGAATGGCGTACCGGAAAGCCGGTGTATCTTTCCAACATTTCCCAAAGCGCCTTTTCGACCGGAGCGAATCTGGTGGTCAAAGATCCGTCCGGGGCTATGGAACGCATTTCCTGGAGCGGGATCAGCCGCATCGTCATTGTGGGACGCAGCCATTTCAGCGGCGGTGTCGTGTATCGGGCGGTCCGGGAGTCGGTTCCGGTCACCTTTATCGATATCATGGGACGGACAACCGGCCATGTCAATCCGGTACTGGAAGATGTGACCGATATCCTGTCCCTGCAGGAGCAGCATGCAAAAAATATGGACTGGCGCATGCAGTTCGGACGGGAGATATTATCGGCCAAAATTCATAACAGCCGGATACTGCTCCGAAGAAACGGCATCGACGAACCGGGTTTGAAAACACTGGCTGGTCAGGCAAAATCCGCAGAAAGTCTCGACCAGTTGATGGGGTTTGAAGGGGCGGCCGCACGGATGTATTTTGCACAGTTTCCCGGCCTGGTGGCACCCTTCGATTTCAAGGGCCGGATATATCGGCCGCCCGATGGTCCGGTCAATGCCATGCTCTCATTTGGCTATACCTTATTATATAACCGGATTGTTTCTGTTTTGCGGGACAGGGGTTTCAATTCCAAAATCGGGTTCATTCATCAGGGCCGGGGATCGCATCATGCACTGGCATCGGACATGATGGAAAACCTGCGCCATGTGGCGGAGCGGGTGGTATTGGCCCTGATTCACCGTCATGAGATTCAGACCGATCATTTTGCCGTGTCCCAAAGAAAAGACATGATGGTGTACCGGATGAACGGCGATGGCTTCCGGAAATTCATCATCCGGTTCGAGCAGACCATGAACGCCCGGTTTACCGGTTCGGGCAATGACAGCATCAGTCTGAACATGTATCTGGATGAGATGGCGGATGGTTTGAAACGATCATTGAAACTGGGCATTCCATTTACCGCGATAAGGATCAACTGACATGACCAGCATTGTTGCCTATGACATCGAAGATGACCGGATGCGTCAGCGTCTGGCGAATTATCTGCTGAAATATGGTGTGCGGCTTCAAAAATCCGTTTTTGCGGTGCAGGTGGAACGGCGCCTGTTCAAACGGTTTTTGAAAGAGATACAGGAAATCACCAAAAAAGAGGGAAAGGTGGCGGTATTCCGCATGTGCATTGGATGACAAAACGCATCCATTCAGTTGAACAGTGAGGAAAAGCTGTTTTATTTGTTCTGACATACATTTCGGTTATTTTTTGGCATAAGGTCATTAATATCAGTTGATCCGCACCCCTTTCTTTCGAATATCCAGCAGGAAGGATGGCGGGTCGGTAGTGACATCATCCAAAGAAAAGGGGTGGATTTCCAGACGAAGATCAATCGATCGGCGGTATTTGCTGATTTTTTTGACATCATAATAAGGTATTCCGGAAAATTCTCCGGACACCACAGCCACATTGATGTCGCTATCCGGACCCAATTGATTCGAAATGGCTGACCCGAAGACATATGCTTCGCACACATCGATACCGTGTGTTTTCAGGAGCGTGACAAATCGTCTGGCTGTATGGATGGCATTATCTGTTTCATGAGCCATTTTTGTATCTCCTTGATTTGTCAGAAATTTTCCAAGGTGAATTCCCGTGTACACAGTTTGTAAAACTGCAATTTTTCATCTGGATAACGGGTCGATATGTTGAAGGTATTGACGGAATCAAGAAATTCCGAGGTATCTTCATCCAATTCAATATCAGCCATTCTTGCCAGGCGAACCAGATCATGGATACGGGGTGGAAACAAACCCCTGTTTTGCACATAACAGGATTTCAGTGTCTTCTCAAGGACCAAATGCGCGATAAAGAGACACCAGTCATATTTCCCTGTTTTGAAAAGTGTTTCAGCAACTTCAAGATCATGCTTTGCTGAATTTATCCAGTATTCGATCTGCCGGTTTTTATCCATTACGCTCAAGACTCAAATTATTTGGTTTGCAGGTATCCTGAATCCCCATTTACCATTCGTTTTTGTCCGAAGAAACCACATCCCAAAGCCTATCGCAATCATTCCGATACACGCAGTGAGTATCAAGCAACCGCCAATCCGTCCGCCTTCCTACCCCTTCCAGTATTTCGTCATTTGGCCTTGAAAAGTGAACTTCTTCTAAGAATTAGAGATTGTCGTACCCCCAGAACTGAGGGTCATTGGGTCAGTTTCGGAAATACTTTCATCAACTATAAAATGTCGTAACCCCCTCCANNAGGCCATTGGGTCAGCGATTTTGTAGATATCTGAAATGAAATGATTTTTCAAGCTATTTTCGAGAGTGATTTTTGAATGGCGGACAACCAGTGGTAATAAGATGTAAAAATGATGCGAGATAAAAATAACATCTTGATATTGTTTAAATTGAGAATGTTTTCATTTTCTGATGCAATAAAAAAATGAACTGCCTGATATCGTTTATTTTTCTGTCAGCCTGAAATTTTTCTCAATCACTCTCGGAAAAATTCAGCCCGCATCCCATTGCCCCCAATCCACCATACAAAAAACAGGCAGAAAACATCAAGAAGCAATTTACATTCTGACAGCCCATCCCGTTTTCATACCCACCCGACTCTTGTCCCTCGAAAGTATGCCCGTAACTTCATCCATGATACCGGAACATTTGAATCAGTCACAAAAATGGCATTGAAAACACCTGCGGATTATATCGCCGGATATCCTTGTTTTTTTTATGGTTTCGGTTATGAACGATCAGACCTGCCTTTTTGAAAAAACTCTGACCATTTCAGACAACCGGCATATGTAATTTCAAGCAGTTATTTCTGCATTATGATCAGCCACAGGTTGCAGCACGGTTATTAAACAGGGCGTTATCCCGTTGTTCCGGGCGCCGGTTCGCCGGACCACCCGGAACCGGCAGGAAAAAAAGCAGGTCCAGAATGGCTTCCGATTATGGAAGGGTCACTGACAATCGACAGAAATCAAATGCGACGATCAAGGAAAATTACAAAAATCAGACGCAATATCTGGCTGCCGCGGGGCAAACGCCCCATTCCGCCCCCAACTGTATTTCGAAGCAAAAAGGATTATGATCGAAAGCGGGAAAAGGATTCGGAACCGTTTGAAGACAACTGACCGCCCGGTACAGAAAAGGAGCATACCATGCTATTCGTTTCACTGGTAGGAACACAGACTTATGCAATTCTGAACACGTTTTTGGCAGCAAATCAAAAGCTCAGGCTTAACAGGGCGGCGCTGTTGTGTACCAGCTATACCGAATCGCATGCAAACAGCCTGAAACCCAGGATGGAGCAGGAAAACACATCCGTGGATATCCATATAATATCCAATGCACTGGTACCGGTGGCGACGGGAATGCCGGGGCGGAAATTATCGAACTGCAGAATCCGTTACCCGCCGAAAATTCGACTGCCCTGATTCTGGCATTGGGGGAAAATGCCGCCAACACCTACAACACCATCTGGTCCCATAAACCGTCACATGTCATATTGCTGTACACACCCCATGACAAAAACATCCAGCGACTGGTCCAGGCGATAAAGGGATATAAAAAATTGATGCCGGTTGCCAGGATCACGCTTTACCCGGTGGATATTGCCGGGTTGAAAATTCTGGATTTGCCCAAACCGGATGCGGCGGATATCCAGGTCAACATCTCCCCGGGAACCAAGGGACAGGGGTCTTTTCTGTCCCTGTGGGCCAGAAAGCACGGTGCGGTGGTCTATACCAATGACAAGGGTTTTTTGAAAAGACTGGATGATTCCTCCTTTGCGTCACCCATGGAAGCACCGCCACCGAATTCCTACCTGCGTCTGGCGGGTTTTCCCCTGAACCCCCCTGGGTATGACATTTCCCTGAAAACCCACGAAAAGTCCAAATTCATGCTCGATTTTTTCCGGGCCTGCATAAAGTCGAACATATCCTTGAGCGACATATTTCGGCGCACCATCAAGGTGAACGGATACAAGTGGAAAATAGGCAGCCACGGACAGAGGGGATTGCAGGTGCCCGGTCGAAAGAAACCGGTTGAGCTAGCCATGCAGGGCAAATGGTTCGAGCAGCTTGTCGGTTATGTCATGAAGGACTGCGGGGCCGATGATGTTCAGCTTCGGATTCGGACGGACTGGAATGCCGAGATGAGAGAATTTTTGATCGAGCGACACCAGCGTGAAAACGAGCCGCACAAGATATTTATGACGGATCTGGATGTGACAGCCCGGTTTGGATCCTACTACTATGTGATATCCTGCAAAACCCTTTTTGAGCAGGATAATTTGAAACGGGATATCAACGAGGTGGATGCTATGGCCAGCCTGTTTGGCCGGTTCGGGATTTCCATGTATTGCGCCTTTGAATACCCCGGTGAACCGGACGATTCAGTCAACAAAAATGTATTCGTCTTTGGGCCGAAAACTTTTACGAACCCGGAAGCGATGAAACAATTGCTGATCCGGGCCCGGGAAGGCAGACAGACCACAAAAAATCCACGAAAACAGGGGATGGTTATCCTGAATGAAGGTCATTTTTCAAAAACCCGATCTCGACACCTGTCTGACCGCCCTTATTCTCGGGGTCCGGCCATCCGATGATATTATCCATGCCAAAAAAGGCGCTCCGGAAGCGGACCTGGCGGACCCGAATGTGTTATGTATCGAGGCTGGCGGCAGCGGCAAAGCGGCATTGAATAATTTTGACCACCATGATCCGGATCACTATTTTCCACCGGCAGTCAGGCAGGCGATAGAAACCCTGTCCAGCACGGATGACAGATTGATCCGGCTGGTCGATTATGTCTGCCATATTGACGAGGCCAGGCCCATTGACCCGCCGGTCGCGTTTCCATCCCTTTCCAATATCTTTTCCGGCATGCTGCTGGTGGAACCCGATCCGATGGTTCAGTTTTGTGCCGGAATGCAGCTTATCAAAACCGTTTGGGATGAGGGACTTGACCCTTTTGCAATCCTGCCCGAACGACCGGAGTGGGCCGCATATGTTGCCGCCAAGCGGATCAATCAGGAATCTATGCAGGCAGATCTGCAAAATGCCCGTATGTTGACATCCCGTTCCGGTGTTCAAATCGGTTTTCTGGAATCCCGGAATATCGGCGGCATTGCGGCACTGTATCAGCAGGGGCGCCAGGTGGTCATTTTGTTCAATCCGGCATTTGGCAATCCGCCGGTGCGCAAATTTACCATTGCCGGAAACAATACGCCGGTGGGTCATCTGAAGGCGCATTTCGATCCCGTCGAGCCAGGTTGGGGCGGCAGGGACACCATTCTGGGGTCGCCCTGGGGCGGGTCACAATTATCGGCAGAGACGGTCATTCAGATCGTGTTGCGGCATTTGTAGGGTCAGCGTCAAAAGAATCTGTTCACCACGGAATACACAAAACAGACGAAAAAGCAGAAGTCAGAATCCAGTAGCCAGAATCAGACGGACATGCCGGAATCCGGCGGTAATCCATTTGCATTGGTCACTCAGGCACATCAGGAAACGCAAAAAACGCGACAGAATCCGGCCATGCGGTTCGAAAGCAAGCTACGGTTGACCAGAAGTCTCTACACCAGGGGATGGTCACGTGAAAAGATTATTGGGCTGTTTCATTTCGTTGACTGGAACGTGCGGCTGCCGGATAATCTGGAAGACAGGCTGTGGCTGGAAATTAACAAGATCGAGGAGGAAGGGAAAATGCCATACATCAGCAGTGTGGAGCGTATTGGATATCGGCGGGGATGGGATGACGGGAAAAATGTGGGACATAGTCAGGGAATACTCACAGGCAGACTGGAAGCCATTGAACTGGGCCTGGTTTTACGATTTGGAGACTCCGGGGTATCGCTGATGCCATCGATCCGGAACATCGATGATCCGGACCGGCTGCAAATGATCAAAGATGCCATTCGGGTTGCCGGAAGCCTGGAAGATATCCGTCAACTGATTGTTGGAAAACAGGGTAGGTCGTGACAGGTTGACTGTAATGGTGGTCATTGCACAATTCCAGCCGGTTTCACCTTTTTTCCTTCTTGGATATTCATGAAGGGCCGCTTCTGCAATGACCGGGTAAGCCATTTTCGTGCCTTTTGTGTGTTTCGTGGTTAAAAAATGAAAAATATGCTGTTATCATTTTGCGGCGCACAGGACCCAACCAACAAAAATGGTGACGACGGACCAATCTTATCCCTGTTGGCCAGAAGGTCCGACTTTCACAAGTTGCTCCTGTTTCATACGCCGGATTATTCGGCACAGGCCCAATCCTCCCGTGACGCTGTCACCAGCCGCTATCCCCAAATCGATGTTCTTCCTGTCGAGCTGGCAGACCTGATGGATGTCACCAGCCACGAGCAGATATTCAATTCCCTGAGACCCAAACTGGCCGATCTGTGTTCGATTCAGCCGGATGTCCGGTATTTCATTTCCATTTCATCCGGAACCCCGGCCATGCACGCCTGCTGGCTGTTGTTGGCTGCCAGTGGTGAAATTCAGGCCACGTTGCTGCACAAACCGGATGATCGGATGATTGGGCCGGGCCAGCCGGTTATCCGGGAGATCGATCCCTATACCCGCAGTTTCCCCCTGATCCGCCAGCCAGAGATTCATTTTACAGAAAGCAAACAGACTGTTGATGACAGAACATTTTGGGACAAGGTGAGGGCCGCCGGCATTATCGGAAAATCACCGGGATTGATGAAGTCCCTGGACAGGGTCAGACGCACGGCCACCTCCCCCGCCACCATATTGATTCGCGGTGAAAGCGGAACCGGAAAGGAATTGATCGCAAAACTGATTCACAGTTTGAGTGACCGGTGCAATCAGAAACTGGTTGTAAAAAATTGCAGCGCCATTCCGGAAACGCTTCTGGAATCCGAACTGTTCGGCTTTAAAAAAGGCGCCTTTTCCGGAGCGGACAAGGACAAAAACGGTCTGTTTCAGGTGGCTGACAAAGGCACCCTGTTTCTGGATGACATCGGAGACATGGCGCCCGGACTTCAGTCCAAAATTTTGCGGGTCATCCAGGAAAAAAAGTCCAGAAAGTGGGAGACACCCGGGAAGAGAACATCGATGTCCGGTTTGTATTTGCCACCCACAAAAATTTGGAGGAAATGGTTCAGAATGGCCAGTTCCGGGAGGATCTGTACCATCGCATCAATGTCATCCCCATTTATTTGCAGTCCCTGAATGACCGGCAGGAGGATATTCCGATTCTGGCCCATCATTTTCTGGACAGCCACAACAAAGAGACCGGCTGTACCAAAAGACTGTCTTCGGAAGCAATTGATTTTCTGGTTCATCAAATGGACTGGAAAAATGGAAACATCCGGATGCTTGGCAACCTGATTTCAAGGGGCGTTTTGCTGGCACAGGAAGATGACATTTTCCCGGCCGACTTTCTGACGGCCGATCAAACCGCTGGAATGGCTATTGGTATTCCCGAACCCTATGCGGGTTTTTCCATTAATGATTATCTGTCCCAAATTCGTGAACGGCTGTATCATAGCGCCCTTGAAAAAGCCGAAAACAATCAGGCCGCTGCAGCCCGATTTCTGGGAATCTCCGCACAAGCCGTCTCGGATTATCTGAAAAACCAGCGATCATGAAGCCTGAATGAAAAATCCCCATGCTGGCACCTATCAAATCAAGCTGGCTTGATACGTTTTCAAGCCAGCTTGATGCCATCCATTTTACCCCCTGTTTTTCCGGCATTATTATTTCATAAAGCGCTTTTCATCAAAAATAACATGGCCTGGCCTGGTGATGGTTATACTGCGG
>DFZE01000090.1:9005-10798 GCA_002382065.1 Desulfobacteraceae bacterium UBA4064
TGCACCTTCACCAGATCAACCCCTGAAAATCTGTGCAACCGCAATTACAGTCTGGCACCGAATTTGCTTTTGTAGCCGGTTGGTCAGAGTGCTGCGGCTCTTTGCGGCTCCCCGACACAATGTCTGGCACGCCAATTGCTTTAAAACTCATCAAACAGAAAACAAAAGACAGCAACATACACAACCATCATCAAAAGGAGGAAAACATGGGAACACTGATAAAAATGGTTGCAGCGATTCTTGCTCTGATTGCCGGTCCGTTTGGAATGGCGATCACCATGATGCTGCTCATGTGGGCATTGATCGATGTCGTTCCATTTTTCTCTCTTTTGCTGTGATATCAATCTGATGTGATACGATTACGTCTTCTTCCAAAATTTATGTTCCCCCCGGTTCAACACACCGAACAGTCAGTTTTCATTCCCGGTATCATGTGATTCCGGAGGCGACAACACCGGACATTGTGTCGCCATTTCCCCGGAATCGATCACGTGCATGACCATATCATGCCAAGCCCCCTTCACCCGAATCATCATGGTGAAACAGTGAAGGTGAGATGGGCTGCCGAATACAACCGAAAACTGCTTTCAGGAGGTGTGTCATGTCGTATTTGCTTTCCATGCTTGTCGCTTTGATTTTGACTACCCTTTATGGCCCCTTTGTTATCGTCGGTCATTTTTCTTTAGCGCTAAGGTGTGGAATTGATCATCAGAACCAGATTCTGCTGTGCCGGAACTGTTTCTTCCACTATGCCAGGCTCTTGCCCGACAATAATTGTTTCATTGTCACCGCCGGATGCGGCTTGAGTAACAGTTACATCTATTGGGCTGCCGGTTGCACCTGATGTTGTGACTCTTATTGTGCCAGTTCTGGAAGATAAGCTGGTGTTGCCAATATACTTGCATGTGATTGTTCCATTGTTTGTGCCAGTGGTTCCAGATGTGATGGAAAGCCAACTACTGCCGGATATGACCTGAGCGCTCCAACTCATTGTACCGGAACCTGTGTTGGAAACGGTATATGTGGTTGTGCCTGCATCTGAGCTGACATTACGGTTGGACGGATTTACATACAGGACCGGTTGTGTGACGTCTGACTGGCTTGTAAATGCCTTGATACAGGCATTCATTTCGTCAGTGGCTGTTGAAATTTCTGTCCAGCCTGTTCCGTTTGAACTTACATAACTCTCTCCGGAATGATACTCTGCTTTGGATGAATACCCTGACACTGGTAATTCCACAGGAATGGGGTAATTATATCCAGGAGTGGTTAACTGGATTACTGTAGAAAACAGTTGGCCGGCTGTGACTGTGACTGGTTGGGACAATTTGATGGTATGATAGCCTATTTCGGATAATGTCCCGGATTGGGTTATGGCCAGTGTACCGCTGCTTGGATTACCGGCTGTTACACCGGTGTAAATCTTGATGACATAAGACGTATTGATGCTTGCCGCATAAGAGCTGACAGCGCTCAAAGTGGCAGTGGTGCTGGCCTGGAAAATATTGGCACCCCATGCCGATTCCAAACCGGAATACCCTAAATTACTTATCCATCCCAATGAGTCATATGTATAGATTTTTGAATAGTTGTCCGTCGATTCGGCATTATGAAATGCCCAGCAACGATATTCAGCATAGGTATCATAATAGGACATATAAAAATATCCAGCATCTCCAAAACTGGTTCCCCAATTGTTTCGAATGATAAAAGCACCATCGCCTGGTGGTGTTTTGATGAAATTGGATTTGCTGAAACTATCATCCCATCCAACGAATAAGGATAGATTGTGA
>DFZE01000101.1 GCA_002382065.1 Desulfobacteraceae bacterium UBA4064
GAGGAGCCGTGTGCGTTAATAGCGCAAGCACGGTTCTGAGAGGGGCCGGATAAATGATGAAAAAGGAGCGATGCGCCAGGAACACGTAGTAGCCGCGTGCGGCAAGGCGTCTGTGAAGTTCATCTGTCGTATTTCTTCTATTTCAAACCAACTGGCTGGGTGTCAGTGTGGGTGTCGGACTGGGAAATGCCCCGGATCTGGCGGTTCCGGAGGTTCTGGAATATCTGGCGGATCATGAACCCACCAAAGCCATTGCGGTCTATCTGGAAGGGGTGACGGATGGCCGGCGTCTCTACGAAGCCATAACCAAAACCACCCGGAAAAAGCCGGTTGTGGTTTTCACGGTGGGCCAGGCGGATATCGGTGCGTTTGCGGCATCCCACACCGGAAAACTGATCGGATCATTTGCACTGAAAAAATCCGCAATGACCCAGGCCGGGGCTGTCGTGGTTTCCTCCAGCAACGATCTGGTCGATGCGGCCCATGCCCTTTCCAAAGTGAGACTGGCGCCAACAGAAAACCCGGGGGTCGGCATATTGACCGGTCAGGCAGGGCCGGCCATGATCATGACCGATTATCTGCGGTTGCGTTCGGTCAGCATTCCCGAACTGGCGCCCGAAACCGTCGAGCGGATCGCAAAGGTCCTGCCGATCAAGACATACATCAAAAATCCGGTCGATACAGCCCGTCCCCTTCACCATATCTTCATGGATGTTTCACAGATCATCTCCGAAGACCCGAATATCGACATTCTGACCACCTACGCCATGCATGAGCCCATGTGTGTGGAACCGGTCATGTGTATCGGGCCATGAAGTCCCGCACCAAAAAGCCCATGCTGTTTGCGACATCGGGATTGCCCGAATATCTGGCTCCCATCCTCCGGGATATGGAGTCCATGGATATCCCGGCATTCGTTTCCCCGGATCGCACCGCGGTGGCCACATGGGCGCTGGTTGAAGATGCCAAAGCCGCATACCGCAAAACCCGAACATGTGACACAACCGATAATGGTCCGGTGATTGCGCCATTGACCCAATCGACTGACGAAGCCCGGGCCAAGGCCATGCTGTCAAAACTGGGTATTCCGGTTCCCAAAAATGCGGTTTGCAACACACATCCGGACGTTCTGGATGCATTTTTTGTTCTGGCTGCTGGCTTCTGAATTCTGGATACTGTCTTCTGGCCGGATCAATGATTATGGCCGGGGTGAATCATGTCCGATAAAATAACGGTTATCGTCAATGGCTGCGAAGAACAACTCTCGGAAAACACCACCATTCTGGCGTTGCTGGAGTTTTTTGGCGAGCATAATGACCATCTGGTCGTCGAGCACAACAATTTTTTCATCCCCCCCCATCGGTATGATTCCATCATTGTCCAGGAGGGGGATATCATCGCGTTCATCAATCCCAATTTGGGCGGATGATGCAATGGGGGTCGAAACCAGCCCCCTACAAATCCATATCCACAAATGTAAGGGCGGTTCGCGAACCGCCCCTACTCCGATTGATAAAGAAGCAGGAGACAAAATGAAAAATGTCATAACACTTACGATAAACGGGACTGTGGTCGAACTTCTGATCAGTCCCAATGAAATTTGACTGGAACCAAACAGGCCTGTGAACTGGGCGACTGCGGCACCTGTACGGTCATCATGGATGGCAAGGCCGTCAATTCCTGCCTGGTTTTGGCCATGCAGGCTGATGGCTCCGAGTTCACCACGGTGGAGGGCCTGGCGGTTGATGGCAAACTCAGCCCGATTCAGGAATCCTTTATTGATGCCGGCGCGATTCAGTGCGGATTTTGTTCGTCCGGAATGATGATGAGCGCCAAAGCCATGCTGGATCAGAACCCGTCACCATCCCGTGATGAGATCCGTCATGGTATTGCCGGAAACCTGTGCCGGTGTACCGGATACTACAAAATCGTCAATGCGATTGAAAATACGGCAAAACGCCGTTGCAAAGAGGGGGGCGCCTGATGGACGCGCATCACAACCAGTCTTACTCGGTCATCGGAAAACGGCATGTCCGCAAAGGTGTTCCGGAAAAAGCCACGGGTCAGGCCAAATATACGGCGGACATTTCATTCCCGGACATGTTGGAGGGTGCGGTGTTGTGCAGCCCCCTGGCCCATGCCCGGATTTTGAATATCGATACGTCAAAAGCCCGAAGGCTGTCCGGCAGGCTGACGCTTTGGACATCCACCCAGGTGTCCCATTATGTACAGCGGACCCTGGCCATTGCACTGAAGATGCCGGTGGACCACATCCGTGTCATTGCACCCTGTGTCGGCGGGGGATTCGGACCCAAAGCCTCCACCAACCCGTATGAACCCATTACCTGTTTTCTGGCCAAAGTCACCCGAAAACCGGTCCGGGTGGTATTGGATCGGGAGCAGGTCTTCTGGCACAACCGGGCCAGGCACAAATTTGTGCATGAAATGAAAACCGCCGTGGACCGGGACGGATATCTGCTTGGGCTGGAACATCTGTCCGTAATGGATGGCGGGGCCTACAGCAGTTTCGGCGTCATCACCGCCTATTACGATGGATCTCTTTTGACCGGCCCATACCGGCTGCCGGCCATGAAATATGACGGGATTCGGGTGTACACCAACAAGCCGGCGTCGGGATCACTTCGGGGACATGGCGGCATCAGCAACCGGGTGTGCTTTGAAGCCCAACTGGACATGATTGCCCGGGATATCGGCATCGATCCCATTGAACTGCGCCTGAAAAACCGGATGCACCACAACGACACGACCTGTTGCGGGTATTATGCCGGAAACCTGAGTGTGGGGGAATGTCTGGAAGCCGCCCGAAATGATGCCAAATGGTCTGAAAAAAAGGCAAGTTTCCAAAAAATCAGGGTATTGGCGTGGCAACCGGATTTTTTGTTTCCGGCGCAGGCGCCTGTGTGTATCGAACCGACATTCCGCATTCAGCCGTTGTTCTCCGGGTGGCCGATGATGGCAGCCGGGTATCCGCCTTTTCCGGATCCAATGAACTGGGCCAGGGGTCGGACACGGTCATTGCCATGCTTGTTGCCGAAGTCCTGGGGCTTTCGGTCGATGACATCGATGTCATATCCGGTGATACCGGGCTGTGTCCCGTGGATATGGGAGCTTATTCCAGCCGGCAGACCCTCATGACCGGAAATGCCACCCAAAAAGCGGCGGAAGCCATCAAATCCCAGATACTGGATAAGGTTTCCGAAATTTTTGAAATGCCTGCCGAATCTTTTGAGTTGCGGGACGGCAAAATTTTGGGTACAGAAATAAAACCGGACAAGATTCAAATCTTGAGAGATACATACCGTCGGGATCACCGCGGGTTTGCACCGGCCGATGTCCCCGGGGACGGACCCCTGACATTCAAGGAAATCAACCGGCATCAGTATGCCAAAAATGGCCCGGTCATGGGAAAGGGAACATACGAACCGGGAGAAATTCAGGAATTCAAGGACTGGAAA
>DFZE01000164.1 GCA_002382065.1 Desulfobacteraceae bacterium UBA4064
GTTGGGTATACAAGCACTGGCAGGAGTTGGGCGGTGTGAAGATCGGGGGCTCCATATTATTTCCAGATAAGGAGACCCTATATGAGCGAATATTTTGTAAAGGGAAAGGGGTGGAGGTACGACTTCACCCTGAAAGGGCAGAGGTACACCGATCAGTGGTACCCGAGCAAAAAAGAAGCAAAGCAGGCAGAGGCAAAAAGGAGAGAGGAGGTATTAAATCCGGATCAAGACCAGAAACAACAAAAGGAGATGTCATCGATCATAACCGGCGTGGGATTCTTGGATCTGGTTAACAGGCGACTTGATTTTTTAAAGGATTATAAATCCGCGAAATACTATAGAGACGGATTATATCAGGCAAAGCGGTGGGTTAAAGAATGGGGTGAATTGACGTGCGATGAAATTTCAGAAGATATGATCCATAAATTCCTTAGAGGCAGAAAAAAAATATCACATGAAACCGGGAATGCTGAAATCAGATCACTTCGGGCTTTATTTAACTACGGTAAACGGAAAAGGTGGATTACAGAAAACCCGATGGAGGATATTCAATTTTTTCCAGTTGAAAAGAAAGAAAAATATGTTCCATCCCAGGTGGATATCGATAAAGTCATTTCCGTCGCTGATCCTGAAATGAAGGATTACCTTTGGACGATTCGTGAAACACTGGCGAGAGTGGGCGAAATTAATCGTCTGGTATGGGATGATATTAATTTTGAAAACAGATATGTTGTGCTATATACGCGAAAAAAAAGGGTGGCCACTTAACACCAAGAAGAATTCCGATGACAGAAAAGCTCCATGAAGTGCTTTCAAGAAGGTTTTCAGAACGCGACAAAAATAATCCTCTGGTTTTCTGGCACAGATATTGGAGTGTAAAGGAAGAAAAATTCGTTGAAGGCCCGTACCAGGACAGAAAAAATATAATGAAAAAGTTGTGTAAAAAGGCTGGTGTCAGATATTTCAGATATCATCCCATTAGACATTCCGGCGCATCGGTCATGGACAACAATAATGTTCCGATTGGTGTTACGCAACGGCTTTTAGGGCATGAACAAAGAACCACTACCGAAATATATTTACATAGCCTTGGTAACGACGCATGTGATGCAATGGGTGTTTATGAAAGAGCCAGAAAAAATTCACACACAAATTCACACACAGAATAAAAAAGCTTTCCAAGCGCAAAACTTGGAAAGCTTTTAACAACATGATATATTTAACTTTTTTATGAAGCCGGCGCGCGGATTCGAACCGCGGACCTGCTGATTACGAATCAGTTTTTTACTCTTCCCTACCCTTCCCATGATTTCACATTCCCATTGACAATTCAGTTATTTATCTTTATTCTGCTTCTCAAGGTAACTTTGGGAAACCTTCTATTTCATCAAAAATCCTTGTACCATCCTTGTACCAATTTTTTATTTTTGACCAGTTGATTAAAATCAGGAGGTACTAAATGAGATCGTGGAATAAAACCAGGATACCGGGAATCCGCTACCGGGAACATAAAACGCGGAAACATGGGATACAACCAGACAAATACTTCAGCCTTACATATTGGTCCGGCGGGAAAACGCATTCGGAGGGTCTGGGGTGGTCAAGTGAGGGCTGGACACTGGATAAGGCAAACCAGGCGATGGCAGAAATCCGGATGAACCAAAAGACAGGGACCGGGCCGGAAACCCTGAATGAAAAAAAACGGATGGCACTTGAAGCAAAACAGGCGGCTGAAGTTGAAAAGGCACGGATTGAGGCTGAACGATTGGCGGCTGAACAGGCTGAAAAAGACCGCTTGAGACTGGAACAGGAAACCCGGTTTGATGCAGTGTTTAAAAAGTACTGTGAATCCAATAATCACAAAAAAAGCCTTCATGACGAACAAACGCTTGTTCGTTTATGGGTTGAACCGGCTATCGGGAAAAAGCGCATGTCTGAGATCACAACGTTTGACATCGAGCGCATAAAGCACAACATGACCAAAGCCGGGCGATCCTTGAGAAGCGTTCAATATACATTTGCGGTAATCAGGCAAGTTTTCAATTATGCCAAAAGCCGGGAACTATTTGCAGGGGAATCACCGACAAAGGCCGTGAAACTTCCCAAATTCGATAACAAACGGGTACGGTTTTTATCCCCTGTTGAAGCTGATGCGTTATTGGTGGAGCTGAAACGGCGAAGCGTTACTGTGTATCGGATGGCAGTTTTGAGCCTGTACACCGGCGCCAGATTGGGAGAGATAACCAAATTGCTATGGCAGCACGTTGATACAGAAAAACGTCAGATCACCTTTGTTGACACAAAAAACACGGAATCCCGAGTAGCTTTTATGGCGGATGCAGTCTTCAATCTGTTTTCCGAAATGCCTAAAGAAAAACCCAATGACCTTATATTCCCATCGAACACGAAAACCGAAATTCAGTTTTTGTCAAAAACTTTTCAGAGGGCGGTTGATCAGTTGGGCATGAATGCCGGAATCACAGATCGGAGAATGAAGGTTGTTTTCCACACATTCCGTCATTCTTGCGCGTCACATCTGGCAATGTCCGGGGCCGACCTGTCCACTATTCAGGCTGTCCTGGGCCATAAAACTCTGACAATGACTGAGCGTTATAGCCATTTGACCAACAAACATATCCGGGATGCAATTGACCGGCTTCAGAATACCCTGGAAGTCAAACAGGCTGAAGTCATTCCCATCAAACGGGCCGGGTGATAAAATGACCCAAAAGGAAAAACTGCATGAACGGATAAAAAATAACCCGGTAAATGTCCGGTTTGATGATGCCGTTACATGGCTTCATTCATGGGGCTTTATTCAAAGTGGGGGCAAGGGGAGCCATACGGCATTCATTCATCCGGATTAT
>DFZE01000297.1 GCA_002382065.1 Desulfobacteraceae bacterium UBA4064
TCTGAATACCACGCATCAAAGAATCGATCCATCTCCCGGGTAGCAAAGACAGGAAAATGTCCAAACCAGAAACTCAATTGCTGCTTGGCATCGCTTTTCGAAGCCTTATCCACGCAAACCTTCCACATGGCGGCAACCAGACCCGACCGGTCGGCACCGCCCTCACAGTGAATCAATATGGGACGGGGTGCATCCCGAAATATTTTTGATAATTGAACAAGGTCTTCGTGAGTTGGCCGCTGTGTTGATGAAAGTGACACATCATAGTGGTTGATATTGAGCGTGTTCGACGTATTCATTTCTTCGACATACCAATTTTTATCCGGATTTTCCCCCCGAAGATTCAAAATACTCTTTATCTCATATTGATGAACATATTTTGTCAGTAACCCGGGAGACAGTTGACCAGAGCGATAGCACCTGCCTGCGCTAACGACATGAAAATTTCCCGTCAGTTTGATATGGCCGATATACACCAGAATCACTATGACCAGAAAAATGAAGACTGTGGCCAAATTGACCCGTTTTCGATTTTTCATGGGGTTGAATCCCATACGTATCGAATTTTGAAATATTTTCATGGAGATACCCTTCAAGATAAAGGTTTGGGATGTAATGTTTGTGCAGAAATATCTGTGACGAGAAACCATTATAACCAATCGAATATGAAGAAATGATGAAGTGGAGCGAATTTGAGGTGATTCCGGCGGAAGCCGGCGGGATATTTTGTCATAAAAAATATTTTCTTTTACCTGCTGTCTTCATCCTATCTTCATCTTGACATGCTACATTGTGATGAAAGATCAATCCGGATTTTCATTCTGGCCATGATCATCGTTCCGGCCATTTCCTTTATTTCCCTCCTCCAGAGGGGGAGGGTCAGGGTGGGGGTCGTTATGGACATGGCCGGAACGATGATCACGAGTGAAACTGTCATTATCAAGGGTGAAAATATGAAAATATCCATCGTAATCCCGGTTTATAACGAGGCTCAAAACATTGTTGACCTGATTCAGGAAATCAACGGCCATCTGCGTGACAGACAGGAATATGAAATACTCATTGTCGATGATGGCAGCAGCGATCGGACACAGGAGATTCTTGCGGCCCGGAAACAGTCATTTCCCGAAATGCGACTCCTTCGCCATCCCGGGCGCTATGGCCAGAGCGCCGCATTGGTGACCGGGATCAGAAACGCCGCTTATCCCCTGATTGTTACCATGGACGGCGACGGCCAGAATGACCCAAAAGACATCGACAGCCTGTTAAAAATCCATAAACAATGGGAACCCCGGACCATAAAGGTCATGGTTGCCGGATATCGCAGGCACCGGCATGACACCCGATGGCGCAAATGGTCATCATGGATTGCCAATACCATCAGAGGACTCATCCTGGGTGATCATACACCGGACAGCGCCTGCGGTCTGAAGGTGTTTTCCCGTGAACTCTTCGATCGTCTGCCGACATTTGACCATATGCATCGGTTTTTGCCGGCACTGGTCCTGCGTGCCGGAGGAAAGGTCGTCATGATGGAAGTCAACCACCGTTCCCGTTGGCGGGGACAATCCCATTATGGCACACTGGATCGGCTGGCTGCTGGAATTGTTGACCTGTGCGGCGTGTTCTGGCTGAAGCGGCGCTCGCTCGATCTCCGGACAGTCGATGTCTGTTCGGCCGGTAGCGAACAAAACAAAACGCTTCTTTCCCTTTGCCCGCCAGTTGGGCGATAACGACAGAACAGGTGTTTTCCCATGCGATATGAAACAATCTGGCTGGCAGTCGGTTTTGCCGGGCAGGCCCTTTTTTCCGGCCGCTTTTTGATTCAGTGGATAGCCAGCGAAAAAAAGAAACGCTGCATCGTACCGGAGGCATTCTGGTATTTGAGCCTTGGCGGCGGCGTGATTCTGTTGGCGTATGCCATCTACCGCCGGGACCCGGTCTTTATTATGGGGCAAAGTACCGGCTGTTTCATCTATTTGCGCAACATCCATTTTTTAAACCGGGAAAAACACATCGGGGTCAGGCCATGAAAGACAGTACTGCCGCAAAAGTGATCTTTTTATGGCTGGCCGTCGTTGTTACATCCCTTTATTTCCGCCCCCTCATGCCGATCGATGAAACCCGGTACGTCTCGGTTGCCTGGGACATGTGGCATGGCGGCAATTTCTGGGTTCCCCAGATCAATGGACATCCCTACAGTGACAAGCCGCCGCTTCTTTTTTATCTCATCCACATGGGATGGTTTTTCCTGGGTGTCAATGAATGGAGCGCGCGGTTGACCGGACCGTTTTTCGGTTTGCTCAACCTGTTTTTGACCGCCCGTCTGGCCCAAAGGCTCTGGCCCGACGATGCCATGGTTGGCAGCATTTCCCCATTTGTCTTGCTGAGCATGCCGCTGTGGGCTGTCCTGACAACCATGACCATGTTCGATATGATGCTTTGTTTTTTTGTATTGGTATCTGTTTTCGGGCTTCTTTCGGCGGGCTTTGAAAAAAAACGTTACGGCTGGCTGCTGCTGGCCGCTGGTATTGGCGGCGGTATCCTGACAAAGGGGCCGATTGTCCTGTTGTTTGTTCTGCCTCCGGGGATTCTGGCGCCATGGTGGACCAGAGACAGCGGACCGGTTTCCTGGTGGCGATGGTATGGCGGGTTGTCTGGCGCCCTGTTGGTCGGGATTGGTATGGCGCTGGTATGGGTACTGCCGGCGGCCCGGTTCGGCGGAGCTGCGTATGCGGATGCCATTTTGTGGGGCCAAACTGCCGGTCGTATGGTAAAATCCTTTGCGCACCAACGCCCCTACTGGTGGTATGTGCCCATGTTGATGCTGGCTGTTCTGCCATGGTCCTGGCGGATTCCCTGCATTTCCAGGCAAAACCTGGACCATGCCTCGAAATTTCTCCTGAGCTGGAGCATTCCCGGGTTTATTCTGCTTTCCCTGGTCAGCGGGAAACAGATTCATTACCTCATCCCGCTGCTGCCGCCTTTGGCGTTGCTGGTTTCCCGGCATTTGGGCGCAACCCCTTCCCGGGTACATGCAGAGGCATATATCCTGACCGGGTTGTATCTGCTGGTTGGCGCTTTTTTAATTGTCGCACCTTTTTTGACGGTTTACTGGCCCGGTTGGGCGCCATTTATGGATCGTCCGGTGGTCTGGCCGATTATTTGCGTCATCGCGGCGGTTATATTTCTCTGCATTCCGCAGAAAAATATCGCTCATGCCATATCGGCAAGTTGTGCGGCCATGGTGTTTTTAATCATTATGTTGCATATTGTTTTTTATCGGCAAACGATGTTGTATTATGATGTTTCGCCTATGGCCGAAAGGATGGCAGCCATACAGCAGTCCGGCAAAACAGTAGCCGTATATCCCGAAAAATACGCAATACAGTTTCAGTTTTCCGGCAGGCTTGACACGGTTGTCGGCCTTGAGAGCAGGCAACAGCTTGAAGACTGGCTTAAACACAATCCAGGCCAATATGTTGTTTTTGTTTCTGAAAACCTGCCTTTGGTCGATAAGGAACTCTGGAATGGCTGCATTCTTCTGAGACCATTCCGGGATGAATGGACCAGTTTGTGGCAGGCCGAAGCCCTGAACAGGGCGCTTTCAAGTCTTTAGAAGGAATCGCAGGCGTAAGGGCAGAGACGCAATGCATTGCGTCTCTNNCAGGGCGGCGCCATTTCACGCCCTGCTAAAAAGTCTTTTCACGGTAAACCCTCATGATCAGGGGCTTGCTCACCCCCAGACATGAAAATGATTATTTCCGATTTTAACCTGCACCCTGACACCTGATACCTTTTTTGCATTTTCACGATAAAAGCATGGTGTGACCATGGAGGTTTTCCGGCTATGCGGATTTTGATTGTCGATGATGAAGTATCCCTGCTCAACCAGTTGCGACAATTTTTTGAAACGCAGCGCTATACGGTTGAAACGGCAAGGGATGGTGAAGAGGCGTTTGACCGGTTGTTTCAGACCCTTTTCGATCTGGTCGTTCTGGATATCATGATCCCCAAGGTCGATGGATTGGCGGTTCTGAGCGAAATGCGGAAGGCAGGAATCCAGACGCCGGTTTTGATGCTGACGGCAAAAGGCGATGTCGGTGACAAGGTCAGGGGGCTCGATCTGGGAGCGGATGACTATCTGGCCAAACCCTTTTCCCTGGATGAACTGCAGGCGCGTATTCGGGCTTTGCTCAGGCGATCCTGCAGCCAGGCGGAACCGGTTCTGAAGACAATGGATTTGCAGCTTGACACCATCAGCCGAAGAATTTCGAAAAGCGGGAATCCGGTCGAACTGACTCCCAGGGAATTTTCCATTCTTGAATTTCTTCTGTACAACAAAAACAGGGTCGTCACCCGCATCAGCCTGGCTGAACATGTATGGGGTGATGACTTCGATCCCTTCGATATGTCCAACGTCATGGATGTACACATCAGAAATCTGCGTCAAAAGATCGGGGATTCCAGCCGTGGCGCAATCATCCGAACCGTTCGCGGTGTGGGGTATGTTATCCGGGATTCTGAAGAATGACGGTCAAGAAACGGATCACCCTGTTTGTTGCCGGAACCGGTCTGATTACGAGCCTGTTGTTTTCCGTTGTCGTGTTTCTGGAGCTGATCGAACAACCGTTTGAAGTGATGGATTCGGATCTGGAGGAAGAGGCCGTTCGAGCCCTTCGCATGAACATACCAAACCGGACGGGTACTGAATCCGGCCCCATGATTCACCGGAAAAACGAAACCGGTTCATACTGGATCACGATTCGGGAACAGGGCTCGGACCGTGTTCTGTTCCGGTCGCAGATGGCCGAACGAATCATGCTTCCGACACTCGAACCGGGCTCCGGTGACACGACCATCGCCGTCCTCCCGCCAGAATCTATCGATCCGGGATGGAGCCGTCATCGGAAAGTGACTTTTCGAGTCAGAAGTTTCAAGGTGCCGTTTGATGGAAAAAACTTTGATGTTCAAATCGGCCGTTCCATGGAAAAACTGAATGAAGAGATATGGGAGCTCGTTTTCACTCTCGCCGCCGGACTCCTCTTTTCCAGCCTGGCGCTGATTGTCATCAGCCATCTGGTGGCCGGCCGGATATTGAAACCGATCGGCGCCATGAAAGACCTGACCCGGAAAATCACGGAAAAAAATCTGGATCAGAGAATACCGGTTGGCCCGGGTCAGGATGAATTCAATGATCTGGCCATCACGATCAATCGAATGCTCGACCGGCTTCAATACTCGTTTATCCGGCAGCGGAACTTTCTGTTCGATACCTCGCATGAACTCAAAACGCCGCTGACCACCATGCGGCTGGCCATCGACGAGATTTATCCGTCCCATATCCCCAGCCTGCCCCACGATTCCTGCCAGAGCCTGCTGCGGATACAGGAACAGGTTTTACGAATGGAGCGTCTGGTCAAAGACATGCTGAACCTGTCCGCATTGGAAATTCTGGATACTGTCACGCCAGAGCCGGTTCATTTATCCGGGATCATGACCTTTTTGGCAGATGACTACCGGTTTCTGGCAACTGCCCAAAATATCCACATGGATGCGCATTTTCCGGATGACATTATCATCGCCGGTGACAAGGAGAAATTGACCCGGACGTTTTCCAATATTTTGGACAACGCGGTTCGATACAATGTTGACGGCGGACGAATCGATGTGGCGTGCATCCAATCTGATGATCGTGTTACGATAACGGTATCCAATTCGGGTCCGGGCGTTGCCGAATCAGAAATTGACAAGGTATTTCATCAGTTTTACCGGCAGGAAAAATCCAGATCCCTTCAGACGGGCGGCTCCGGTTTGGGCCTGACCATTGCCAAACGAATCATCGAACTTCATGGCGGGAGCATAAAAATGGAAAGCGAACAGGGGATATGGACCCGTGTGACAGTTCAATTGCCCATAAAACAGGGGCTGTTCAGGAGTGTTGAAATCCCGCGATATAGACTTCCAGAAAAATAATTTCGCTGCGTTATCGGTCGGGAATGGCCGAAAAAGGCCTATTCCCTCCCTGCTGCCTTGCGAAATTAATTTTCTGAAAATCTATAGCTTTCAAAATCCGGTATCCGGTGGATTCATCTGTTTCCACTAACCTTATGAATCTTTTTTTGCTGATGTCCGTCAGCACTCTGGAGGAATTCATGTCAGATATTCGTCCCAACCACTACAAAATTTTTCTGAAGCCGGACCTTGAGGGGTTCCGGTTTGACGGAACCGTGGAGATAATGTTTCAGACCGGCTCCGCTGTTGATGTCATCGAACTGAACGCCCTGGATCTGACCATTATCACCTGCGGAATCCGGCAGGGGAACGTCCTGGAGCCATGTCCGGTGTCACTTGACTCTGTCAGTGAAGAAATGTACATCCGTCTGCCTGCTGCCACCAGCGGACAAATCCAACTGGTCATCACCTACCAGGGCCAAATTGGCGACAGAATGGCCGGATTCTATCGCAGCAGCTATCCGCATGGGGACAGCCGCCGGTTTGTCGCCATCACCCAGTTTCAGGAAAGCGATGCGCGGCGGGCCTTTCCGTGCATGGATCATCCGTCCTGCAAAGCCTCTTTTGACATCGAAATGGTCGTGGATGCCGGGATGTCCGCCATTTCCAATGCGGCCATCAAAGCAGTGCAGATCCTGGATGACGGCAGGCAGCGCGTTCTGTTTGAGACCACCCCAAAAATGTCCACCTATCTGGTATTTTGGGGAGTGGGTGATTTTAAACGGGTTCAAAAAGCCGGTGAAAAGCGGGTCAGTGTGTTGACACTGCCCGGAATGGCGCCCCATGCCGGTTTTGGTCTGGATTTCGGGTCCAGGGCCCTTGCATTCTGTGAGAAATATTTTGACATCCCGTATCCGTTTTCCAAGCTGGATCTGATCGCCATTCCGGACTTTGCCTTTGGCGCCATGGAAAACTGGGGGGCCATCACCTTTCGGGAAAATCTGTTGCTGCGGTATGCAGGGATCACGTCACGATCCGGAGAAGGCCGAATCTGTGAAATCGTCGCGCATGAAATCGTTCACCAGTGGTTCGGAAACCTTGTCACCCCTTCCGACTGGAAATATCTCTGGCTGAATGAAAGTTTTGCCACATATTTCGCTTATGGCGTCGTGGACCAGTATCACCCGGACTGGGGAATCTGGGACCAGTTCCTTTATGGCCAGACCGCTGTTGCCATGGCCCGGGATGCCCTGACTGAAAATTTTCCCATTGAAATCCCCGGCGGAGAACATGTCGTCATCAATTCCAGCACTGCGCCGATCATCTACAGCAAAGGCGGCAGCATCCTGAGGCAGATTCACGGATACATCGGAGAGGATCATTTCCAAAAGGGGCTGCGCCAGTATCTCCGGGCACATGCATATGCCTGCGCCGACAGCAGGGATCTCTGGAAAGCTTTTGAAAGTGTCTCTGATCAACCGGTGACCCGAATCATGAAAAGCTGGATCGAACAGCCCGGGTTTCCGCTTCTGGAAGTCAGTTGCACGGGCCGGCAACTGACGATCGCCCAGCACCGGTTCACGTATCTTCCAAACAATTTTACCCAAACCTGGATTGTGCCCGTAACGATCATGGCCTTTTCAGGCACCGGAGACCCGGCCCGCCTGAGCCTGATCCTTGACAAACCCCTTCAGACGATCGATCTGCCGGAGGATACGGCAGTTTATAAAATCAATGCCGGTCAAACAGGCTGTTACCGGGTCAAATATCAGGATGCTGCGAATCTGAAGGCGCTGGGGACGGTCATCCGGAACAAAACCCTTTCTCCGGAGGATCGCTGGGGACTGCATGCAGACATGTATGCCCTGCTGACCCGCGGGGATATGGGCCTTGAAGCCTATTTGGACTTTCTGAGCCATTATGATGATGAAGACAGTTTTTTACCCCTGGTCAGCATCGCCGACTCACTTTTCCATCTCTTCCTGGTGCTGGAACACGGTTGCGGGCAGATTTCCAGGGCGACCATCCTGCGGCTCGAATCCATTCTGAATCGGATCGGTTACGAACCGCATCCGGATGAGGCATATACCCGCGCAATTCTGCGCGACCAGGTCCTGTGGCAGGCCGCCCTGGCCGGTTCTCAGGCAACAGTCGATTTTGGGCGTCGCCAGTTTGCGCGTCTCAAAGCAGGCCAATCCGTCAGTCCGGATATATTGAAAAGCGTCATGCAGATCGGCGCTCTGACAGAAGGCGAACAGGCTTTTGGATGGCTGGAAAAGCGATACCGGGAATCTGCCAGTGAGCAGGAACGGGTGAATGTTCTGGCCGCTTTGGGATGTTTTTCTGAAAAACCGGTCATTGCCAAAGCCCTGGACTATGTCATCGCCCGGGTTCCGGCCCGGAATCAGTTTATTCCCATCGTGCTCATGGCGGCCAACCCGTCAGCGATACCCCTGCTGTGGGACTGGTATACGGCCAATCTGCCAACCATTGAAACGTTTCATCCGCTCCTTCATGAAAGACTCATCACGTCCATTGTTCCATCGGCCGGAATGTACCGGCCGGATGAGATTCGGGGCTATTTCACCGATTATCTGACCCGGTCAGAAAAAGCCAAAGACGCGATCAGGCTGGCCCTTGAAAAACTGGAAATCAATCTGAGGGCACGAAAGGCCTTGCGGATCAGTGAATGAGACGGTTCACCTGTTTTGATTCATGGAAATCAGACCCGGTCAACAGAGGTTTCAGGGCGTTACAAACGCGCTCTGCCGAAATCTCTACGCGGCCCATTTCCAGGGGATTGACACCGCCATTTCACCGTTTATAAACACCCTTCCGGTAAACGGGATGGGAATTTTCCATTCCCTGTTGGGTGCCGGCGGGTCAAACCGGATGCTGACGACGGATGGATTGGATCATGTTGTCGAGCTGCTCAAGAAATCTGGATCGATCACTTTTTTTCAGGGGAGGCGGTCCGCCTGTGATCTCTCCCGCGTCACGAAGCCCTGACAACAGATCTCTTGTCGCGACCGCAGAGCCGATGTTGTTTTCCGTAAACGGCTTTCCGGTTGGACCCATGACGCGTGCGCCTTTCTTCAGGCAGCGGCTTGCCAGCGGGATGTCCGCGGTGATAACGATGTCATGCGGGCTGACGTGTTCGACTATCCAGTCATCGGCAGCGTCGAACCCATCTGCGACGACTTTCAGTACAATCCGTTGTTCATCCGGAATCCGCATCCGGGAGTTGGCCACCAGTGTAACATAAAGGCCATACCGGTGTGCAACCCGGTACACCTCCTGTTTGACAGGACATGCATCCGCATCCACAAAGATGTGCAGCAATTGAAGCTCCTCTTGATATCCGGTATTTCAAATTTGAAATTCCAGATTTTGCTGAAGGTAAAATTTTTGATTATAACGGATTTGGGGGTGCATCATTAATCTTGGTATCGATTCTGTTTTATGAATGTTTGAAAGGAGAAGGGCTGTGGTTGTGACGGGAAATGGGGTGTTGAAGTCACCCCATTTTTTCGAGATATTCCTTCATCAACAGCCCATCCGAACGCCAGACCCAACAGGTATTTTCCAGATAGGACAGGGTGTTTTTGGAATAATCCGCGGGATTGGCCGGATTTTGGGTAGCGATGGACCAGGCCCCCTGAACCGCAGCAGGCCCCATCGCCAGAAGAAGCGTTACCAGATGGGCACATCCCTTTGCACCACCAACCATGGTTTTCACCTTTTCGGAAAAACCGGAACTGATTTTCATTCCTTTGATACATTCCAGACAATGTGATATTTCCCGGCATTCCGCTCTGGGCACCGTATTCATGTCCACTTCGATATCCTCGATCATCAGGCCGGTCCGACTGATCTGCATCCGGATGACCAATCCATGGAGGGTTCCGGGCGGCCGGGTAGCACCGTTCATGTAAAAGGTTTTCCGAAAACGCGTATCGGTCAGTTTTCCCTCCATGACAAAGGAAGATGCATCATTTTCATAGATGGTGATATCAATCTGACGGTTATGAATCTTGTTGTTCTGCAGGTGATCGATTTTTATCATGTTGAATCCATTTGTTAAAAATTGGTATTGAGACCCGGATCGTGAGAATTGGCAAGCGGTCAGGCCGCTTGACAGCCGACTGACAGAATACCACCGGCAAATTCCATAAATAAAGAAAAAACAGAGCCTGAAAGACAATAAGGCTGTCGGAAACAAATAAATCCACTGGATTGCGACGGATTTTGGTCCGTCTGCAAGGCGCATCCGCCGGTGCATATCGGGATATGCGCCGGTGGATGTAACGCAGCAGACGGGCCAAAAGACAAGCAAGATGTGGATTTATTTGTTTCCGACAGCCTAAGGCCATAACCATCGTCTCAGGCAGATGATCAATTCTGAATTTACCGCTGTTCCATTTTTTTCGTTGTGCCTGAAATGTTACCTGTTATATCCTCATCAAAAAATATGGCTTTAGAAATGAAATCCAGGAAGAAAGGTGGCATTTATCAATAAACGATATAACCGGTTTTTGGTGCTGATTATCATCGGTGTGGTTGTCGGATGGGGCGTTTTCAGTCTGCTTGATAACAAGCCGGATTCCGGGAAACCCGGAAATGCGTCACAATCCGTGCCGGTCACCGTCGCGCCGGTCCAGCGCGGTCCGATTGCGCTGCGGCGGATGTTCAGCGGCACCCTTGAGGCCACGGCCCAATTTGTTGTCGCGCCCAAGGTGGGTGGCCGGGTGGCGGCCCTGCTGCTGGATCTTTCCGATCCGGTTATCCGGGGTCAGGAAGTGGCGCGACTGGACAATAAAGAGTATGTCCAGGCTGTGGTCCAGGCCCGTGCGGATCTCGCGGTGGCCAAAGCCAATCTGGCAGAAGCCGGAAGCGCTCTTGAAATCGCCACCCGGGAACTCAGCCGGATAAAAACACTGAACACCCGCGGGGTGGCATCGGAAAGTCAGTTTGGATGTGGTTCTATCCGCCCAGTTGCAGAAACAGGCCGGAGTGGATGTGGCCCAGGCCAGGCTGGCCAGGGCCGAAGCGGTTCTGGAGACCGCAAACATCCAGCTTGGATATACCCGGATCACCGCAGACTGGACCGGTGGTGACAAACAGCGGGTTGTGGCACAGCGGCACATCAATGAAGGCAACAGGGTATCGGCCAATGACCCCCTGTTGACCATTGTGGAACTGGATCCCATCACCGGCGTCATTTTCATAACGGAAAAGGATTATGCGCGGCTGAACATCGGCCAATCCGTTGCATTGACAACAGATGCGTTTCCAGCGGAAACATTTACCGGCCACATTGCCCGAATCGCCCCGGTTTTCAATCAGGCCGCCCGACAGGCCCGGGTCGAGATGACAATCGATAATCCGGCACACCGGCTCAAGCCGGGCATGTTCATCCGCGCTGCGGTCGTGCTTGACCGGGTGGCGGATGCGGTGATCGTTCCGGAGCAGGCCCTGACCCGGCGGGGTGNNGATCGCACCGGCGCGGGTGGAGACACGGAATGAATCTTCCGCGTTTCAGTGTTCGCCGGCCCATATTTACCACCATGGTCACCCTGATGATTGTGATTATCGGATCGGTTTCCCTGAGCCGGCTTCGGATCGATCTTCTGCCCACCATCAAGATGCCCACCCTGTCCATCACCACCGAATACGCCGGGGCCAGCCCGGAGGTGATGGAGCGTCTGGTCACCCGAATTATCGAAGAGATTGTGGCCACAGTCCCCGGGGTGGAAGAAATGACCTCCCAGTCGTCAGAAGGCAACAGCCGGATCCGGGTCAGCTTTGTATGGGGGACGAACATCGATACGGCTGCCCTGGATGTCCAATCGAGAATCGAAGATGAAATCGATGAATTGCCGGATGATGTGACCCGGCCCCGTATCCGCAAATTCGATATTGCCGGATTTCCGGTGGTCATCCTGGGCGTTTCCGGCAATCTCGATCCGGTGGAAATGACGGAACTGATCGAAAACCAGATTCGATACCGGTTCGGCCGAATTCACCAGTCTGGACCAGATTCGGGATACGGTTATTGTCATGCGAAACCGGGCTGCGATTACGCTGAACCAGATCGCCGATGTCCGGGATACCCATGAGAAGATCCGGCGCATTGTCCGGGTGAATGGCGAGCGTGGCATCCGGGTGGGCATCCGGAAACAGGCAGAGGCCAACACCGTTGAGGTGTCCAGCGCGATACTGGCCGAGATCGATGCCGTGAACCGGGCGTTTCCCCAGGTCCGGATTGTCCCGATCATCAATCAGGGAAATTTCATCGAGCGTTCGATCCAGAATGTGGCTCAGTCGGTCATGTACGGCGGCGGACTGACCATTCTGGTGCTCCTGTTTTTCCTGCGAAGCATCCGCAGCACCGTCGTGATTTCACTGGCCATCCCCATTTCGATTATCGCCACCTTTGCGTTGATGTATTTCGGGGGATTCACCCTGAATCTGATGACACTGGGCGGCCTGGCCCTGGGGGTGGGAATGATGGTGGACAGCTCCATCGTGGTGCTGGAGAACATTTACCGGCGGCGGGACGAGATGCATGAATCCACCGGGATGGCCGCGGTTGAGGGGACCCGGGAGGTCAGCGCGGCCATTGTCGCCAGCACCATCACCACCCTGGTGATTTTTCTGCCGATGATTTTTGTTCGGGGTGTTTCGGGAATCCTGTTCAAGGAACTGGCGGTCGTGATCATTTTTTCCCTGGTCTGTTCCCTGTTGGTATCGCTGAGCCTGGCGCCCATGTTGGCGTCACGGTTTTTGCGTGCGCCCGGGAAGGCCAATGGAACCCGGTCAGGGGGGTTGGGCCGGGTTTCTGCCGCTTCCGACCGGTTTTTCAATGAATTGACAGCGGCGTATCAGCGTCTCCTGGGCCGGGTGCTCAATCACCGTGTGATGACCATTTCAGCCGCTTTGATTGTTCTGGGTGCGAGTCTGTTGCTGGTTCCCCTGATCGGCGCCGAGTTTCTGCCCCCCAGCGATGAAGGGGAGGTGCGGGTGACCGGAAAGATGGAAGTTGGTACGCGGCTGGAACTGGTGGATCAGCAAACCCGAAAGATGGAAGCGATTGTCATGCCCGCAGTTCCCGAAGCCGTATCCTCTGTCGTGAGTGTGGGGGCCTCGGCCAGTCATGCCGAGGAAGCTTCCCAGGGGGAGATCCGGCTGTCATTGACGCCATCAGCCCGCCGGGAGCGGTCCAATCTGATCATCGCCGATGATTTGCGGAAACGGCTGGCCGGTCAGATTCCCGGAATGGAAATCCGCACGCGGGCACCTCATGGTCAATTTCTTCTGGAACGGCTGCTTGGCGGCGATGAAGGCCTGACGGTTGAAATCCGGGGATTTGAACCGGACATTCTGAACGCGCTGGCTCAGCAGGCAAGGTCATCCATCACGGATGTGGCGGGAATAACGGATATCGACATTTCACGGGAGGCGGGTATTCCCCAGCAGGAAATTTGGGTGGACCGGCACAAAATTGCCGATTTTGGTCTGAGCGTTCGGGATGTCACCGAGGCCATCGAGACCGCAGTGGCCGGATCGGTTGCCGGTGAATATCGCCACCCATGGCAATTTCTACCGCATCCTGGTGCAGCTCAAAGACGCCGAAAAGCGGTCTTTGGATGAGATTCTGTATCTCACGCTGACCACGGCATCGGGTGATCCGGTTTCCCTGCGCAATATGGTGGATACCCAGGCCGGCCAGGGGCCCATTATCATCGACCGCAAGGATCAGCAACGATTGATTACGGTTGCGGCCAATGTCTCGGGCCGGGATTTGGGATCGGTTGCCGCGGATGTTCAGGCGCGTCTGAACCGGATCCCTCGACCAGCGGGATACGACCTGATGGTGGCCGGTAATTTCGAGGAGCAGCAGAAAGCGTTCAACGAACTGATCCTCTCCCTGCTCCAGGGGTTTGAGCCGGCGGTCAATCTGGTCAGTGTCCGGCAGGCAGAGCTGGATACCTCGGCCAGTCTGTATGAATTGCGCGGATTTGTCGAGGCCATGCTGGCTGAAACGGAAATCGCTTACTGGAACCTGGTACTGGCCAAAAAGGAAATCCGCATTTTTGAACAATCTTTGGCCATCCCCAAACAGCAGCTCGATGAGGTTGAGCAGCAGATCATGGTCGGGGTGCAGCAATTCCCGGACAAGCTAATTATTTANNCGCATCATGAGGATGTTTACCTGTCCTCCGGTCACCACTTCCCGGATAGGGATGGTTCCACTCCAGCGGAAATGCGAATCCAGCATCAGCGTGGGAACAGACTGTACCCGGTCACGTCTGGCTTCTTCCATGCACAGCCCGGCATCGATAACCGTCAACCGGACCCGGGGACTGGCAATGGCAAGGGGAACCAGTTTCTCGACAACGGCCGGGCAAAACGGGCACTGTTCCGCAATATAGAGTTTCAATTCCGCCGGAAACACCCGGTCTGTCAACCCGGGATGGGGCGGCAACGCTTCCGGTTCGATAAACATCCATGTAAGGGCTTTGAGAAAGGGTCCCAGTTCCGGACCGATGGGGGACCGATCGATAGTGGATTCCCGGATGAATCCGAAGTACGGGTGGGGCGTCGGAATCTTCCGTTTCATAAGCGATATGAATTTTGGGCGCCTCTTTCTGCAGATTTCTGCAAAAATCCCCAATCGTTTCAGTTGCGTCGTGGCGCGTTTTTACAAACGTTAGTTGAATGTCCTGTTTCAACCGGCTGTTGAATAATCTGATTTTTTGTTCTTCTTCGGCTGTCATCTGAAATCCGTTTCAGTAAACACTCATGATCAAGGGTTTGGTCACCTCCGGACATGAAAATGAGAGCGAACCAACTTCTTTCCGTGTATTCCGTGTGTTCCGTGGTTAATGTATTTTCACGGTATAGCGTGTTCTTCCCCTCTCAAAACCGCTCGATCAGCTTGTCGATCAGAAACGTACTTTCCCGCATGGCCTGCTCGCTGAAGGGACCGAACCATTCGGCGATTTTTTGAAATTCCCGCTGGAATAACCCCTTGTCGCCGGCTTCCAGCATGTCAAGATTTTCATTTACCGACGCGATATAATCCTTTAACAGGTCCCGGCGATGTCTGGAGGCAAAGATGATCTCGGAATACAGGGAGGCATCCTGGGCAAAGAGTCGGCCCACCATGCCCAGTTCCAGGCGGTAAATCGGGCTTGAGAATTCCAGGGTCCTGGAAAGGCTGACCCCTCTTCTTTTCAGAAACTGACCAAACGCAAAGGTTGCAAAATGGCGCAGGGCCTGGACAATTCCCATGATGTCGTCATGTTCCCGGGCATCGGACCGGACAACAACGCCGCCCCACATGGTAAACTGATCCAGAATCCATTGGCAGGCATGGTTATCGCGTCCCGGTGTCGCCACGATGATTTGTTTGTCCAGACTGGATGTTGATGGCCCGAAGAGCGGATGAAGGCCGATAACCGGCCCGGCATGGGCCTTCAGCATTTCTTTCAGGGGGTTTTCCTTGACACTGGTGATATCGCAAAGAACCGCTTCGAGTGGCAGGCTGGGGCCGATCTTCTGAATGACCTGACAGGAAACATCGATGGGAACCCCGACCATTGCCAGATCGATTCCCTGGCACAGGGACTGGACATCCAGCCAGTTGTCCCGGTCCAGGATGCGGACCTGATAATCGGCCCGGTGAAAACAGGCCTTAAAAAACCGCCCCATTTCCCCTTTTCCGCCCACCAGCAGAACGATGCCTCCCGGACGAACCGATTTCAGGGCCATGGTCCGGCTTTGGGTGACACGGGACCGTCGGACAACACTTCGGTAAATTTCCTCGATAAAATCCGGGTCCAGCCCGATTTGGGATGCCTGATTCCGGCGCTTGGAAATCAGGTCCGCTTCCCGGGCCGGATGATAAATCTCAAGGTTATGTGTCTTTTTCAGTGCCACCACCTGGTGGACAACCCGCTGCCGTTCTGCCAGAAGGGAGACGATTTTGGCATCGATGGCATCGATATCCTGCCGCATGCCCAATAGTGCCCCATCGACATCCACACGGGATGAATCATCCGGTTTGGCAGAATCCGGTTTTTCTGTCTTGTTTTCAAACATGCGAATCAGCGATCTCCTTCAATAAGATTCCCAAACAACCGGCCAACCGCACGGATCGCTCATTTTTGGGCCAGCATGTCCCGATAGATGCCAGCCAGCCGGTCTGCCACAACATCCCAGTCATGATGTTTGGCCGTCTCTTTTGCGGCGTTTCCCATGCGGGTTCGAACAGTTTTATCCAGAAGGATATTCATGGCCAGGCTTAATTCGGAAATGGATGGATCATTTGAAAGAACCAGTCCGTTCTGGCCATCGACAATCAGGTCGGAAGCGCCCACCCGGCCAGAAATGATCGCCGGAAGCCCTGCGGCCATGGCCTCCAGTACCACCAGTCCAAACGTATCCATTCGACTGGGCATGATTAGACAATCGCCTGCAGCATAAATTTCCGCCACCCGATCCGTGACCCCGGTAAAAATGATCCGATCCGCAATTCCCAGGCGGGATGCCAGATTCCGGTAATGGGTTTGATCCCCCTTGCCGACCACCAGAAGCATCCGTCTGCCGTCACCAGGCACACCATCCTCCAGGTCTGCCATGGCCTGAATGACCAGGTCCAGACGCTTGATCTCAAAATTCATGCCCACAAACAGCATCAGGACATCCCGGGATTTCAGTCCGTGACGGTTCCGGAAATCCGTTCCCATGTTATCGAAAGTCGTCTGTTGAAACCGGCCGACAGATGCACCCGGATGAAGGATTTGAAGCTTGTCCCGACAGTCGGGATAGGTTTCCAGAAGCGCCTGTTTTACCAGACCGGAAACCGGCAGGATTTTCAGGGTATGCGGGTTTTGAATGCCACGGGATTCCACCCAGGCTGTGGCATGGTCAAACAGGCTCATATGTTTTTTACGGATGGCTTTCACCCAGCTCCGGTGCGGAATGCCATGAAAGGACAGAATATCCATTTCAAATACGCGCTCGTGACTGTGAACCAGATCATAGTGCCCATTTCGAGTCGCTTTTCTGGCCCACAGGGCAAAGCTGATCGGGCGAAACCAGCGGGGAAACGGCCAGAATGGAATTTTGTGAAACGTCACGGCACTGTCCGGTGCAATCCATTTTTGTGCCAGGACATGAAAATGGAATTGCCGGTTTTTGGCCAGTCTTTCACAAAGCTGATACGCCACATTTTCCGCACCGCCAACGCGCCCATATGTCGGGATGATGACGGCGATTCGGGGCAAACGGGTCTGTTTTGCCATCATTTCACCTCGAACAGAATCATGTTGCCCGTATCCGGATGATGCCAGGTGCCAATAATCTGAAAAAACCGGCTGTTCACCAGATGATCGACCGAAAAAAAATGATCCGGCCAGTTTCGCTCTTCCCAAAGTACATAGCGAATCTGTTTTTGTCTGCTGAAGATATAGAAATACAGGGGATGATTGGGAAACTGCTCCCATTGCGCGTCTTTGTCTTTGGGGCACAGCCCGACAGACGCATCCGGATTGGCATAAAAGGCGATCCACTGCTGGGTGTATTGGGATGTGGCCACGGCAACCGCCGTATCCGGATGATGACGTTCGGCAATGGCGTTGCCGATATCGACAAACACCCGCTTGTCCGAGTCCGGCGGTATCAGATTTTTGGGAAGCCCGGCCACCAGAATGGCCAGAATGGTGAAAATCAGCGCCCGTTTCGGGGTCAGAGAAAACAGCTCAATCAGCAATTTTTGAATCCGATCCAGCCCAAACCCGGCCAGAACCGCAGATGCAAACATCACAAGCCCCAGAAACCGATAATAAATCATCCAGGTTTCAATTGTATGAAAATACAGAAGAATCAGGTCCATGACACAGAAAAATACCAGATAAATCAGTCCCGGAGTGTTTTTAAGCCGCTTTCGGACATCTTTCAGCCCGACCAGGAAAAAAATCAGGAATGGATAAAAAAAGGCTTCCAGAATGCGGTTGATCAGCGTGGCCAGGGCGACCAGCCATATGGAATTTCTGAGTTCAGCCAGAAGGCGGGACAATACCGGGGTTGCCGTGTCTTGTTGAATCACCTGCTTCAGCTCTGTCCGAAGATTTTCATACGATCGCAGAACAGAAATTCCTTTTTTTGCCATTTCATTGCCGCGGATTGTCTGTTGGACCGACAGATCCAGTGTCCAGATGCAGCCCCAAACCATCAGACCAGCAAACAATCCGGGCAGGACAAACCAGAAGATGGCCCGGATGCGATCGGGTTTGTGCCAGATCAGAAAATAGGCAATGGTTGACAAAATCAGAAGAATGCCTTCCATCCGGGCCCATGAGGCCAGAAGAAAACAGATACAGGCCACCACCGGCAGCCGGTTTTGTCCGGATTTCAGATATAAGATGATCAGATACAGTCCGGTCACCCCGAAACACCACATCATGGGTTCCCGAACCACTTCTGCGCTGTTGCTGACCAGTGCCGGCATCAGGGCAAACATCAACAGACATAACAGGCCCCCTGTTTCTGTTAGAAATTGTCGAAGAATGCCATACAGGGGAATCAGCGTCAGCCATCCCAACAGGATGGATACCAGTCGGGCAGACCATATCCAGTCCGATATCAGAAAATGCATGCCGGCAATCAGAAACGGGTATCCGGAAATGAATGACAGGCCGCAGGAAGTCAGGTTCTGCCACTGTCCATAATAAATGGCTCTGGCCTGATGAATGTAAAGAATGCCGTCCGGATTGACAATGACCGTGTTTGCAGCCAAAAAAAGACGGAGGGCCAGTCCCGCAACCAGAATCAGGATGCAGGCAGGGGAAAAGAAGCGGGATGCAGAAGTGGATGTTGTCATGAATGCTTCAATTGGCTGGAATGGATTGCAGACAGTTATCCAGGATTGGACGAACCTCTTCGAAACTCAAATCCTGAAGACAGCGGCTGATTTCCCGGTTGTAACAGCCTTTTTGCCGGCAGGGGACACAGGAAAGGGATTTTTGGATCACCCGGTGCTGGTCGCCCCTGGGCGCCCAACTGATGGGAGATGAGGGTCCAAAAATGCCAATGGTCGGCGTGCCCACCGCCGCCGATATATGAAGCGCTGCAGTGTCCACGCCCACAAAAAGCCGACAGTGCTTCAGCACACCGGCCAGATCCCCGATGCCGGTCAACCCCGCCAGATTGACCGGACGGGTCACACAGTTCTGAACAAGCTGGTCGGCCCGGTGCCTTTCATCCGGAGCACCCGTGATGATCACCTGAAAGGATGTCTGGCTGTGGATATGATCGATGAGCCGGGCGCAGGCAACCGGGTTCCATTCTTTGTAAGACCACAGGGAAAAGGGGTGAAATGCCATTACCGGCCGGTTTGGGGCAATGCCACAGTCCAACAGCAGCCGATGGGCCCGCTGTTTCCGGTATTCTGGAACCGGAAAAAAAAGTTGGGTTGGCATCGGGCTCAAATCAAGCGGCGCCAGAATATTCAGATTGTGTTGCACCGCATATTCATTGACTTCATTTTCCGGATTCACCAGGGTGTGAAATACCCGGTTCCGCCAGAGCCCGCCATCTTCGGCAAACCGGCCGATGCGATACCTGGCCCCGGACAGCCCGGCAATAATGGCGCCCCGCGCACCGGTTCTCAGATCGATGGCCAAATCAAACCGATGACGGCGAAGACGACGAAACCAGTCAATCTGATAACCGGTTTCATCGGCCACAGAGCGCCCTGTTTTTTGCACTGTCATGACTTCATTGACCCACGGCAGATCCGCCGCGATCTCTCCGGCTTTTTCCCGAACACAGAATACGAGCCCCGCATCCGGAAAATGGTTCCGAATCGCCTGAACTGCCGGAAATGTCAGAATCACATCCCCGATATCACCCAGTTGAATCAACAGGATGCGCTTGTTGGGATTATCAGCCTGATTAATTTGGTCAAAAAGCCGGTTCACGTTTATACATGCCTAATGGCGTTACGTTTATTTGAGATTGGCCTATCTGGATCNNCAGGCCGCCAGACCATCCCACGCCTGCCCTGCCAGAAGGCTCAGTGCCGCACCTTCAGTCTTCAGCCTATTTAGTGCCTGAACGGAAACCCTTTCTCTGTATCTTAAAATTCGAAATTCGAAGCGCGAAATCCGAAACAANNAACAGGGGTTTTCGTTCAAACACTATTTAGCTATCTTCAAACATACCGCGTTTCCAACAAACTGACGGCGCATATTATCATCAAATCGATCGGATTCATATCATTTCCTGTACCGACAGAACTGTTTTATGACCAAAATTCGATATGCCCCATCTTCTTTTCTGATTTTTGATGTGACACCGTATTTTTACTGAAGTTTCCCAGTTTTTTTCGG
>DFZE01000064.1 GCA_002382065.1 Desulfobacteraceae bacterium UBA4064
TCAGGATAATGGCAAAAACACCAAAAGCCGCCAATGGCTTGAGCATTTTCCATTTTGATGGCGTTCGTTCAGCACGTGATCCGGGTGTGAAGAGGATATCACTTCGCAGCGCCAAATATGCCTTTTTCAGGATTTTCCTGTTGACCTTGTGCTGTTTTTCAGCCTTGCAGACCAGCAACGCACTGTCACAAAGCTGGTTGATGCTGCGGGGAACACCGTTGGTCTTTTTGAAAATGGAATCTTTGCAATTGGATTCAAAACAATCGTCAAAACTGGAGCCTGCCATCTGGAGTCGATGATCGATATACTGGATGGTTTCGGTAGAATCCATCGGTGCAAGAAAGCGGTTGATATTGATTCTCTGGCGAAGCTGGCGCATTTCGGGGCGGTTCAGCTTGTGGCTGAGCTCGTACTGCCCCAGAAGAAGAATCTGGAAGAGCTTGTGTTCCTGTGTTTCAATATTGGAAAGCAGCCTGATTTGTTCAATGCTTTTGTCCGATAGAAGGTGTGCCTCATCGATGATCAGGACAAAACGGTTTCCCTTTCGGCTGGCTTCCACCAAAGCCGCTTTTACATGATCGACGAGATCGAGTACCCTTTTCCCCCGGGTGTCGATTTTTAAAATCCCGGCAATATATCGCAAAATTTCCATATATCCGACATCGGGATTTGCGATCATGATCGGGTGCACGGACCCGGGCAGATTGTTCAACAGGTAATTGATGAGCATGGTCTTCCCGGTCCCCACATCACCGCAGACCATGGCAAAACTTTTTTTCCATTTTATGAAATAAAGGAGCGCGGCGGTTACTTCTTTGTGATTGGCGCTGAAAAAAAGGAATCGCTGATCCAGATTGTTTTCAAAAGGGGAGTCTGAAAATCCAAAGTAGCTCTTGTACATAATTAACTCCATTCACTCTGTGCAGCATTCGGAATCCGGGTTTCATTTCAAACAGAAAAAATTCTTTCGCGCATGGCAGGGTCACACATCGGACATTGCCGCAGACTTTATACTTCGTGTTGAAATCTGACATGGTATTCCAGATTTGCAGAAAACCGCGTTCACGAATATTGCCGTAAGCAAGCGGCACAAACACACAAGGGGTTAACTGACCATCGGGAAGAATGTTCGCCTTGGTGACTGCGGCGGTGCATCGGGTATCTTCGCTGGGAGCCTCCATGGTGACATTGCCATAGCGCAGCAATTTTCGAACGTTCTCCCGCTCTTCCAGCGTCAGGGTCTGATTGGACAGGTTTAAAAATCGACCGATTGGAACCGGAAAATTGATGCGTACCACGGTTACACCGATCCGCTGACCAAGCTTCACAATCTCCTCAAGTTCCCCTGAATGGATGAGTTCCTTGCGGGCCACGGTGATGATGCTGCATGCGATATCGTGTTTGATCAAAAGCTCAAGGCCGGCAATGGCCCTGTCGAAACACCCGGGATACCTGCGGAATGCATCGTGTACATCAGGCACTGGGCTGTCGATGGAAAGTGAGCACCATGTGAGACCGGCGCGTTTGAGTTCAATGACCATATGTTCGTTCAAAAGAATGCCGTTTGTAATCAGTCGTACCACCAGATACTTTTTTCGGGCGTATGCCACGAGAGATAGAATGTCATTCCTCAACAACGGCTCTCCGCCTGAGAAGCATATCTCCGAAATCCCCACTTCTGCAAGATTGTCGATCAGTGCCATCATCTCTTCAGTGGTAAGCTCGTCTGTTTCCGGAAGCGGTTGCTTTGTTGCGGCAAAACAATGGACACATCGGCATTGGGAGCGGTCGGTGAGACTGATCTCGACGAGTCTTAAACCAACGGTTCCAAGACTCCGGATTCGCAATATTTCTCCTGTCAGTGTATTGAACACATAACCGAGTTTTTTAAAAAACGGAAACCCATTCAGGCGTTTCAAATTGCGTAAAAATCCGTAATATTTTATCATTGTTACGGCCCCTTCAAGGTAATCTCCGACAGTTTTTCAAGGATTCACCACTTTTATTCGTATGTCTTCCATTCCCGATATAATGGGTCTCTCTGCCGGTCCGATATCAAGCCCTTTGCCTTGAGGTCGTGATCTTCCATAGTAGTCAAGAATGACACCGGTAATTGATTTGCCGGCATCGATAAGCGGCGAGGTGGCCTGTAAATTGAAATCATTGTTTTGAAGATTTACCAGCTTGGGATCCACTTGCCACAGATCATTTGGATAGGCGCTGCCGGCCGGCATTTTTCCATCAGTCATGAAAATGCAATTATATCCGATGGTCGTACTCGTGTTGGTGGATACATAGGATCTTTGGTGATCGCCACAATCGATAAACAAATTGTTTAAAACCTCTGAATACGGTGCGCCCATCAGATTTACGGCATAATAACCCGTTTTGTAGAATAAATTGTGAAGGATTTTGTTATTGGGTATAACAGGCTGCGTGCCCTTATTGGAAATATTGATACATGCTCCCTGGGTTATAAAAATGCTGTTTTGTATCGTCAAGTCACTAACCGGACTGTACACTTGTTCGGTCAGCATTCCCTGCATGCCATTGTCGGTATTGCTGCAATAATTTGAATCAAAAACAATATCGTATGCCGGTCCCCACGTCTGATAACAGTCAATATGTGCGGTGGTATTGCCGTCACTCAGAAAAATGTCATGAATTTTATTGTTTGAAATGATATGGCCGGACCCGAAAAATCGTATTCCATCTGCATCAGCCCCCGAGGGACGATTTGTCCATGATGCAGGCGCCATGAGCGTATGGCTGATATCATTTCCATTGATGATATGGTTTCTTCCCTGAATAGAAATGCCACAGAGCCCGGCACGTGTAATGGTATTGTTTTGCACCAGACAGTGGCTTGTCAAAGATGAATCTGGAGAGTTGTTGTAGATATCGATTCCGATGCAGGAGGTATTGCTGATGATGTTATTGACGATTTCGCAATAATTCCCGTTCAGGAATACGCCTGATCCGGTGGAACGCGTTGTCGTAGTCCATCCGGTTACCGCTGGTGTAGAGGGGATCGTAAAACCGTCTATACGGATATAATCAGCGATGATCTTGAAACCGTAAGTCGAGGCGGTTCCCTCTGCCTTGAACGTGATAAGACTTCCGGACTTGCCGGATTTGCTGATGGATACCCGCTGGGGGTATGTACCTGCCAGAACAATGCCCACATCTCCGGCAACCATTTGGTCTGCGAGCTTTTGAACTGTTTTGAAGGGCTTATCCCGAGATGTTCCTGAATTTGCATCGTTTCCTGTCGTGCTGACGTAATATGTGGCTGCCATCGCCATGCCTGAAATGCAGAAAATTTGAACAAACAATATGATAGAAATTTTCGTTATGCATCTTTTCATTCTCATTTTGTTCTCCTTCGGATATGGCTAAATTGCCTGGATTATCATTTGAAAAAGAGGGGCAAAGGGGATTTGCTGACCGAACAGGTTGAAAGTTTAAAAAGCGATATGTGTCGCTTCTTCATGCGCCGATCAGTTTCCGGTACTGTTCCCTGCGAAGCAGCAGGATCAGCGCCAGTGAAACCGGATTGGCGCAATAGCAGGCAGGGAGTTTGATCAATTGACACCCACTGCGGCGTTTGGATTCATCGAGGCCGGGATTGTTGGAGGGTGCGCCCAGGTAGTAACAGGTTGCGTCAGTCATGGCTGCAGCCTGACGCAGGGTATGCATCATGAATTCCCTTACATGCAGTTTCAGGTAGGCGGTTCCGGAAAAGAACGTTGCATCGACAATCACATTTTCGATGCGATAGGAGATATCGACGGCAGCCAGATTATTGTCATGATATGCGCCGATGATGGCAATTTTGGGGTTTTTGAAAAGCGTCTGCGCCCATTTCTCAAAAACATGTCGGTAAATGCGATCCTTTTTGAAGCTATAGCGGGTACGCTGGTAGAATTCGAGATAAATGGGATGGGCCTGCCTGACAAATTCGGAGAGGTCTGTGATCCGGCGGGCCGTGAACCGTTTCAGGCCGCTGCGAACATTGCTTCTGCACTGGTGCTTGAGGATGGACATGTCGTATTTCTGCAGATCTTCATACACAAAAAAACTCATGGCGCAGTTGGCTTGGGCTGGGTCGGGTACCAAATGCTGAACACCACCCCAAAAGGATGACAGCGGATAGACACGCCGATCAGTCGCTATTTTCAGAAACGGAAAAAGTGGGCGAAAAAACAGTGGGCCGACACTGATCCACCAAGTGTTTCCGGACTGACAAAGCCTGGCGCCGTTGTCTTTATAAAACGCGGCATATTCGTCCATGGTCATCTGCGGCCATTTCATGATACCTGGCTTCTCCTGTAAAATCAGATTGTTTTTACATAAAATCGCATTATTTTATTTCCCAATTTGGCAACTTGTTCGTTTTTGACAAAACGGGCCAAATCAGGGGGCAGACCAGGTTGACCCAATTTTATGGCGGCCATGACATATCCGAACTGTCTGGCAATCGCCGACAGAACAAACGGTTTTTCCCCAATTTTGCTGACACATTTCAGTGTATGGTAAAGCCAGGAATACCCGAGAGAATAATCCATAAACCCGCCTCTGACTTTTCGGAAAAACGTATTCGTTACCTCTTCGGACATGAGCTTTCGCTTGTGAAGAACTTCAATATCCGGAAAAGATTGCGTGCGCCATCCCAGCTTGCGCGCCATCGCTTCAGCCGCAAAATCAGTACCACCCCATTGTAATGACAAGTAGCCCCCGATTGCCTCAAAACATTCTCTGCGAAACATTTGCACACCGCCCGGCACATGTTCCAGAGATTTCAATCGATGGCGGTCGAGTTTTCCATTATCCACATCAAAAACGAGACCGCCGGCCACCCCCAATTTTTCATCCTTGTCAAATTTGGCCATAATGGATTCATAGTAATCAATTGGAAGAGAAATGTCGGCATCCAGTATTCCCACAAATTTTGAATGAACATCCGTCAGCCTCTGATATCCGGTCATGACAGCGTTGATACGTGAACCATAGCTTCTAAGGGGGTCACTGTTCAATCTTACAGGGGCGATGAATGCGTGCTTCTCGGAATATTCTTTTAAAATATCGGGAGTGGCATCGCTTGACGCATCATCGACAATTACCCATCGGGTTGGAAGATGAGTCTGCTGGAGTATGTTATCGATGATGAAACCGAGAAATTTTTCTTCATTTCTGACCGGCGTGATGAGTATATGGGTATTTTTCATCGTTTCTCCCGAAGTTTGTTTGATATTGGTAATCGGACGATAATGCCTTATCCAGAGTAAACAGATAGTAGAAGAAAATGACCGTGGTCGGTGTCAGCTTTACCGCCCACCCCGATTCAGTAAATGAATACAGCAGGGTGGTTGCCATCACGGATGACGCTCTGAGGATATAATCCGTGGAATAGGAATTTAATAGCTTTCTGTTCATCGTGATCCAGAGTACACCTGTATACATCAATGATATCATTGGAATAAATCCGACGAGTCCGATTGAAAGCAGTGTTTCCAGATACAGGTTATGTGCATGATATGCATAGAATTGGGGAGCATGTTCCCCTTCGTTCAGAACATATCTGCTGGTTCCATACCCATGTCCAAAAATGAATGTTGTTGGGTTATCCAATATATGATGAAGAGCAGCGGGCCATATTTCTGTCCGACCGGTCAATGTTCTGATCGAACTCGGATTCTTGTCCCTTTCGAGATATTCCAGGACTTGCCGAGTTCCCGGCAACTGAAAGTTGATGCTCAGTAAAACAGCGGACAGGGAAGCCAATAAAACAAAGATGAAAATGCACCTTGAGAGAAATTTTTGCGAGTTTTGATTGAAGGCCGGATGAATCCATTTCCTGAGAAACCAGACGAGTAGAAGCGATATGATGGCGATGCGCGTTTGGGTGAGAAGTATGGCAGCAATAAACATAAATCTTGGAATCAGGATTAACGGATTTTTATACTTGAATGACATCCAGAAAGCGATGACAGCCGTAAAGCTTAATGTGTTCATGGGCATGCTTCCCAGACCCAGTCGATATACCTGGCCGCCCAAATCATGTTCCGTTAAAAACAGTGAATTTATCGAATTGTAAAGTACGATAAAAGAAACGATGAAGAACCACATGTCTTCCAGTTTCTCCATGTCCTGTCGCTGATTGGCGTTGAATACCATATCTGCGGTCAGCAGGGTTGTCGCAGCAAACAACACCCAGTAACCAATGACCAGTTTGGGCTGAGGGCTGAATATGGATGATATGCCCATGGCGCTGATATAAAAGAAAAGCAGTTTAAGACTGTCATTCAATTTTTTATATTGAAGAATTCTGGGAACAGTCAGTATCAATGCCAGTATTGACAAAGCCAGTTGAAGAAAAATGACCGGATCAACCACTTCAGTTCCTGCTTCCCGAACTCGAAAGGAAATTCCGGTAGCGACAAGTATCATGATCCAGACGGGAACGCGCAGTTTTTGATGTATATAAGTCATCATATGATTTTCTCACGATTCAATCGCTGGTGAATACTAAAATATATATTCCTGAAATGGTCCTTCTCACGTTTGTCGAAGAGTGAAAAAAAATGTAAGCTGAATACAACAAACGCGAAGCCCGCGAACATGATGAGGCAAAACATGAGGATATTTTCTGACCGGAATAAAAAAGAAGAGACAATAAACAAAACAAGGGTGCATATCGAGAAAGTGATTTGTTTCCACTCCAGTCGGATCGGATAACAGATTATACCGTAATAAAGCATGGTAATGCCCGTAAAAATGGCAGAGATGTTGAGGCTGATTATCGCACCGTACCAGCCCCAAATCGGGATAAGGAGATAATTCAACATCACGCCAAGCAATCCGGAAAAGCCGATGATCATCCCTGTCGCATGGGTTTTATAGGTGATATTGACAAGCGCCTCTCCAAAAATGACAAGGGACAGGAAGCCGGTGGCTGGAAGAGAGAGAATAACAACAGAAATGGCATCGAAATACTCTGGTGGTGCGATGAATGGCAATATTACTTTTGTGCCGATAATTACCGTTATTGACAGAAGAACGATGGTATATATGAAGTATGTCAAAAATTTTGAAACAGCAACCTGGATACCGTCATTGTGCAGGTTGATAAACAGAAAGGGCTGAAAGGCCATTTGAAACGGTAATATCAGAACCATGCCGAGAATTGAAGCAAATTTGGTGCCCAGTGCGAATATCGCGACATCGGTCAGGCCTGAATAAAAGCTGAGCATGTATGCCGCTGTAGGATAGAATATTCTCTGGCCTGCGGCTGAAAAGATAAGCGGCAGTCCAAATCGCAGCAGTCTGAAGGTTAATTTTTTTGATATTCTTATGCCGTATCGTATAAACAGGTTTACCGATACGATTAGAAATACAACCCCATGCGCCAACACGTGAGCGATCAGCGGAGACGTGACATCATAATGAAACCAGAGGAAAATGATGCCGTTTGCCGACACGATCAAAACGGCTGCGACGATGTTGGTGATGATAAAACTGAGCGCATCGTTTTTTGCCCTGAAAAAGGCGGTGAAATGTTCAAAAAGCATTTGAAAGAATGCCGCCAGGCATGCCAGCATGATGAATTGATCCGCCTGATCCACGTGAAAAATTTTTTGAAAAAATGACGGCAGGATGAACAGGCAAATTGCCGAAAAGAAAAATCCCCCCAAAATGCTCACGAATGTTGAGCTTGTCAGGAGTGTTCCGATCTGTGTCTTTTCCTGAAATTCCTCAAAAAATCGAATTTGGGCTTCTCTCATCCCCAACTTCATGGTGATTGCCAAAAACTCGATCGTTATCAGAATGGTGGACAAAAGACCATATTCCTCTGAAGAGAGATAATTGACATATATCGGAATCAACAAAAATGCTGTGAAGCGAAGAATAACATTTGATATTGAATAGATAACTGAATTTTTCAGGAATAATTTGTATTTCAAGACGGGTATTGCTCCTCAGAGGAAATATGTCAGATGGTTTGCACCCATTCGCAGGCCATATTTTGATTGGATATTGGACCAATCAAAATATGGTGGTGTTATAAGCATTACAACCTTCGGTAAACCCATTCCGGTACATGAAACCGTCTTTTGTTGAGTACAACTCCGATCGAATCGGCGCCGGCTTCAATTAGCCGGTCTCTTGCACCGCTGACCACTTCCCAGCGGGTACGCTCCGCTTCAACAACCAGAACAACCCTGTCCATCAGTTTTGTCAGCAGCGTCACCGCAGCATTGTCCCGTAGTGACGGCAGGTCAACAACGATATGATTGTATTCGCGACGCAGCGCCGGCAGCAGTTCTGCAAGGGCTTTCAAGTCTATACGCCCGCCGGATTCCCGGGGAGTCAGCAGATCGACATTTTCAATTCGACTGCTTTTTATGTTGCTCGCATTGTGTTGATCTTTATTTGGGGGGCTGCTTTGGGCTTTTGCAAGATTTTTGCCGGTTTCCCATTGCCGGCGGCCATTAGAATCGGCATTCACGATCAGTACGCGTCCGTCGCTATGATCTGCCAGCAGTTTGGCGATATATGAAACAATTGTGCTTACCCCTTCTCCGGAATGGCAACTGGTTACAGCAATGGCGCCAAGGGATTTTGGCTGACTGCCAGGCGCCTGCAGCAGGCTTTTTCCAAAAGACTCGCAACACCCGGCATTGTCTATGGGCACGGGAAGATCGCTGTTCGTGATCTTCCTGGAACCTGGCATTGACTGGCTGGGTTCGTAGGGAACCCCTATGGATTGCAGCTTTTCAGCCGGCAATTGCGGGAGAACCGCGAACAGGGGAAGCTGCAATTTCCCGTGGACATCTTCCGGCTTTTTCAGGGAATGATCCATGCGTTCGGAAGTGAATGCCCAGGCAAGACCGCCGAAAAGACCAATCAATATTGCAAGAGACAGATTGAGAAGTTTTTTGGGCCGGACCGGCTTTATGGCTGATGATGATTTTTGAACCACACTGATATTGGAAATTTTTCCCATTTCCAGTTCCTGATCGATGCGGGACTGTTCCAAACTTCCGGAATACTTTCGGTAATTTGATTCATGTATTTCCATCTCACGCTGAAGTTTTGTAAAGAGAACCTCATTTTCGTTCATCGTTTTGAGCTTATCCCTGGCCTTGCCAAGTTGATCTTTCAGTGATCCGGCCTTTGCATGAAGGGATAAAAGGCTGCCTTCTTCTTTTGCGAGCATCAGCCGGATTTCCTGATGTGTTTCATTGAGTCCGGTTGTGACCTGCCTGATCTCATTTGTGTTCTGAAGCAGTGATGTCACCTCGCCAATTTGTCGCCGGATCTCCTTGACCGGAATGCTTTCCTTGGTAAATGTCGAAAGCATATCCTGCTCTTTCAACTTCAATTCGTTGAGTCGCTTCTGCAATTCATCCGTAGCCGAGTTGGGAAATCCGGAAGTTTCTACCGTCACCAGTGTTATGGGTGTTTTTGCAAGCTTTTCCTGCAGAGATTTAATGCTGGCCGTCGAAGAGGCAATATCGGATTCTGTTTTTTCAAGTTCACGCTGCAGATCGCCGGTGCGATCGAGCAAAATACGTCGCTGATCTCCAAGAGCCGATATGCCGGTGCTGTTCTTCAGATTTTTTAGCGCTTTTTCGGATTCCAGCAGCGCCTGCTTCAATTCTCTTTTTTGTTGATCAAAAAACTCGTAAGATCCACTGGTGCGATGCACGTTGATATGCATGTCCAGATAGATGTCGATAATTTTTGACAGCACATTGCGAGCGAGATCGGCGCTTTCCATTTCAACGGCAATGGTGATGATGTTGCTTTTCGTGGCTGCGCCAACGCTCATATTTTTCATGAGTGACCTGACAGCCTTATCACGCTGTATGGCGGCATCGGAGATATCGGGTTCACCATTGGAAAGAATGATTCCGGCCAGCGCTGTCCCGGATACCTGCATCAGGTGTCTCAGACTATAACGTATTTTTCTGAGTACTGAATCCTTCGCTTCGGGAGCTTCATTCGAACCATTCAGGATCATGTCAACGCCAATCGCATCCACAACATTTTCCGCCAATTCCCGACTGTTGAGGATTTGCAGTTCCGAGTTGATTTCGTTTTCCCGACTGACCCCACTGATACTGACAACCTGGCCGGTTGTCGCTGTTGGGTCCAGTGAAACACTTTCACGTCCAACTCGCAGCATCAATGCGGCCTCGGAACGAAAGATTTCCGGAAACATCAATGTCGCAAGCGTTACGGTGATGACCACTGCAAAAAAGAACAGAAGTATTTTTTTCTGATGCCGGAACAGAACCTGGTAAAAATCCCGGAGATTCGCTTCTGAAACAGTATGTTCACGTATCATTTAATTCACCTGTAATTAAGTGTTGAAATCAGTTATCCCAATCTGCCTTCATACCGTGTTTTAGGGATATCTCAGAAACCGGTATTTCTGCCGGATTTTCATCCGCATGATAAAATATCAATCATCATTATCATCATTATAATCATTCAGCTTATAGCTAAAGCCCAAGCCTACGGACACATTTGGAAGAATCTCGTATATGTGTTGCTGTATCCACTGATTGACATCCGCGATGGTGGTTCGGGGTACATAAATAACATCCCGCGGTTGAAGGTGGAATGGTTCTACTTCCATGCCGGCAAGTGCGTCCGTGAGGTCAAACCCGTAACCGCGTTGTTTTTCATCTGTCAAACGGGCAACCACAATATTTTGTACCTCTGCCGTCTCCAGATTGAATCCGCCTGCATGCATAATGGCCTCGAGCAGCGTCATGTCACCAGGCATCTCGATCAGCCCGGGCTTGTTGACCTCTCCCCCAACGTATATCCGGCGCTCAAAAGAAGAGCGAATCATGACAGCCAGATCCGGGTGCTTCAACTGGGGGGTATAAAGTCTGACAAGTTCATCCCGGAGTTCTGCAGGCGTCTTTCCCCGGGCAATAATTTCTCCGATGAGCGGAAGTTCAATTTTCCCGTCCGGGCGGATATACTGGATTTCATTGAATTGGCTTGCATACGCAAATTTGATCTCGACTGAATCGCCGGGCTTTAACCGCAACCCGGACGATACGTCAGGTTTCATTTCTGACAGTGTCGGTGCAGGGGCACGCACACTGCTTGTGCAGCCTATTGCACCCCAAAACACCAAAACTGAAAACAGTGAACACATTTTTATCCGTAAAGACGGATTACAAAAGCAGGATATCATTTGATCCTCCCAATTTTAACTTTGTAGGTATCCATCATTTCCCAACCGGACAATTTCACCTCAAATGAGAAGCAACCCCAATTGTGGATTGCCTGGTTTGAAACGACCCTGTGGTCCGGAAGTGCGGGGCTTTGATCCGGATGTTTTGGATAATATGGAATTTGCTTTCCATCGAAGCCAACATCAATGACGATTGCCTGTTTCCGGAGATTGCGCTGAATACTGCTGGGGATGTTATTGATTTTGCAGAAAGATGAAAATGAAAAAGGTTGAAGTCCGAAGGCTGAAGGCGGCGCAACCAGCATTCAGGCAATGCCGCCCTTGGACGGTCAGGCAGCCTCTCACTACTCACTACTCACCACTGTATGTATTTTTACCCCAAGTTATGGATAGATTAAAAAAATATCCGAAACGCTCCCGGAAATTGAATTTTCGCTGCCCGCATCTGTCCAAAAAAATGCGGCCGGGTATCCAAAATCATTATAGGGTGTGATTTCATCCAGCATTTGAAGCTTCATCAGTTGCGGATACGCATCTGCATAAATCCAGATTTCGTTTTCGACTATTGCGAAAGCGACGTTTATTTGATCCCCGGGTACCCAGGAATTCTCCCAACTGCCAATAGTACCGATGGATAAATAGAGACAGCTCCCCGTGTACAGGTCAATGCTTTTAATATTGTATCGGATTGATTTATGATTTTCATACTGTTCCAGAAATAACTGGGCCTGAATCTTGCTATTGCCAATCAGACCAAAAGATCCTTGAATACCAATTCTGCCGAAGCCGCCAATTTCATCCACCTGGAGTGTCGCCCACATACCTGTAACGCCGTTTGTTCCGGTTTTATAGAATATTCCCGAACATCCCGTTTCGGAACCCTGCGTCTGCATGTTGATTGTTGCGGCATCAGTCGTGATTGCGGGTGCGTTACACCCTTGTGGCACTGTTTGCCAGGTACTGTCAAAACTTGTTATCGGCTCAGATTCCATAGCTGTGGCGCAAGCTGTCCAGCCTGCAACGATTAAAATTGCCAAAAAACCAAAATGCCTGAATTTATAATTCATTTTCATTTTCATTCTCCTTCTCCTTCGTTTGTAATGTTACCAAGCATATTCCGAATCTCTCACATCTCAAATTTTCCGATTATTGAGGTTATATATTCAATCTGTCCGGCATTCAGTTCTGGATACATGGGGAGTGAGACAATTTCACGCGATGCTTTCAATGCTTCCGGAAAGTCTTTTTCAGTATGTTCCAGATAGCTATAAGCATTCAGATACGGCAATGGAATCGGGTAGTGGATGCCGGTACTGATCCCGTTTAATTTGAGAAATTCCTGAAATCCATTGCGTTTTTCAGCCGGCACCCGCACCACATACAGGTGATAAACTGCGTTGACATTTGGCATTTCATTCGGGGTTTCTACCGGCAGATTTTTAAGCAGATCCGTATAGAGGCGTGCATTTTTTTGCCGGCTTTCCGTCCATCGGGGAAGATGCCCGAGTTTGACATCCAGAATTGCCGCCTGAAGACCATCCAGCCGACTGTTGATGCCTTCAAAGTCATGATCATATTTTTGGGATCTGCCGTGATTGGCAAACTTGCGGGCTTTTGCGGCCCACTCCGCGTTGTCGGTCACAACGGCGCCGCCATCGCCGTAGGCGCCCAGGTTTTTCCCGGGGTAAAAACTGTAACATGTGATGTCTGACAGGGTCGCAACCGGATTCCCATGGTACAGTGCCCCATGAGCCTGGGCCGCGTCACCAACAATGTAAAGGTTGTGTTTTTTGGCAATTGCCCGGATCGGAGCCATATCGGCCGGTTGCCCAAAGAGATGCACCGGAACAATTGCCCGGGTTTTGGCAGTGATCTTCTTTTCCAATTCAAGCACATCGATGTTGTAGGTTATCGGATCGATGTCCGTGAAAACCACTTTGGCGCCGGCTTGTGTGATGGCCTCAGATGTGGCAATAAAACTGTTGGCAACCGTAATGACTTCATCACCAGGACCTATTCCCAGCGTTTTAAACGCAACAAAGAGCGCATCGGTTCCATTGGCAACCCCGATGCAGTGTTCCACGCCACAACATCCGGCAAAGGCAGATTCAAAAGAAGCCAGATGAGCTCCGCCAACAAAGGCGGTTTTTGAAATAACATCCGCTATTGCAGCATCGATTTCAGGTTTGATGGTTTCATACTGGGCTTTCAGATCAACGAACGGAATATTCATTGTAAAATCTCCTGATTATAATATAATTAATTGATATATCAGATTGTTATTGAAGAATTTCCCACAATGTAAGGAAAACCATTTTTCAATATATTGACTTCCAAAAATTTGCCATATCCCTTGGCAAAACATGCCAAAACAACCCGTCATATTGTTGCAGGATATACTCAAGAAACTGCTGGTAGTAAATTGCCGGGTACGTTTCTGCCGCTTTGTCTGCTAAACAATTGAGATAATCCGGATGGACATTGATCAGTGCCATCCCGCCATGACTGGCTATCCAGTCGAGTTTTCTGGTCCAGAAGCTGATGTCTGTCTGATTCATCAAAATAAAAAGCGTAAAATCCTGTGCAAGTGTGTAAGGCAGTTCGATATACCCTTTCCGTCCATTATTCGAGTGAACTGCAAATGGAAAAATGGTTTCGGCGCCATTGGGAATGGGCTCGAACGGATCCGTATCAAATGTCGAAGCGTCATACGCAATATCCAGAAATGTCAGCCACTCCAGATTGTGATACATGGATGGGGAACGAAAGCCGACGGCATTCCATTCATCAAGTATCTGATTGATGCGTCTGGCCTGTTTTTTGAATTCCGTTATGGATTTGTATAAAGAGGGATCATGGGTCAGGCCATGAACCCCGACCTCAAACCCGCGTTTGACCAATTCCTGACGCAACTCGAATGACACCGGATAATCATCGACAACAAAATTGAATGATGACCTGAATCCCAGTTTTTCCTCCATTTCAACAATCTTCAAACAATTGTCATGGCCTCTTCGGGTATCGACGTCATGGGTGAGAACCAGCGCAAATTTTTTGTCATCCGGCCAGCCCGGCCAGCCATCCGGGGCTGATGCGGCTTTTTCGCAAACAGGCCAGACATCGGTGCTTTTTCTGGAAAGTATGGAAATCAGTTTGCGTCTCAGCGTGAGTTGGCTGCGTCTGGGAATCAATTTTTTTATGGAATAATAGAGCCGGATATGGGATGGCAACATGAGATATTCATCCAATATGTTTATAAAGAAATTTACCGCACAGACCCAGAATGGATAAAGGCATGGAACCAAACAGTCTTTTTTGAAGTCTGCCAACCTGTGGCGTGCTTTTTACAAAAGCGGCGTTTTCAAAGTTGTATCTGTGATAGGCAATGATTGTCTCGTCGGCTCCCCAGCCCCGTTTGAACTGGAGAAGGCCCGCGTTATCAACTTCGGTTCTGCCAAAACAAAACTGTTCAAATCCGTTGTTGACATACCAGCGAATCATTTCCCATTGAAGCAGATTATTGGCGCGAAGGGACTGATAGCGTGGATTTGACGCACCATATTTAAAAATTGCCTGATGGCCAAAATGAAGATAGATATTGGCGGAAATAATCTTTTTGCCATGATAGGCAAGCGCCACAACGCCAAAGCCTTTCGAAAGGATATGTTCAAACAGTTTTTCAAAATAACGAAAAGGCTGAGGCGGCAGGCCATGTCTTTTTCGGGTCATGCAATTGAGCCTGTAAAATTGACTGAGCGCTTCTGATGAGTTCTCCCTAACGACGATAATGCCGGCGTTTACAGCCTTTTTGATATTTCGACGGGTGCTGTCACGTAATCCGGCCCATAGGGATTTTTCACCTTTGTTCAGCGTCAGCAGGTGGCGGTAAAATGTCATGGATGCTTCAATCGAATCAGCTATATAAAGGTCGCTGCGCACTTCAAAATATTTCCATCCAATTTGCCTGCCAAAGCTTTCAGCCATTGCAAAATATCCGGGTACGGCATCGCCATCGGGCAAAATGACGCCGCAATAGTCGGTAAAGGGCAGGCTGACGCCGCGTCTTCCGGTCAACGTGCTTTTGATATCCATGAACGGTAACAGGAACTTCGGATATCCGTTTTCAAACGCAGCAAAATAAACCGGTTCATATCCATAGGATTCGCAAAGGACTTTTGCCCATCTGCTTGAATGGAAAACGGTCGCGTCCGGATGATTGAGAAGGACATCATCCCACTGAACATATTGGAGCGGGTTAATGATTTTGATTTTCAAATTGGTCCTGCGATAACAATTGTTACCGATTATGTAGTGAGATAGCGAAGAGGCGGATTTCTCGTTGCTTGTCACGGGGGGCTCCTGTCAGTGTTTCTGACTTATAGCGGAGGATTCGGGCCGGATTGCCGGCGACAATGGCGTGCGGCGGTACATCGCGGGTCACCACGCTGCCGGCGCCGACAAGCGCGTTTTCACCAATGGTGACATTGGCCAGAATCGTTACGCCGGAGCCGATGGAGGCGCCTTTTTGAATCCGGGTGGGTTCAACGCGCCAGTCGGCTTCGGTCTGCAGTCCACCGCCCGGCGTTGTCGCTCTTGGATATGTGTCGTTGACAAAGGCAACATTGTGGCCGACAAAGACATTGTCTTCAATGGTCACACCCTCGCATATAAACGTATGGCTGGAGATTTTGCAGTTTTTGCCGATTATGGCGTTTTTTTGAATTTCCACAAAGGCGCCGATCTTGGTATTGGCGCCAATGCTGCAGCCATACAGGTTGATGAATTTGGACAATTTGACATTTTCGCCAAGCAAAACGTCGTCTGCAACACACTGGATAGTCATAGATACACCACCTTTCCCTTATTTTGAAGCGAAGAACTGGCAGCCTCCAGCATTTTGACGATGTGATGACCGGTCTCCCCGCCATTGAACGGTGTTTGGTTTTTTTCCACACAGTCCACAAAATAACTGCATTCCAGACTCAACGCTTCCTGTTGTTCCACCTTTGGTGACCACATATCCCCGGAACGGTAGCTGACCAGCAGGGAATAGACACTTTCTGCGTTTTTTATCTGGACCCCCTTGTCGTAGATCTTTATTTTTTCATCTGCTTCCAGATCGTTCCAGACCAGCATTTTTTTCGCACCACCCAAGAGCGTCGTTCGCACTTTCACCGGAGAAAGCCAGTTTACATTCAGATGGGCGATCATGTTGTCAGCAAAATAGGCGGTAATGTAGGCCACATCCGCGTGCCCGTTCAGATGAGTGGCGCCGGTTGCGACAATGGCCTGCGGTTTTTCCGGAATCAGGTAGGCCATGATGGAAAAATCATGCGGCGCCAGATCCCAGATGACATTGACATCATGCTGAAACAGACCCAGATTGACCCGGGTGGAATCGTAATAATACAGCGGTCCCAACATGTCTTCATCAATGAGCTGCCTGATTTTTCGAACCGCGCCTGTAAACACAAACGTGTGATCCACCATGATGATCAGACGCTTTTTTTGCGCCAGAGAGGCCAGCTCTTCGGCTTCTGCAGACGTGGCGGTCATCGGCTTTTCCACAAATACATGTTTGCCGTTTGACAAGGCATCCATGGCCAGTTTGAAATGGGTGGAAACCGGTGTGACAATGGCCACGGCATCGATGTCCATGGCGGTGGTAATCTCCTGATAATCAGTGGTCAGACGAATATCCGGGTAGAGTTTTTTGACCCGGTTCAGGGCGGCAGGATTGCCGTCGCAAACGGCAACCACCCGGATTTTTTCCTGGTTATGAAAATTGCGCACAATATTGGGACCCCAGTAACCGTAACCAATCACGCCCATGCGAATCATATTTTTTCTCCTTGACGCAGATATTATTAATGGATGATTTGGGTGTTTGCGGATTTGTTAAAACCCGCCTTTGCCGGTCAACACAACCCACGGTGTGGCCATGATCAGGTAAAAATCCATCCAGAGAGATCTCTCCCGAATATACTGAATGTCCAGCCGGACCATTTCGTCAAACGTGGTCCGGCTTCTGCCAACCACCTGCCACAGACCGGTAATGCCAGGTTTTGCGGACAATATCCGCTGTCGATGCCAGGTATCGTATTTCTCCAGTTCGTAGG
>DFZE01000027.1 GCA_002382065.1 Desulfobacteraceae bacterium UBA4064
GCATGGCCCTGATTGCGGAAGACCAAACGAAAAATGGTGATAATCACTGGCTGTATATATATGGTTTACGGGAAAACTCATCTGTCGATAAGGAAATGATTCTGGCCCGATCGCCCATGACAATGCCGGAGCAATATGATAAATGGGAATTCTATGCGGGTAATGATCGCTGGTCTCCGGATCTGACCCATGCGGTTTCCCTTGCCGATTCCATGGTCAATGAATTTTCGATTGACCGCCTGACCATTCATGATCGGGAGGTTTTTGTTCTGATCTACAGTGACAATGCATTCCGGAATCAGATTCTTTTAAGAACCGCCGATCATCCGGAAGGGCCCTGGTCGAGACCGATCGTCATTTTTAATGCGGAGGAAGCCGGAAAATGCCCGGGATGTTTTGCCTATGCCGCAAAATCTCATGCATTTTTGTCCCGGGAAGGTGAGCTTCTGGTGAGTTATGTTATCAACTCAACGGATTTTGAAGTCATGGTAAATGATGCCGATATTTATCGTCCCCGGTTCATTCGAGTGTTTCTGGAGCGGATCATCCCTGTACCGTAAAAACAGTATTGAGATATGAGTATTGCGGATTGAGAAAGCGCAGATCGTCCGGTGGCATCTTTACCAGAAAGCTTCCCTATGTTCCTATCGTGCCCGTAAGGGCATTTAAAAAAACGCCTTACGGCGTCACTACGAACAGGCCTGAACCATCATCATGGCCTGAGTTTCATATACGGGGGTGACGCTCCCGGAATGATTCATGAGCCTTTACCGTAAAATTTACATTTCCTATCAATCCGCAGTGCAAGGACATGCCATATGAAAATTGCCATAGCCCAGCTCAATCCTGTTATCGGAGATTTTTTTAACAATGCCACCCGCATGATCAATCGGACACAGCAGGCAAAAGCGAATGGGTGTGATCTGGTGGTATTTCCGGAGCTTTCCATCTGTGGGTATCCGCCTCTGGATCTTCTGGAAGACCGGGAGTTTGTCGAGTCCGGGATCAATGCCCTTCAATGGCTGATCAATCATATTGACGGGATTGGTGTCATTGCCGGATGCGTCCTTCGTAATCCGGACAAAGAAGGCAAACGGTTGCATAACGCTGCCGTTCTGTTTGAAAATGGCCGCATTCTGCATCAGGTGAATAAAAGCCTTTTGCCTGCATATGATGTGTTTGATGAATCCCGGTATTTTGAGCCCGGAAAAAGCAATCGACCGATAGATTGGAAAGGCAAAAAAATCGGCCTGACCATTTGTGAAGATGTGTGGAATGACAAGAGCATTTTTCCCAATCGGCTCTATCATACGGACCCGGTTGAAATGCTGGTTCAGGCCGGTGCAGACATGCTGATCAATATTTCTGCATCGGTCTATCACCATGACAAGCCCGCATTTCGGACCCGAATGCTGAGTGCCATCGCAACGAAATACCGGGTTCCGCTGATTTATGCCAACCAGGTTGGCGGTTCGGACAGTATTCTGTTTGACGGCGCCAGCATGATTTTTGACAGGGAAGGCCGGCTGTGTGCCAGAGCACGGGATTTTGAGGAGGACATGGTTTTCTGGAATGCCGATGCGGTGGCCGATGATTCGTGTGAACTGCATGAACACGCGAAATCTGCAACAGAATCTGTCCTGAAAGCGCTGATCATGGGGGTTCGGGACTATGTGACAAAATGCGGATTTCAGAATGTGGTGATCGGATTAAGCGGTGGTATCGATTCGGCGCTGGTACTGGCCGTTGCATACCTGGCACTGGGCCCGGAACATGTTCAGGCCGTATTCATGCCATCCCGTTATACTTCCCGGGATAATTATGAGGATACCCGTCAACTGGCTGATAATTTTGGGGTTGATTGCCGGACGATTCCGATTGACGCCATTTTTCAGGAATTCATTCAATCGATGCAGATTGATTACCAGGAAGATAATCCGGGCGTTGTTGAGCAGAATATACAGGCCAGAATACGGGGCAGCATTTTAATGGCCATATCCAACAGCAATAACAGTCTGGTGCTGTCAACCGGTAACAAATCCGAACTGGCTGTTGGTTACTGCACCCTGTATGGGGATATGAATGGCGGACTGGCAGTCATATCCGATGTACCCAAAACCCTGGTTTATGAAATTGCCCGATTCATCAATACCCCGGCAGAGCGTATTCCAAAACGGATTCTTGAAAAGGCCCCTTCGGCCGAATTGAAGCCAAACCAAACCGATCAGGACGATCTGCCTCCCTACGACATTCTGGATGCGGTTCTGAAAGCCTATGTGGAGGAGTTGAAAACTTCGGCTGAAATTGTTCAGATGGGATTTGAACAGAACCTTGTTCGGGACATTATTGCCCGTATCGACCGAAATGAATACAAACGCTTTCAGGCCGCTCCGGGTCTGAAAGTCACTTCCCGTGCGTTTGGATTTGGCAGGCGATACCCGCTGGCCAAGCGGCATCAGCGGGACTGGAGCGTCCAACGCCTGAAAAATTCATGAAAATCCCCGGTCCAATTCACATTTCACTGCCTTGACAGAAACAGTTACCGTATTATTTTTGACTTGTTTATAAATAGTGCCTGAACGAAAATCCCTGTTCAGACAAAATTCGAATATCGAAATCCGAAATTCGAAATTCGAAACAAATTCAAATGTCTGAATGACCCAAACAATCTGCCAGGCAATGCGCCGTTTTGAACAGTTGGGTTTGTTATTTGGGGAATTGTTTCGGATTTCGCGCTTCGAATTTCGAATTTTGAGATATACTTCAAACTGGATCAAATTGCGCTTTTTAATCCTATCATCACATCCCTCTCCACTGGGATCGGATAGACATATCGGCTGTAACCAAATCGCAGTTTCATCCAGCGGAGAGTAT
>DFZE01000180.1 GCA_002382065.1 Desulfobacteraceae bacterium UBA4064
GCCCGGCCGCACTCAAGATAAAGATTTTGGGTGCGTTATCGGTCGGGGATGGCCGAGAAAAGGTCTATCTTCTCCCTGCCGCCTTCCCAAAATCATTATCTTAAAAGCTATAGTTTTGATTTAAACTGTGTTGCCTGTTAATGATTGTTAATCATAAACGCCAGACCCTGAGTTCGAATTTCATGCAAATTACCATATTGATGCCCTGTCTGAATGAGGCCGAAACCATTGGCGCCTGCGTTACGGAAGCGCTGGCTGCCATCCACACGGCAGGCGTGTCGGGTGAAGTCCTGATTGCAGACAATGGCAGTACGGATGACTCCCGCAATATTGCGCAGCATGCGGGCGCCCGGGTCATCACCATCGATCGCAGAGGATATGGCAGTGCGCTTCAGGGCGGCATAACCGCGGCCCGTGGTCAATATATTCTGATGGGCGATGCCGATGGCAGTTACGATTTTTCGGAACTGCCCAAATTTCTGGAAAAACTGAACGCCGGTCACGATCTGGTCATGGGGTGCCGGTTTCCGCGATATGGCGGCACAATCCAGCCGGGCGCCATGCCCTGGAAACACCGATGGATCGGAAATCCCGTCCTTTCTGCCATCGGCAAGCTGTTCTTTTCTTCGCCTGCTCATGATTTTCACTGCGGACTGCGCGCATTTCGAAAAGAAGCCATTGTCAATCTGGGCCTCAAAACAACCGGTATGGAATTCGCTTCCGAGATGGTGGTCAAGGCCAGCCTGGCCAATCTGAAAATTGGTCAGGTTCCCATCACCCTGCGCCCGGACGGCAGATCCCGCCCCCCGCATCTTCGCAGTTGGCGCGACGGATGGCGTCATCTGCGCTTCATGCTGCTCTACAGCCCGCTCTGGCTGTTCATTCTGCCCGGTTTATTTTTGGCCACGCTGGGCCTGTCGGGCTTTATTCTGCTGATTTTTGAGCCAGTCAAGGTCGGAACTGTCACGTTTGATCTCAGCTCGCTTCTGGTATCCAGCTCATCCCTTCTGGTCGGGTTTCAGATTTTTGGATTTGGTATCTTTATCAAAGCCTATGCCATTGGCGCCGGACTTCTCCCCGGCAGGGAATTCTGGTTGAAACTGACCAAAGGTCGTCCCGTGGAATGGGGCATCCTGTCCGCCCTGATGTTTATCCTCTGCGGTTCCGGTTACCTGGTTTATGCCACGCTGCTTTGGAAATCGGCCGGATTTGGCCCAATGCCCTATCAGACCATTCTTCGCATGGTCATTGCCTCGATAACCGGAATCGGGCTGGGGATACAGGCGATGGTTTATGGATTTGCACTGGCTGTACTGGGTCTGGAACGATGAGCGGCCAGGCCATCGACTATTTTTCCCTGAATCATCCCCTGCGACTGGTGGCATCCCGGGTTTCCCACCATGTCCGGCGTCAGATTTTCCACCTCTTCATGGATATCATGCAGCCAAACAGCAATGACCTGATCCTGGATGTCGGGGTCACACCGGATCAGCAGCTACCCGAATCCAATTTTTTCGAGGTCATGTATCCCCATACCGGTCGCATTGTGGCCACCAGTATCGAAAATGCCGGATTTTTGACCAAAAAACACCCCGGCCTGTTCTTCCTTCAGACGGAAACGCTCTGTCTGCCGTTTCACGATCATGCTTTTGATATCGTGTTCTGTTCGGCCGTGCTGGAGCATGTGGGAGACAAGGCACACCAACAGGCTTTTGTGACGGAATTGCTTCGCGTATCAAAACGATTTTTCATTGTCACGCCAAACCGGCTGTTCCCGGTGGAGTTTCATACCTTTCTTCCCCTGATTCACTGGCTGCCACAACCCGTGCACCAGAAGCTGCTGAAAATGATGGGGCTCAATTTCTGGGCGCAGACATCCAATCTCAATCTGGTGTCATCCGGCTCTTTGGCTGCCTTTTTTCCATCATCCGGCCCTGTTACCGTTACCTGCACCCGGCTTTTGAACTGGCCATCCAATCTGATCGCTTACGGCAAAACGGTTTTTTGACGGATTGTCGTGACGGGTGTTGAGCGGGTTTTCCACGCTGGCCAGGATAAACAAAACAGCACCATCAGCAACGGATATACCGGCAATATGTACCGCAACTGGGCCTGAAAACTCATGGCATCGATATACCCGATCAATGCCATCCGGCTGAGTATTGCCACCAGGATCCAGGCCAGTATCCAGGGGTGCTTCAACCGGGCAAAACCATGATGCCCGGGTAATCCCATCCGGTTGGTTGTTGATATGATCAGCATCAAGGATGCCAGAACGCCCAAGCCAATCTGAATGAAAGGCGTCATGTGAACCATCCGGTGAATGGGTTGCCCCCAGACAATTTCTCCGCGTTCCGGATTGTCGTGTGTGATTTCACCATACCGTTTCAATATGAGCTGATCGACATCGATTCCGTGATTCTGAAATTTTTCTGGAAAATCTCCCAGACTCAGGGCCTCCCACATCCACCGGCACATGGATAGTGAGATGTTCGGAATGTCACCGAAGGTGGTCGGAGGCGCCAGCAGGTTTCCGGTGACGTTTCGGGAGCAGGGTGATTGACCATTTTGACAGGCCATTTCAATTTCATGAGACACCGCCCTGAAAAATTCAGCCGCATGGCTGCCGTTTACAAACACCCCGACCCGTGCGGCGGCATCCCGAACCGCCCAGACTGTCCATCCGCCAGCCAGCGCAGCACATTCTCCCATATATGAACACCCGAATTGAATCCAATTGTGTCGAATATTGGCCCATTCGGGTTGCAACCTGGCAAAATGGGGGCTGATACGAAATGCTTCTTCAAACGCCCGGTCAGATACCGGCACATGGGGGCGCCGCGATTCCGGGTCCAGCCGGGTCAACCCGGCAAATGCCTGCCGAAAACCCGGCTCATCCAGTTCATGAACGACTGCCACACCATAGTGTTTGAGATTCTGGTGGGCGATGATGTGTCCGGTACCCTGCACGGCCAGAACCGGCAAGAGAATGACGGCCATCAGCCGAAAGCGAACGTTTCTCCAATTTTGCCTGACATGCCATGCGAGCCCAAGTATGCCTGCGCCCAAAAAAGGCAGCATCCAGACGCCTTCCGGTCGCATATGCCATGCCAGAGTCAGAAAAACAGACAGGACCCCTGTCCATGCCCAGAAAGTCTTTCCAGGCCGGTCAATATTTCCGGAAATACCCAGACAGGCAGCAACGGCCATCAGGGTCAGCGGGGTATATAACGCATCCGTGGCCACATACCAGGCCGGAATCATGGCAAAGGGATGAATGGCGCACAGCGCGCCGGTACAATCTGCCCGCCAGTCCCGAATTCCGGCATGCCGCAGTCCAAGCGTCAGGACAATGCATGAAATCAGATAGATGCCATGCTGAATCCGATGAAGCGGCCATCCGGTAAGGCTGTTGGCAGCCAGAAAAACAGAATATACCGGTGACCGGATCAGGGTCAGTTCATTATATGCCCCCAGCCATTCCCCTTTCAGAAGTGTCTCTGCCATTCCCAGATACCGCAGGCTGTCATGAACCCCGTTCAGGGGGACGATGCAGCCGGTCCATCCTACAGCGAGACTGAAACCGGCTGCGATCAGAATGAGCCAGCCGGTTTTCATGACGGATTCGGATTTCCAGGCCGGGCCAGTATGCGATATCGAATCGTCTCGAGACTGGGGATATCCACGGCAATGCCGGGTGTCTGTATCGGTGGCCAGAATTCTGGCGGCGGAAGCGTTTCCCTTTCCAGGGCCATGATTTCCCAGCCGGCATGCACAAACCATTTTTCCCAGGTGATCCGTGTTCCGAATCTCAGATGGCTGACACAAAAAATACCCGAGGGTGTTTCATCCCACCGCCCGCTCAGTAAATCCTCGATGACAGACCAGTGCCCAATATTCGGAAAAGAGGCAATCAACAGGCCATCGGGTTTTACATGATCCCGTAACCGTTTTAAAAATTCCCAGGGGTAGGGCAGATGCTCCAGAACATCCCCGCATACAATCCGGTCAAACCGGCAGGATGGATCAAACGGCAGATTCCGGTTGAGATCGGCCTGAATCGCCATATCCACATGGGCAGTCGCCTGGCGCAACACCGTCCGGTCAATATCAAGCCCGATCCACCTGACATCAAATCCCTTGTCATGACAGTTTGCACCCATCAATCCAGTGCCGCAGCCAAGCTCCAGAACGGCGCCTTTCCACTCGCACATGTCAACCAGGTCATCCCGCCGTCCCTCATCCCGTACGGCTGAAAACGGATGAAGCCATCCCTTGCAGAAAATCCGGATCGACTGCCGGGAGTCTGCCCAGAACAACGGCAAATCCATAAGGGTCATATTTTTCGGCACATGTCGAAGCAGGCAGGCCGGAACGACCGCAACGGCAAAATCGTCCGGGCGCTCCGCCCGTGCGGTTTTCCATAAGGTCGTGCTGCAAAACCCGGATGCCTGTTCAAGCTGTCTGAGCGTGACATACAGGGGGATATTCAGACCGTTTCGCCAGGAGGGATTCTGGCCACCCAGCGGCGCCTGAATTTCCATATCCGATGGTTCGGCTGCAATTTGGCCGATCCATTCGTTCCAGCAGTCCTTCCCATACCAGAATTCCGGATCGAAAATGAAACCGATGTGATCATCATCCTGATTTTCAAGCCAATCCCGTACCTGCTGACCGCCATCGATTTCTTTGACCGGGAATGGCGGGTTTCCCATCTGTACAGCAAGACGCTGTTCAGGTGTATTGTTCCAATTCGAATGATTTTGGGATATCAGATAGAACGGAATCATGATCAATCCGAATACGCCGGCAGAAGATCCGAGGACACCCACCGCTCCGGCATGCGTCGAATCCAGTCTTCCAGAAACGCATATACCGGCCTGAGGGTTTCGACAGGGCTGTCCGGATCGAGTTCCCGGGGGGGCAGACAAACCACCCGATATCGGCCGACGCCTTCGTGCAGACAGATGAACCCGCCCAGCAGGCTGTTGGTTTTTTTGGCCATACGCCATGCGCCTACCGGCATTTTGAAGCGGGTTCCCAGAAACGGTAACACGATACGGGTTTTGCTGCCTGGGATGTCGCCCATCAGCGCCACGGTTTCACTCCGTTCCAGTGCCTGATAAAAATAGGGGAGACTGGTTTCGTGATATGCCATCCTGCCGTTCATGTGATATTCCATATTCCGGTATTTTTTCTGAAAGAAGGCCCGGACATGGGGATGAATGCGGGGATCCTCAATGGCTTTGGTGTTGATGACATTCACCTTGAGACCCTTCATGCCCAACAGGACCATGCCCATGCAAAAGCTGTCAAAATGACACCCGACCATGACCATTCCCCTGCCTGTCCCTTGAATTGCAAGCAGATCATCCAGGCCCTCGACGGTGCTTTGCCGGTTGATGGTCTCCATGACACGGCTGCCAAACAGGGTCGCCTGCCATTCTTCCCGTGAATTGTGTACAAACCGCATCCGGGTTTTCTGGTCCCAGACCCGGTCTCCGGCATCGGGCGATATCATTTGCATGGCCTGACGGGTGCGGGTTCGAATATATTGGTAATTCAGGGCGATTGAACGCCAGTCATAATCCATTCTTCCCATGATCCGGCCCCGGATGACCGCCAGTTTCTGCCCAACGGATAACGGCAGGTGAGAAAGCGCCGGAAGCAGATAGCCAAAATCAATTGTTTGCAGGAAGTGGCCCCATTTTTCCCAGGACGGCATCCATCACCCCTTTTCGTATAAACCGGTTGCAGGCGTTTGATCGGGTGCCGTATCGCCGCAGCCGTGCCATATGCCGCCATATTTCAACAGACAGCGCGAGAACCGCCCGCAGACCGCCAAAGCGCCAGTAGCCATTCAGCATATTGCGGGCCATATAATAATATCGGAACGGCTCGTGTTCAATCCACAATCCTTCCGGGGTCATTCGCTGAATCTTGCCCAGATCATGGCGCAGCTCCGCGCGTCTTTCCCACCACATCGTATATCCGGCCTGCTTCAGTCGCAAATGACAGTCATGATCCACAAAATCGATAAAATATCCTTCATTGAATCCACCAATCCCGTTCAATGCCGTCACCCGGTACAGGGAGCCCGAGCTGATGGATGTATCCACTGAAATCGGCTCCTCCAGAGCCTTTCCCTCCCCTGTAACCGCCACAAATCCCCTGCCGGTCCAGTTCATGGGATAATGGATGATATCCGGAAATTTCCGGGACCTCACCGTTGGGCAGACCATAGCAACCGATCCGGTTTTTGCCATCAGTTCCTCCCCGGTTTCGATCAACCGGGTCAGCATTTGGGGCGACAGCAGGCTGTCCTGATCCAGAATCATCAGCCATGAAATCTGTCTGCGTACCGCTTCATCCAAACACAGGTTGAATGCGGCCCCCACTCCCAGATTCCGATGGGCGTTTTTGATGGTGACCCGGGGGCTGATAACGGATTGCAGAGTGGCTGGCGTATCATCGGTTGACGCATTGTCAATGACCAGTACCGGCACTGACGGATTGTATTTCAGACAATGGTTCAGGGTCGTTGCGATGGTGAATGCGCCATTGTGACTGACGATCAGAATCAACACGTCCATTCATGCGCCATCCAGAGCATTCCGAATTCCGGATGCTCGCTTTCAATCATGAGCGGCTCACTCAACCGTTCATCGATAACTCTCAGGCTGTGCTCATCCGCGATGACAACCTTGGCGCGAAACGACCCTTTAAGAATGGGAAAGGAGGGAATGACCATCCCGATCTGGTTGTTTCCGGTAAATTTGACAGGCGACAGATTTTCGCTTCGGGTCGTTGACGCAAACAATATCTGACCGTCATTTCGTTCCAGCCCGATGCCAACATGGCCGGTAAACCGTTCTATTGTGCAGCGGGTATCCACCAGAATGCGCAGGGGGGCAAATTGCCGGATGAACGGGATTTCCGTATCGTCTGTTACGCCACAAAACCGGACTTTCTCCACCACAACTTCCGGCAGACAGGATTGTGGCGTTTCATGAATTTCCGGTTTTTCCCGCTCCTCCAGAAATGCCAGATACTCCGATATGACCGTGGATGTTTTCCCCGCGCCGCTGATGCGGCCGTGATCCAGCCAGATGGCTTTTTCGCAGAGTGCGCTGATCAGAAACATGCTGTGGCTGCAGACAATAATGGTTTTGCCCGCATTGCGAAAGCCCACCATCCGTTCGATGCATTTTTGGGAAAACCGCTGATCGCCGACACTCAATGCCTCATCCACAATCAATACATCCGGATCCACGCTGGTGGCAATGGAAAACGCCAGGCGCACATGCATGCCCGATGAGTAGGTCTTGACCGGCCGGTCAATCACATCCGCCAGCTCGGAAAAGGCGATGATATCTTTTTCCCTGGCGCGTATCTCTTTTTCCGTCAGTCCAAGAAGCGCTGCATTCAGATGAATATTTGTCCGTCCGGAAAACTCCGGATTGAATCCGGCGCCCAACTCCAGCAGGGCTGCAACGCGTCCATTACGAACCAGCCTGCCGGAAGAGGGCTGCAATGTCCCGGCCAGGATTTTTAACAGGGTGGATTTTCCGGCGCCGTTTTCACCAATTATGCCCAGTGTATCCCCATGAGACAGGCTAAAGGAAACATCCGCCAGGGAATTTACCAGATGATGACACGGCCGTCGCAGGATAGACTCTTTCAGGCGGTCAAAGGGCCGGATATAGACCCGATAATGTTTGGACAGGTTTTCCGCTTCAATGGCGTTCATGAGAAATCTTAATCAGGGTTGATGGTCATAATCTGGCAGACGGCAGATATTCGTTTGCTTAAAAGCTTCATGGACAGAAAGGACTTTCATGGACAACATGGACGCCCTCCGGTGTCCTGTTTTCAGAAAGTCTATAGCACATCTGCAAACGCATTTCGGGAGCGGCTGTAAAACCAGATGCCTGCCAGAAAGGAAACAATGGCATATCCTGAAGCATAGCAGAACAGATCAAACGGCAGGGTATGTTTCAAAAGCAGTTCGTGGTACAGCTCGATAAATGAATACATGGGATTCAGCCGCATCAGCACGCGCAACGGATCGGACAGCATGGTAACGGGATAGATGATCGGAGTCAAATACATCCACAGAGACATGGCGCTGCCGATAACCTGCTGGATATCTCTGACAAATATGCTGAGGCTGGCCATCAGCACCATGAGCCCCAATGTAAAAACCATAAAAATGGCCGTGACAACAGGCAGATACAGCCATGACACATGTCCATATCCCTCAAACGCCAGATAAATCAAAAAGACCATAAATCCAATGCCGTTCAAAACAAATGTCACCACCACACTGGCCAGCGGCACCACTTCCAAAGGAAATGCCACTTTGGTGATCAGTCCGGCTTTTCCCAGAAACATGCCCGCACTGTTGCAAACCGCTTCGGAAAATGCCATCCAGGGCAATAAACCAGCCAGAAGGAACAGAACAAAATTATCCGTTCCGGTTTCGATGGGCTTCAGGCGAATCTTGAATACGACTGAAAAGACAAAAATATAGATCAACATATTGGCTAATGGTGTTATCACACTCCATAAAAGCCCACCAATCGATCCCGCGTACCGGCCGCGGATTTCCTGGCTGATAAATCCCCGAAACAGCGTCTGATACCGAAAAGGGGCTTCAAGCCATTTCATCACCGAGACAGACATAATACTCCAGTTATCGTAAAAACACAAAATTCAGGATTCAATAGAAAATCGGCGACAATCACTCTCAAACCCGGAGGGAGAACATGATGAAAAGAATCTCCCGGAAAGATTCCGTCTCATTTATCTGTTTATGGTGAATGATTCAAGGCGCCGGACCGACCGGGGGCAAGGTGACAGAAGCCAAACAAAAAGTAAATATAAATTTCGTCAGATACCCTTCCTTAATGAATATCTCCGAACCTGTTCAGGGGTGTGACTCCGTCAGACAATATCATCATGGCGCACATGAAATGTCCATGTGCCGGATGCGTCATGATTCAACAGCCGCCCGGATATCCTCGATTTTTTTCTTTATTCCAATATATCCTTCTTCAATGGTGCGTTCGACCTGATCAAAGTCCATCATCTTCAGGTCGCCCAGGCGAGGCTGAATGAGAATATCGGGTGGATCCACAGCCAGATTGATTCGCGTGATCCGGTTTTGCATGATGTTGATGGATGTCATGACCGTCTCGATGATATCCGGTGTTCCGGATTCTTTTTTCAGAAGATCATTCAGTTTGGTCGTAAAGCTGGCTTCGGCGCTTTCATAATAGTTCATCAGTTTTTTCATCAACTCGCTGTTGAAGCGTCGTGGTTCATCGGCTGGGAGTTCCACTTCCGGATCATTTTTTTTGTTGCCCATCTTCCGGGAGTCAAACCCGCAGTTCAAATCCACTGCAATCACCACATCCGACGCCGCCGCACGGAGAACACCAACGGGAACCGGGTCAACCAGTCCCCCATCCACCAGCCAGCGGTTCCTGACCCGGGCCGGCGCAAAAAGACCGGGTACCGACATGGTGGCCCGAAGCGCATCCAATAATTTTCCGGATTTCAATATGACTTTTTCACCGGTTTCCAGGTCTGTCGCAACCATCATCACCGGAATTTTGAGATCGGAAAATTGGGACGCTGACGTGTGTATGGAAAAAAGTTCATTGATTTTTTTTGTTGCGTCCAGAAGACCCGACCGGGGTAACACCACATCAAAATAGGAAAAAACTTTTTTGCCGTCCATTTTTAAAACAAACGCCTTCAGACTTTTAAGCCCGCCACTGGCATAAAGTGCGCCGACATAGGATCCAATGCTGCATCCCGCAATATAATCGATGGGAATATTTTCTTCTTCCAGGGCCTCGATCGCGCCAATGTGGGCCCAACCCCGTGAGGAGCCGCTGCCCAGAACAAGACCGACAGTTTTTCGCGGATTCATGTTTCTCCTTGTATGTTTTCTAAAAGGCTGAAGTCCGAAAACGATCATGAATCATTCCGGGATGTTCA
>DFZE01000031.1 GCA_002382065.1 Desulfobacteraceae bacterium UBA4064
GGTCTTCGCTTCCGCACCCTGACTTTCTTTTTCCTGTTGCAGGGTCTCCAACTGCATCTGAAGTGCTGCCGCCTCCGCGTTCAACTCGGCTGTCTGATTCTGCTTTTCTTCCGTCAGCGCCTTCAACTGGGTCTGAAGGCCGGCTTCCTTTTTCTGATATTGCGATATATTTGTTTTCAGTCCGGATATCTCAGTGGTTTTATCCGCATCAGAATGGGTAATTTTTGACCACGCATCCTGTAATGCAATCAAACTGCGACTGGCTTTCATCCAGACTTCCAGCGTCAGTGGAATATCCGGCAGGTCGGGAAGTTTGGGCAAAAGCAATTGTGGGTCGGATCCGGTGCAAACCAGTTCCAGATTCTTGTCAGTGGATAGGACAAAGGCATCTCCCCGGACTGTACATGTTTGAAATGCGTCTGACGTTTCTGCAGACCAGAGAATCTGACCGGTGATACCATTGAGCAATTTTATGGCAGAAATAAATACGATTCCCCGGGTATTTAACGGATCAAATCGCAGATGCCGGGTTCGCAGAATTTCCGGCTGACGGATCGGTATGGATATTTTTTCCCATTCGTTTGGTGCCACCAGTATTTTTTGTGATTTTTCTTCGGAATGGGGCTTAACCCCTTCTGAGGATGTTGGGAAAAATACCTGAACAAACAGTTCTTCGCCATATCGGATATTACTTAACAGGGCACGCTCCCGCCTGAGGGTGTGACTGATATCGGCCCGTTCATAACGCCCGATAATCGTCAGAAGATTGTTGAACATGGCTGTGGCGTGATTTTGCTCAAATTTGAATCCGGAAGGTGTCCGGATGGATGTGACCAGCGGAAAAACCGACAATTGGGAATCACCTGCCGTTTTGCTGGTTTTTGACATTGGATCGGAATCAGGTTCATTCAGGGGATGAAATTCGATTGCCTGAGTCTGGGCCAGCCGAAACTGCTGATATATCCAGTCATATTGAGCAAATATGCCACCGGAGCCTGTTCCGGAATCATGGCTGATCTGGTGATGTTTTAGTTCCGGGCGGATAAAATCGATAATTGACGAATAGTGCTGGTCGATATCCTGTGGGTAATTCAAATTCAGTACCCGGCTGATGCGGTTGAGCGTGGAAAACGGATCGGCCAGCAATTGATCGTAAGTAATCATGACATGTGGATATTCCAGACACCGGTTCAGCGCATCCCGATAATGCACCATCCACAACAGATGTCCTTTCATCAGATCAAACTGGTCCCGCTTTTCCAGGGATTTTGCCACTTCAAAGGGATGGCGAACCATGATGGCAAAAACCGGTTCAACCTCCATGCGTTTCAATAACCGGGTCCATAACGGCAGCAGCCGGCATATTCTGGGGTCCTTGACGGCCCACAGACGGTCAGCCGAAAATTCCCTCTCGATGAGCGTGATCAGCTTCTTTTCCGCCTGGTCAGCGGCTTCGCTTTCCAGCCAGTCATCCGGCAGATTGCCCAGCACATCCCACCTGCAGCCCAGATCGCGCAGCAGAATATCATGAATCAGGACAATATCCCGATTTTCAAAATATCCGAATTCATTGGACGGGTTGGGGGCCATCATACTGGTCCCCAGATTGACACCCAGCCGATGCAGGCATCCGGCCAACATCGATGTGCCGCTGCGATGCATCCCGATGACGACCAGTGCGGTATGTTGTGATTGGTTCATTGTCAATCCTGATTGGTTGGGCGAATGGACATCAGATAATCCACAGATTTATCATTAAAATATTTTAACTACGAAATACACAAAAAAAGATCTGCCCGGATTTCATCCGTTTTCATTTCTGGAATAAAGAACAGGCATCGATCATCATTTCGGCCAGTAGATGGGGCACCGGCGTAGGGCGGGGTTTTACACCCCGCCGGTATAATGATTGCGGATTTTTTGTCTGAACTCCGCCAGATCCGGGTGTTTTTTAAGGCCTTCTATTCCCTTCCGAATTATCCGGGCGCCATGTTTTTTTGCCAGTGCTTTTGATCCCTGACGGGCGAGTTTCAGTCGGCGTTCATGAGAATAGCTTCTGGATTTGGCATGATACACATACACATGATCCGCGATAGCCAATTCAAATCCGGCTTTTGCCGCCCGCAGGCAGTTATCATTTTCTTCCCCATACCCGTCCGGAAAGGCCTGCTCATCCAGCAATCCAATCGACTGAATCAGGCTGCGTGTGACAAGAAAACAGAATCCGTTGACAAATGCGACACGTGGAAACCGTTTTGATGATACCTGATAAATCAATTCAGACATTTTATCAAGAGGGTATCCGTCCGGAAGCGTATTGACTGCCCAGTCGCCAACCGGATCGAACCGTTTTGGAACCGATTGCCAACTGGCGGCATTGGAAAGTGGCCCCACGATGCCAATTGCGGGGTTGCTCGCGTTGCATTCTGTCAATCGTTCGATCCACTGAGGGGTGACAATCGTATCGCTGTTCAGCAATATGACCTGTTCGGCAGATGATGCCATCAGGCCCTGATTGGCCGCCTTTGTATATCCCCGCGCCGTTTTGTTGGTCAACAGAATACACCGGATTGAATCCATTTCTGTAAACTGTTTCAAAAAACGGGTCGTTTCCGGTTCCGAGCCGTCATTGACCAGAATCAGTTTGCAGGATTCGGGAGTATTTCGAATTACAGAATCCAGGCAGCGTTTGAGATCATCCAGGGCATCATGAACACAGATAACGATATCGGTCCGGACATCACATGCCGGTAAAAAATCATTGACGGGTCCTGGACCGGGTGTGTCAGTAGTGTTTTTCTGTTTGGCCGGGCCACAATCGGGGTTACGATGCCGGCGTATAACAAACCGGCTGAAAATTTCTTTTATGGACATGGGGATATCAAACTGGTGAC
>DFZE01000137.1 GCA_002382065.1 Desulfobacteraceae bacterium UBA4064
CTGACACGGTAGGGGTCGTTGGTTCAAACCCAATCGTGCCTACCAGACAAAATAAGGGGTTATGATGAAAATCATAACCCCTTTTGATTTTTCTCTGGTGATAATCTGTATCACCAAAGCCTGATTCCCGGCATTCCATGATTTCGTGACCACTATTTTCCTGGGCTGTTCCTGCCCTGAATCCCATATTTTCAATCAGGCTGAATTGCTCCTGCGGATCATTCCGTTAATCGACAGAGAAGCCGTCTTCGCCCTGAAAGGCGGGACGGCTATCAATTTCTTTGCCAGGGATCTTCCCCGTATCTCCGTCGATATTGACCTCGTGTATCTTCCCATTGGCGAGAGAGATTTATCCCTTCGTGATATAAGCGCCACGCTTGTCCGCATATCCCGGGACATCGAGATCAGGATTCCCGGAACGAAAGTTTTTTTCAGGAAAATCAAGGGGACCGATTTTTTAAGCGGATTGTTTGTTCAGCGACAGGAGACGATGGTCAAGATCGAGCCGAATCTGGTCATACGGGGTTCTATGGCGGTGCGTTCTTTAGCATTCAGATCGTCTTACTGAGGTGGTCCTTCACCGAAAAGCTTCTTGAAATCAGCTTTGAATGATTTGGGAATGTCTTTGAAATATGCCCAGTATCCGGCAATCTCACGTACCTTTGCCATGTCAATATGGTTGCAATCCAGCATCAACTTGAGGAGTTCCAGCGTTTTCAGCGTCTTGATGCCGTAATCCTTGGCGGCCTGCCGCATTTCATCATCGTCGGTAACAACCGGTATTGCGAGTAGCTCCGCATGTGCCAGTGCAAGAACATCAACCTTTGACACACCAGGATGAACATTTCTGACGTAGTCGAGAATAAAGTCATAAGCCCTTTTGATTTCNNGATTTCGGATTTTTCTTTGGCTTTCAACGCAAGGCGCTGGCTCCTGTTGCTGACATATTCGGGGTCATTGACCCATGCAAACCGATTTGTCAGGCGCGGATTCTTATCATATTCAACCTGTAACTCTTTCAGTACATACAGGGTGAAGTTCTGCTTTCCGAAAGCAGTGTTGAGCAATGGTCGGATACTTTGGGCCAAACGAAAATATGCGTTAGTATCGAGAATAATCCTGGTTTCTGCCATCAATGCAGTTCCTCGTATACATTCTGGGCATCGAGGAGTGGTATATTGAGGAGAGTTTGAACAAAGCTCGCGGACTTGTGATGCTCGGCGATGTGTCTTTTGAGCATGTCGAAGAAAGGGCTGCTGAAATCATCTCTGGCACAGGCTATATAGCGGGATGGTGAAGGTGTTTTTGTGCCGAAAATGCACTCGCTGACCGGCTTGAACTCTTTGTTGAATGTGGCAGTGGCTTGGTAGATTTCCTGTTTTGATTCCAGGTCAATTTTCGGCTTACCGTGATAGGAAGCCCATTTGTTCACCTCATAGTATATCGACAATGGTGACACAACCAGACGTTGGGCCACTTCCTTGATATGATTGATCTGGCCCCACGGATTGGTAAAACGTCTCAGCTTTTTATATTCATGCTCCATCAGCTCCTGTGGCACCAGCAAAGCGCCGGCGAACGCCTCAGCAAAATCCTCACCATCGTCCCCCTGTAACAGCGGCGTATGCACATGCCCCAGCTCATGGGCCATCCAGAATTTGAAATCATGAATCCGGCAATCCAAGTTCAGATAGATCCAGGTGGTCATGGATTCTGGAAGGTAAATGTGCAAGGCGTTTTCGTGGTTTTCCCTATTGCCCCAAAGAACCGGAATGATCACTGCGTGCAGATTGACAAAAAAGTGGATCAGCTTGTCAAACCCGATTTCATCATCTTCGTGAACGCCTATCTGTGACCTGATCCGTTGGGCTGCCTTCTGAACATATGCATAATCATTAATCGGGTTGCGCAAGGTCGCCGGCTGGGCAAGGTCATCAAACGGCAGGAGTGGAACCAGGTCGGAGAGAATGCGGCCCATATCCCTGGCTTTCTCAACATAATCGTCAGTGATCTTGTGTGCGCCCTTTTTTCTGAAAGCAACCACCGGTTCGTTGACAGTTGTGGTCTTGGTTACCAACTCGGAGAAGGCAAGGTCGAGGATGCGGGCAAGCTTGAGAAGTTTCTCCGGGCGCGGATAGGCTTCATTGCGAAACCATTTGGACACCGACTCACGGGATACGTCCAAATCCCTGGCAAGTTTTGCTTGGGAAAGACCGAGTTCCTGACTGCGTTTGCTTAATTTATCGATATTGAGGATATTTTTCATGGATAGAAAATATATATCTTGTCAACTTTTGTCAACTATATTTGTATGTATATGTATATGAACCCTACCAAAGTGATTTAATCTGGAACCTCAACAACCTGCAATTTCTCAACACTCAAACTGGAAACAGTTACAGTTCGCCATTTTATGATTCCTGATATTATGAAAGATTGGCTTGTAGGTATGTGTCAGAAGGATATTTACAGGGATAACAGATCGAATATATATCCATTTAAACTCACAAAATATTATTGATAAATTTAAAAATCTCAGCCGTTACCGCGTGTATCGGTCCACCGGACGGGAAACGGACGGACAGGTCCTGTTTACCGGGTATTACGAACCCTTTCTGAACGGCAGTCTGAATTCGAGTGCCCGATACGCCTGGCCGCTTTATGAACTTCCGGACGATCTGGTGACCGTTGACCTGGGCCTGTTTTCCGACAAATTCAAAGGCGAAAAAATAACCGGCCGGCTGTCGGGGAAAACCGTGGTGCCGTACTGGGAGCGAAAAGACATCGAAAAATCGGCGGCCTTGCGGGGAAAAGCCCGGGTTCTGGCCTGGGTGGATGATCCGGTGGATCTGTTTTTTTTACAGATTCAGGGCTCGGGAAAAATTCGACTGGATACCGGTCCGGTCATCAATGTTCATTATCATGGATCCAATGGCCGGCCGTATCGGAGCGTCGGCAATCTTCTGATCAAAAGAGGGCTGATTCCAAAGCAGGACATGTCCATGCAGCGCATCCGGGAATATCTGAAGGCCCATCCGAATCAGATGGATGAAATCCTGAATTACAACCCCAGCTATGTATTCTTCAAGACAGAACCCGACGGCCCCATCGGCAGCATCGGGGTGCCGCTGACTCCGGGCCGGTCTGTCGCGGTTGACCGCCGCATCTTTCCGCCCACATCCCTGGTGTTCATTCAGACCCGGAAACCGCTGGTGGATTCAAACAACCGCATTACATCCTGGGACCATTTCAGCCGCTTTGCACTCAACCAGGACACCGGCGGCGCCATTGTCGGACCGGGCCGGACCGACATCTTCTGGGGAAACGGACCCTATGCCGAAATGGCTGCCGGCCATCTGCAACATACCGGGAATCTGTATTTTCTGGTTCTGAAGCCGTGACGGGGGCCTTCTGTGATCTGTATTGCAGAATGGGTATGGTGTGATAGCGAATTTTGAGAAATTGGCCTGACTTTTTTCAGATCTGACGTATATCGGCCTCAAACGATAGGAGGAAATCCATCGTGTGCTCCCGGGGAAAAAACTGGGATATCCCACGAAATTAGGCGTTCCCATTCTGTTCAATGCTAATCCCATTTCCTTAACGATCTTTCGGCCACGTTGGGCTGCCCGACTGGCTGCGGATTGCCCCAACCCCGGTTTCAAGCCAACTTCAGTGGCCGGAAAGCCCATCTCGGTCACAGCCCAATGGGTCAACACGCTTCTGGTTTTCACACGGTTCGGGTGCTTTCCAGGATTCAGCAAATCCTCATCGGAAAGTTTGAAAATAATCCGGACGCGTTCCGCTATCCTTTCAATGGAAATGAAACGCCTGATTTCATGGGCGTCCCTATGCCACTATGCCAACCTATGCCAAAAGGACCAGCACCCCGCCGGATTTTCCCGAACCCCGTATGGAAATCCGCGCGCCGATGCCGGATGAGCGGCGCACATCCACGCCGGGCATCACGCCAAGGGCCTCTTCCACCCCCAGGATATTGCGTTCCCGGATCTCTTTTTGCTCCAGGACGCTCACCTCCTGCGGATGGTTTTTGATATATTCGGAGATTTTCTCGGCCGTGACCGTGATGGTATCCAGCGTAGCGGGCACCTGGCCCCCATGCTGTGCCAGAGCCGCACCTGCGGCCAACAGACAGCCTGCCAGGATGACGGCCCCGATCAGCCGAGGGAATCCCGCATCTTTGATGCCGTTCATGCCCCCGCTTTCTGCACGGCCTGTTTCTGTCGCCTCAGTGTCTCGATATCCACCACGATGTCCTGGAGGGGCTGGCGGCGGATGCGATGGGGCAGGGCCAGTTCGGCGGCTTTTCCGATATCGTCTTTTGTCACCCGGGTGCGCCCGTCGTAGGCAGCCAGGGTTTTGGCCACCTTCAGGATGATGATGTCCCCGCGGTGGCCGTCCACGCCAACATCCAGGCAGTATCCGGCGATCTCGAACAACAGCGGCCGCTCGATGACGACATCCGGATACAGGGCAATGGCTTTTTCGATCTTCTCCACCAATGCCCGGGAGTCCTCTTCCCACAACGTGC
>DFZE01000259.1 GCA_002382065.1 Desulfobacteraceae bacterium UBA4064
AAATGATATCTTCTATAAAAGCCCCGTAGGGGCGACCTGTTTGTAGAAATTGATGCAGTTATTCCCATCAAGCTCCATCGGAGCGGCCTGTAACCGGAATACACAGGCCGCTCCTACGGAGCTTGATGGAAATTTTTATGCTTCATTCTACAAACAGGACGCTCCTCCGGAGCTTGATGGTATATGTTTATTTTTAAATGCATTTTCACGGTAAAAGATATTTTCAAAATTCAGGTGGCTCCGGCATTGGGCTGCACCAAACCGGTTGCCATTGCCCTGGGACCGGAGACATCGATGCCGTTGCGGAACTGGCTGCCAGACAAACCAGCCTATGCCGGATCTTTGTAGCGTTGCTGTATGGATCTGAACACGGATAAACAGGAATGATCCATCAGGATTTCAACCAGTTCAGGGTCGAAGTGGGTGCCGGCTTCCTGCTGAATGACCGAACAGACATCGCTTTCATGCCAGGCATCCTTGTAAGACCGTTTGGAACTGAGGGCGTCATACACATCCGCCAGGGCGACAATTCGGGCAAAAATGGGTATCTCTTCCTTTTGTTTCCCTTTTTGCAAAATGCTTTTGATTTGCCGGATAACCAATTCACTGGCCGCATCCGAATTGTCCTCAAGCATTTTTTCGATGTTCAGATTTTTATGTGCGGTGATATCCACATGTCCCGGATAGCCGTTTCCGTCCCATCTTTCATGGTGGTTTAAAGCCACTTCCAGGGCCATGTCGTCAAACTCCGACTGGCGGTCCAGAAACAACTGCGCCCCACAAATCGTGTGCAGTTGCATCACCAGATATTCCCGTTTCTGCAATTGCCCTTTTTTTTTCAGAATCCGGTCCGGAATCGCAACTTTTCCCACATCATGCAGCATGGCTGCCCGACGAAGACTGTCCCGGTTTCGTTCCAGTTCCTTTTTGGAAACGACATGTCTTTTTGCCCATCGCTCATAGAGTTCAACCGAATACGCCCCGACCCGATTCACATGAGCCCCTGTTTCTTTGGGGTCCCGCATCTCCGCCATTCGGATCATTCTGAGCAGGAGCGCACGGGATACATACGCATGTTCCAGGGCAGCCGATGCAATACTGGCAAAAAGCATCATTATCTTCTCGTCCCGATCGGAAAAAACAACGACATTCCCGGTGTTATCCTTCGCATTGATAATTTGCAACACACCGATAACGCTTCCATTTCCAGCCTTGAGTGGTATGGTCAACATGGATCGGGACCGATAATCCACCTGTTGATCAAACTCTTTTCCAAATCCGTACGACGCTTCCGGTCCGATGATATACGCATCCGGAAGATTTAATGACCGGCCCTCACTGGCCACATAGCCGGCAATGGTTTTGGTGTTGACCGGAATCGTAAATGTGGAATAGATCAGCTTCTCCCCGGTTCCCATCCGCCGCTGCAGGGTGTCATTCTGGGTATATGTGAAATGAAGATAATCTTCCTCACGGATGTAAATGGATCCGGCATCTGCATTGACAAACCGTCTGGCTTCAGTCAGGAGTTCCTCCATCAGAATATCCAGATCATGAACCTGGTTCAGCTTGATTCCCAGCTCCATCAATGAATTCAATTTTTCTGTTTCGTTTAACATGACTCCCGGCCGCACAAAAGAAATCGGATATTGTGGTGTTTCGTGTTGCGGTGATATATAGACTTTCCAGATAAAGATTTAATGTCGGAATGTCGGAATGTCGGTATTTCGGCATATCGGCATTACCAAAAGGCATTAACTGAAAAGCCATATTACAATATAATTGGAAATGTCACCAATGAATTCAAATCGATTTTCCGGACAAACCGTCATCAGGGATTTCCCGGTGCCCATGAAAGAGAACAAACTGACACAACACCACCCCGATACAGGAATAAAAAATTGGCCAAAAGTCGGAAAGACAGCGGGCATGCCGCCATGCGCCTTCAGCCTTCGGTCTTCAGTCTTTGGCCCTTGTCCTTTCATGTTGCCGGATACCAAATCATGATCGATACGAATTGGACCCAATCGCCTGAGCTTCAACAGGCGTTTCTGAAAAAATGGACCGATTTTCAGGAATCCCTTCACCGGCACGCCGTCATTCTGCCTGACAATCCGTGTGTTATGACATCCCTTCCCGCCGCATTTGTCTATAGCGATTTTATCAGCCAGAATGCCATTCGAAATCCACAACTCATTATCGACATGATGGCCAGTGGTGACCTGACCCGATCCTTTGCCGCAACCGATTACGACATCCGGCTGAAAACCTGTTTGACGGATGTGGTTGATGAAGCCGATCTGTCTGCAAGACTGCGACATTTTCGCAAACGGGAAATGATCCGAATTGCCTGGCGGGATATTGCCGGATGGGCAGACCTGCCCGAAACCATGATGGACTTGTCCACCCTGGCCGAGACCTGCCTGAACCATGCGGTTTGGCATCTGTCCGGATGGTTGCATGCCGAAATGGGCACACCGGTATCCGAAGAGGGGACAATTCAGAATCTGGTGGTTCTGGGCATGGGCAAGCTGGGCGCAAAAGAATTGAACTTTTCATCCGATATCGACCTGATTTTTGCGTATCCCCAGGCAGGCAACACCTGTGGGGGTCGAAAAATCGTCACCAATGAACAGTTTTTTATTCAGCTCTGCCGCAAACTGATCACAGCCATCAGCAAACCGGATGCCAACGGCATGGTGTTTCGAATCGATATGAACCTGCGGCCGTATGGTGAAAACGGTCCGCTGGTCATGAGTTTTGATGCCATGGAAGATTATTATCTCCGGCAGGGGCGGGAATGGGAACGGTATGCCTGGATCAAGGCCAGAGCCGTTGCCGGGGATATCGATGCAGGCAACATTCTTCTCGGCAGCCTGAAGCCGTTTATCTATCGCCGATACCTGGATTATGGGGTTTACGATTCGCTTCGGGACATGAAGCTGAAAATCTCCCATGAAATTCGCCGAAAAGCCATGTCCGGAAACATTAAACTGGGTCCGGGCGGGATTCGGGAAATTGAGTTTTTTGGACAGATATTCCAACTGATCCGTGGCGGTGTGTCACCGGATCTGCAGGACCGGTCCATTCTGAACATTCTGCAGCGGCTGGTCTGGCACAACACCATTTCAGCCAACACCTTTCAGGAACTGACCCATGCCTATTTTTTTCTCAGAAAAACCGAGCACCGTCTTCAACAGGTAGCGGATCAGCAGACACATCAACTACCCACCGAGCCACTTGAAAGACTGCGTCTGTCCGCCGCCATGGGATTTCCCGATCCGGACCGGTTTGATACAGATCTGACGATGCATATGACCCGGGTCCACCATCATTTCAGCGCCCTGCTGGAACGTGGTCATGGCACGCCTGAACAGGTTGATTCCGATGATACCCGATGCCGGTCGATCTGGATGGAGCATGGCGACAATGACGCCGGTCTTCATGCGATTGAACAATTGGGGTTCCAGAATCCACAACGGGTCGTGGATCTGCTGGATAATCTTCGAAACAGTCCGGCCACCCGGGCGATGAGCGCAGAAGGCAAAAAACGCCTTGACAGGCTGATGCCGCTGATTCTGTACCATTCTTCACAGGCCAATGACCCGGAGCATGTTCTGGACCGGATCATCGATATTTTAAAAGCCATCGAACGCCGCACCAGCTATCTGTCGCTGCTGATCGAAAACCCACAGGCGCTGAAACAGTTGGTCCGCCTCGCCAGTGCCAGCCCCCTGATCGCCACATTTTTATCCCGGTATCCGGTTCTGCTGGACGAACTTCTGGATACCCGGATTCTGTACCGGCCGCCCCGGAAACCGGAGCTGAAACGCGAAATTCATGAAAAACTGAAACCGATTCCATCGGATGAACTGGAATATCAGATCGAGCAGATGTGTATCTTTCAGCAGGTCAACATGTTTCGGGTGGTTGCTGCCGATGTTGCCGGAGCCCTGCCCCTGATGCGGACCAGCGATCATTTAACCGAACTGGCCGAAACCATCGTGGAACAGGTGTTGTCCCAATCGTGGCGGTATCTGGTGGAAAAACATGGATTGCCGTCATCCATCACGCCATCTGATGACAACATCGGATTTGTGGTGATCGGCTATGGCAAGCTTGGGGGTATCGAACTGGGATATTCATCGGATCTGGATATGGTCTTTCTTCATGCGGCGCCACCGGGACAAACAGTCGGGGGAAGAATGCCGATCGATAACGCCCAGTTTTATGCCCGGCTGGGACAGCGGATCATCCACATCCTGACATCCAGAACCCGGGCCGGGAGACTGTATGAAGCCGATATGCGGCTGAGGCCCGATGGCATATCCGGCATTCTGGTCACGCATATTGATTCATTTGCGCGGTATCAGCATGAAAAAGCCTGGACATGGGAGCATCAGGCCCTGGCCCGGGCCCGTCCGATCTGCGGCGACAAGAACCTGGCCGACCGCTTTGAAACCATTCGAAAACAGATATTGAGCCGGATTCCTGACCCGATTCAATTGAAAAAGGATGTGCGGAACATGCGCCGGCAGCTTCTTCGGGAACATGCCCGTGCGGGATCACTGGATTTTGATCTGAAAAATGACCGGGGCGGCATCATCGATATCGAATTTCTGGTTCAATATCTGGTCCTCCTGAAAGCCTGTGATCATCCGGATCTGGTTCAGTGGACGGATAATGTCCGGCAGCTCACGACATTGATTGAGACCGGCATCATCCCGGAAAATCAGGCGTTTTTTCTAAAGGAAGCCTATTTGACCTATCGGGCCACCGTACACAGACTGAGCCTTCAGGAAAAACCGCCGGTCGTTCCCGCAGACCGGTTCCGGCGCATCCGCCAGAATGTCATCCGGCTCTGGAACCGGTACCTTTCCATTTCTTGAGCGATCGCTTTCGGAAGAAGACTTTCGGGATATTGGGGTACATTAAAAGACTGAAGGCTGAAGGTGCCGCAACCCGCATTCAGGCAGCGCCGCCGTTGGTCGGCTTTTGCCTACTCATAAATTTTTTCGTCTTCGGCATGGGCTTCCGCGGCGTCGAACTCCATGTCCCGGGTGGCAGCGGCATGTTTTCCTGCCTGATATTCCTTGTACCATTCACCGGCAATAATAGTGGACATGACCTCGCTGGTTCCAGTCCAGATGGTGGCCAGGCGCAGATCCCGGAATATCCGTTCGATGGGAAATACATTGGTATATCCGATACCGCCCATCACCTGCATGGCGTTGTGGGCAACTTTCTGGCAGGATTCTGTGACAAATTTTTTTGTTTCCGAAATCATCAGCCGGATTCGACGGGCATCAACATTCCGGTCAACCGCCTCGCAGGTAACGTACACCATGGACCGGCAGGCATCCAGCAGCATCGCGGCCTCGGCGATCTGAAAATTGACCCCCTGAAATGCCGCAATGGGCTGACCAAAGGCTTTTCTACGGGTCGTATATCCCGTGGCGATTTCCAGTGCCGGCCGCGCAGCGCCGATCGTCATGGCCGCAGTGCCCAGGCGTTCGGGAATCATCAGGGTCTTGAACACCTCGAATCCGCCATTCAACCGTCCCACGATACGATCTTTGGGCACACGGACGTCCCTGAAAATCAGCCGGCTGGCGCCGCCGCCGCGACAGCCCATCAATCCATACAGATAGGGCGTTTCAACACCAGGGCCGCGGTCCACAATAAAACTGGTAATGCCCTTGTGGGGCTCTGCCTGTGGATCGGTACGGGCATAGACCAAAAAAAAATCTGCGCCTTCTCCGCCAACAATAAACCGCTTTTGACCGTTCAGGATAAAATGATCCCCGCAGTCCCGTGCTGTGGTTGTGGTTCCGAAAAAATCGGAGCCGCCCCGGGGTTCGGTCAGGCATTCCGCGGCAAACAGATCTCCTTTCAGCAGGGGCAGCACATACTGCTGTTTCAGGGCATCGGTACCATGACGAATGATGGCATCACAAACCAGCTCGCCGCCGATGCCAAAAGTACACGCAAAAATATAGCCCAGCACCCCAATCTCTTCGACCGCCGTGGCCGAGCTGACCCAGTTCATGTTTCGACCGCCCCACTGTTCCGGGCAGCGGCATCCCAGAAGATGCCGTCTCCCGGCCTCCTGTAGAAATTCTTTGGGAAATCGGATTTTGTCCGCATCCATATCCAGAATCATCTGTCCGGGAATCGATTTGACAAAATTGCGAATTTCATCGCGCCAGGTGATCTGCTCTTCGGATAACAGGTAATCAAACATGACACCCCCATGGTTTTCAGATTTCAAATTTGGGATTTTAAGGGTCCAATTGACAGACAAAAAATCCCTATCAATCGGAATGTCTCAATTTCAGATTTTCTGTTCTGTCTTTGTCAGGGACTGAACAAATATGGTTGCCAGTACTGCCAAAACCTCAAAGTCTATCAATTGGGTTGCATTGCGATCAAAAAGCAGCGTAGCCCGGGCAGGAAATTCATCGTCCTGGTCGTAGAAAATGAGCTGAAACGGGATGTGGGGGAGCGAATCAAAAATCAGGCTGATTCCTCCCAAACCCGCTTCCCCACCCTGTCGACCTCCAACAGTTGCCGCTATTGATAACAGTTCAGGCAGGCGCTTTCGAAAACGTTTTACAACAGGCTGCTCAAGAGCACTTCTTGAATAATCTCCTTGCTTGAACAGAGGACCAGCAAGCTCAGCAAGCGTAACGAATTGTCCATCAGGCCGGCTGCGACTGCCTCTGAGGATATAAAGGCGTCCCGATTCTATCTTCGTTTTGGTTTTAGCCAATCCCCGCTTCGTGAACGACAGCTTCTTCTATTGTTGAAAGATGCGCGCCGTCTGTTTTCTGCGCCATTATAAATGCCCTGCCCGTTCAGGATGTGTTAACAATCGTTTCCGATTCCATGTAACGAAGATACCGGTTCAAGGCAGAGGGCTAACCCTATGAAAGGATATAGACTTTCAGAAAGAGGATTTTCGCAATCCAGGAAAGCACCCGAAGCGATCTCCCGCATGATTTTATCCAGAACGCTGATTCGCTGAACGCCTTCCAGATAAAATGGGTCGGAAAGATGCTTTTGGCCAAATGCGATAAACCGGTCATAACTTTCGATCAGGTTGGTCCGCACATCATCCCGGTCATCATAGCGTTCCAGATTATTTCGGCGCAAAATCAGATCGGTTTTGTGGTGGGGGATAACCGTCAGAATCGTTTCATCCTTGCCAAACAGCAATACAGTAAAATAATTCAAATCTATTGAAAGATTAATGCATCGTAAGCAGCGACGTACCCTGAGCCGTTACGGTCCCTGTTATTCCGCATAATGCCGTTTCAGTTCCTTCACCTGATACAAAATGAGGATCAACCGTAAACACCTCGCAGTGGTGCGCCATAGCGATGGCTGCGATGATGAGATCGGACAGTGGAATCGTGATCCTCCGGATTCGCAGAGACGCTGATATCTCGCCCGCACTTTCCCATATATTCCGGGTCGTCTCCAAATAGGGCAGTTTCTGCAGATGGTCCCTGACCAGCCCCGCTTCTTTTTGCGACTTGATTCCTTGCAATATCTCAGCCAGAACCATGCCTGTCATGAGACCACCTGCTCTTCCCTGATAAGTCGCTTGAGATACAATGTGAGCGCCGAGTCCGGCTTGCGGAAAATCTCAATCCATATACAGGTATCAGCTATGATCCCGGTATTCATTCAGTTCCCTTTCCTCATCCGCTTCCCAGTCCGGTTCGATGTGAATTTTGCCGGAAAGAGCGATGATATCTTCAGCCGCTTTTCTCTTGAGGTAATCCATGATGGCCATTTGAACCGCCTGGGTCTTGGTCTCAGCCTTTGACCGGGCAAGAAGTTCCTCCATAAGCGCATCTTGTATGTTGATTGTCGTTCTCATTGTATGATCCTCATCGCATATATTTTATCACAACTATGCCTATGCCTATATTCTGCGTCAAGCACAAAATTGAGATTCCCACACATCGCATAAGCGGCTCCGGAATCGGTTAATACTGGAAGGTCAGATTGTTTTGATCAAAATCCAGGGATTCAATTCCGTCAACACCGGATTTTCTGTCGGTGGGAAGGCATGGGCAATCCGGCAGCCGGTTGTGGGACCGGTTTGGCAGATAACCGGGAGGGAGGGCAGCAAACTGCGGTTTGGCGTTATAGCATTCCCGTAAGGCGAATGGACCGGAAAAATCACAATGATCATTCTGGCCGGATGCTGAAGCAACTGGCTGTATATACTGATCCAACTTTGGTTTTTCCAAAATCAGTCTGTTTTAACCTGATTTCTTCTAACGCCTTTGGAAGAACCAAAGTTGTGTTGGTATAAATGAACACGATGCGGTATTATTGGAGCCTGATAATCAAACGGATCTATCCATCCAATCCGTTTTCAAAATATGACAAGAGGAGGCAATATTCCATGAAAAATTGGATAATTATTTAATAATAATTCAATCGGTTATATTAATAAAGCATTCTAAACATAACGCCCCCTGAGCTATCAACAACGTCCGGCAAAATTACAGCCGTTTCAATATCCACTTTGGATCCCTGCGGCAGTCAAGTATGGCTCGGACGCGGACAACACCGTTCTCAATGCGATAATACACTGCGTAAGGAAACCGCTTGGCAAGAAGGCGATAATAGCCGTTGTGTATGGCATGAATGCCTCCATAAAGGCACAATGACTGAATATCCGACCAAAGAGAATCAAGGAAATAGTCGCCAAGACCTTCGGCCTGTTGTTCATAGAAACGAAACCCGTCCGCTAAATCAGCAGTTGCCTCGTCAAGGACTTGAACCCTCATTTGAGTTGATCCTTAACAGCTTTTTTGGCTTCTGCGATATCCAGAAAATGTGATCTCCCCTCAGATATCCGCTCCTCTCGACCTCGTAAGACATCCGTGTGCCAGGATGGAGGGACTATGTTCTCTGGTGTGCCGGCAAGGTTAGCCCAGATTTCTTCGATCGCCTGCAACTTGTCCTCAACGCTCATTTGTTCCAATGGAATGCTAAAGTGCATGATAATTCTCCAAGTATATTCAAACGGTATCCAATTTGAACCACCACCAATTATCAGACATTTCCAGGCTCCTATGAGAGCCATTTTGAATAGGTTTTTTGATTCAAAAACCATATCATACAATCATCTTCTCAAAATTATATTGTTACTAATATCATATAATATAAGTATGTTAAGATACAAAACCATCCGACCTAATCACTTCACATCTGTATAGCGAAATTCTATCATTTTGAGCCTATCCGTATACCCATCTTTTACCTTACATTTCGCACTTTGCATAC
>DFZE01000039.1:0-1118 GCA_002382065.1 Desulfobacteraceae bacterium UBA4064
GCCATTTCCATTTTTGGAAATCAGGGACAGGTTGAATTCCCTGCCGTCAATATAGGATTCTGCAAAACATTCACCGCCCATCCGGCCTTTGAGCGCCGTCATTTTCTGATTCAGTTGATCCGCTGTTTTCAAATACGCCACACAGTCTTCATCCAGGCCAACCGAACCATGTTCCCAAACAGATTTTACAATACACGGGACTGTCTTCGCAACATGTTTGGGATTGAAGGTATCGGCAGTGACCAATGACGGCGTGGGGATTTTAGCCGCGATCAGCATTTTTTTGGCGATCACCTTGTTGGATGTGGTAAACATGGCATCGGTTGATGCACCGGTATAGGCAATGGACAAAGATTCCAGGATGCTGGGCGGCAGATGGATCAGTCTGCCCTGGCCATCGATCGTTTCGACCAGGTTGAATACGATATCGGGTTGAATTTGCCTGAACAGGTGAATTGATCTTTGAACATCCAGGGAAAAACTCATCGGAAACGGCTGGTGGCCAAGGTCCTGCAACGCCCTGGCTACGGCTTCCACCTGAATCAGCCCATCCTGTTCATCAAGTGGCGCCTGATCTGTCAGACTGCCATACAATATGGCAATTTTCATAAGGGGATTCCTTTATGTCATTTTTTTGGGATAAAAAAAACGCCATCGATTTTCCGGATTGGTTGGCAGTTACGACAGGCCGATCAAACCGGGACAGAAATAAACAGGGTATGAACAGGCGATGAGCAATGACAGGCGGTCAAACAGATGCGTGGATAACGAATGAACAGGCAGGCGCTTGAGGCAGAAAAACAGGATTGGCTGGGAGGTTCCAGTTCCTCGTTTGATTCAATGGATTCCTCATGTGCTGATATCCAGTCCGGCATGGGATGAATTCCTTGTGGTTTAAATGGTTATATGGACGATACGGTAAAATGGAAATTGTATGCGCGATCGCTTTCAGGATAAAGATTTCGGGTGCGTTATGGGTCGGGAATATGAGAATACCCTCTCTGCCGCCTTCCCAAAATCATCTTACTGAAGCTATATAAAACATATCACAGGAAGTGCAATAAAAATGTTTGTTCGTATCCCATTTTTCTGATTATATAGTGTTTGAACGAAAACTC
>DFZE01000039.1:1178-3295 GCA_002382065.1 Desulfobacteraceae bacterium UBA4064
GTTTCCGTTCAGGCACTATATAGGCTCTGAACGGAGAGTGTTTTTCGGCTGAATCGGGGGCGCAGGCCCCCTCGGATCACAAGGAATCATCATGTTTCATCCAGTCCATTCCAGAATACTGCCAGGCAAATGCCCATCCGGCGGTTTTACCCTGATGGAGATTCTGATTTCCATTGTCATGATGGGAATCATCATGCTGTCTGTATATGGATCCTACCGCGCCATAGCCGGCGCCAGCGCCAGCAGTCATCTGCTGATGGGATACCAGGAACAGGTCATGATCAGTCTGAACCGGATATCGGGCGATCTGCAATCCATGACCATTCGCCAGATGGCGGTATTGCCGTCTGACAAATCATTGCCCGAAACGCGTGATCCGTTTCAACCGGTTTTCGGGATGCGTCCGGAAGCCGGTCCGGATGGGCCAGTTTTTCATTTCATGTCTTCGGCAGCCATTCCCCTGACACCCCAACAGGGAAAGGGCCTGGTGAGTATCGATTATTATCTGGATACCCATGTCAAAACCGCACAGACATTGCTCCGGTCGCAGCAAGCCTATCCGTTTTCAGCGATCGAACCATCGTCAGATGATCCGGTTCTGTGCGAATCGGTAAAGGCATTGAAATGGACCTTTTACGATTCAACAGGCCAGGCCCGTGATGACTGGAATCCGGACCCTGAAGACGGTGACAATGCTATCCCGGCTGCCATCGGGGTTCGGATTGTGGTGGGAGACGATCAGATTCAGGCTGTCGGAAGCACGCTGATTTCGCTTCCGGTTCAGAATAAAATCGCCAAACCGGCCAAAACCAAAACCGGGCTGGTATCACCCAGCGGTCGGACCAGACAGGATAGCCCCCATGTCTGATCGGCCGGACAACCGCAATCAGGCAGGTGTTGTCCTGCTGGTGACACTGACCGTGATCGTGATTCTTCTTTCCCTGACATTTGCACTGAACCGACAGGCCCGGTCCCTTGCCGAAACATCGGTGGCTTCGGGCCATCGCATGACACTTCTGAATATGGCCGAGACCGGCATTCAGGCCGGCATGGCCATCCTGATCCGGGACAAAAATACCTCTGAAACCGATTCGATTCAGGAAGACTGGGCCAATCCGGATCGGCTGGGCCGTCTGCTGGCCGATTTGCCCTTTGAAGGTGGCAGCCTTGATCTGAGAATAACAGATGAACAGGGAAAACTTCAGGTCAATGCTCTGGCCACGCCCCCGAATGGCAGACATTTCAACGAAATTCAGCACCAGATATGGCAGCGCCTGATCGATGGCCTGGCAACAGAACTGAATCTGGACACCGATAGCGTTGACACAGACACCATACTGAATTCCCTGAAAGACTGGATGGATTCTGATGATGACGATGCCGTGACCGGTTTTTCAGGCGCCGAGTCTGACTATTATCAGAACCTGAATCCGCCTTATCCCTGCAAAAACAGCCCGGTGGATCATGTATCGGAATTGATGCTGATCAAAGGGATACCGCGCCACCTGTTTGATGGAACGGGAAAAATACCGGGGCTTGGCCAATATGTCACTGCCTGGCCGGAGTCTCTTCTGACCGGACAATTTGGCAGAATCAACATCAATACAGCGGAGCTTCCGGTTCTGGCCGCCCTTCTGCCGCCGGAAAAATCGCATCTGGCCAGCGAAATGATTGAATACAGAAGCCAAAAGTCACAATCCGGTTTTACCAATGACCTTTCAAATCCCATATGGTATAAACAGATACACGGCCTTTTCGATGTGGTGATACCGGCTTCCCATATCACGGCTTCAAGTGATATTTACCGTATCCAATCCAAAGCGGTGATGGATCCTTTCAGCCTGACAGTGACCGTAGTTGTCATTCGGGAAAAGGATTCACGGTCCGGCAAATATGCCTGTCGCATCATTTACCGGGAATCGGATTGGTAGGTTGGGGGAATTAGAAAGGATGAAGGATGAAGGGGCTGCATCCGGCATTCAGGCGGGGCAGCCGTTGGATGGTCTGGCGGCTTTTTACTACTCACTACTCAGTACTCACTACTCATATCTCAATACTGTATGGACATTCGATGACGGAAACAACGCCTGTTCTTTTTGAAAAACTGAAACGCAGCA
>DFZE01000278.1 GCA_002382065.1 Desulfobacteraceae bacterium UBA4064
CTGGCCTGATCACCCTGATCCGGTGACAGAAACTGTTTTTTGCGCTGTTCGATATCGGACTGGATGTCATCGAGTGTATGCAGTTCGCCATTGCGCCATGCTACAAGTGACGGTCCGACAGCGCGTGAAATAAGTTCATCTGCCAGAGACGCTGACAGGTTTTCGATCAGCCCGGGCAGCATGTGATGGACCAGACGGTTCAATTTTTCGGATGTGACAAGGTCTTCGACCGATTTTTTAAAATGGACCGAACGCATATCGATGCGGCCGATTCTGGCCAGTCCTTTGGCAATGGTAAATTCCGGCTCCAACCCCCGCGCCACGGCTTCGGCGCCATCAAATACATCCCGGGACAGATTCAATGCCCAGTCCATACGGGATGCGCCACCGGTCAGAATGACCAGATCCGGACTCGCCTTTTCCAGCCGGATACGGGTCTGATTCAGGCAGTCGTGAAAAGCCGTTTTCCAGGATTTTCCATTCAGTTCTTCAATGGGAACATCCAGTATCCGGTCCATTTCGGCCTGATAAATGATGGGATCAAATTCGATGAGCGGCTGAATGGTCCGAAATTTCAGGCTGCAATCGACCCGTTGGTCCTCTGATGGATACAGTTCCGGAATGGCAAAATATTTTTCCTTGCCTTCCCGGCAGGCAATGCGACACTGACGTTCAAAATGCGGAAAGCGTGCGAAAATATCCGTCAATCTGGCCGCATGGCCGGGATTTTCCTCAGACATCCGGTTAATGGTTCTGTCAAAGATGATCCCGTCAATGAGGCCTGCCCCCAGGTTGGCGCCAAAATCTGCAAGCCCCCGGGCTTCGAGATGAAAGACAGCAGTAAAATCAGTGGTTGAAGACCCCATATCGATGATCAGCACATTTTTTTTCAACCGGTCCATACTGATCTGGCTGGCCCTGGATTCTTTCATTTGCAGAAAGGCGGCCCTGGATTCTTTTTCAACCCGGACAGGGTCGAGACCCGCCTGTTTCAAAATATCCGAATAGTTGTCGCATTCGGCAGCCGTCCATCCGGATGGCGCTCCCACAACAAACAATCGGTGTTCCATATCGGGAATCTGTCCGCTTTCTTCCAAAATGAGCAGATATTTTTTGATAAAGCGATTGATGATGGCCTGATGATCCGGAGAATTCAGCCTGCCGCGGAGGGGTTTGAAGCCGATATGAAGTTCGCTGATTCCGGTTGTTTTGAGTGCCTGATCACCAACCAGATCACCCAAACCCGGCTTGAATCCCAATGCCGTGATCTGACTTTTTTTGGACATGATCTCGATCATTTCCGGTTCGGCATCGCCGTCACCCGAAGCGATTCTGGCCAGGGCGGTTTCTCCATGCCCCAGGTCAAATCCGATGATATCCAGATAGTCGGCCCAAGTCCGTTCAAATGTCATGAATCACCTGTCATTTCTTGTGTGTCAGTTGATTCTGGAATATGAACGTCAGCAGGTCCGGCGGCCTTGCCCCGCAACAGAACCCGATTGCCCTTGATAAACGCCGGCCGGATGGTGAAGGGTTGCCTGATGGATGAATCGGCCCCGGGTTCCAAATCAAAATAGCGTTGACCGGTTGCATCACCGGAATCAAATTCTTTGACCGTAATGCCATTTTCCCGCAAAATGGCGCGAATGGCCGATATTTTTTTCAGCGCCCAGTCCCCGTCCTGAAAATACATGGCCTCATGGAGATCCTGAAACAGGGTGAGGATTTGGGAATCATTTTCGATTCCGGCTCCCGATTTTGCAGAAACATCCGTTGCCAAAAGCTTGTCCGCAAAGGACAGTGCATCGGCAATATGGTTCAGAAATTTCTGTGATTCGGATATATTCAGTTGGATTTCGACCGGAGGCGGCTGGCTGACGGTTTGAACACCTGAATGGCGCTTGGAATGGAAACGGGTTTTCCAGAGCGCCACCATTGCATAACCGTCAATTCCAAACAGCATCAGAACAAGAAGAAGCGGTGTTTCTGAAATGGGACCGGTGGTTATCAACAGCAGCAACAATAATAATATGACAATCGCCAGATGAATCCGGAGGGCTGACCATATCTGTTTCCTGAAAACGGATTCCGGACCGGAATGTGTATCCAATGCCGTATAATGAACACGTTTATCAACTGTCAACAGGGTTCTGATGCCATACCGGATTGTTTCCAGCAGATGGCCCAGATGCCGGTATTGATGCATTGAATAGCATTCGGCCATGTCCCGATGCAGTCGATCGAAATATGACTCAATGATATTGACAGCTTCTGCAGGTGATGGCGTCGCCTCGATCTGATTTTTGAGGGAAGCTTTTTCACGATCGAAATGACTGAGAAGATGCGTCATTGCAGTGAACCTTCCAATCGCAGCAGGGTTGCTGGCAGGAATGATGGGATGCACGATATAGCTTTTCAGATAATGATTTTGGGAAGGCAACAGGGAGGGGATAGGCCTTTTCTCGGCCATCCCCGACCGATAACGCAGCGAAATTATATTTCTAAAAGTCTATAGCATTCAAAAAAAGCAGGGGCAACCCCAACGGTTGCCCCTGCACAGACGCATCAGGCATCGATAATGGCCAGTGCCTCTTCCCGGAAGGCATTCATGACATAGGGAATGCCGGTCACTTTGGTACACTCTTCGGTCAGCGAGAAAATATCCTGTCGGCTGATATATTTGACTTCCCAGTTTCTGGAGCCGGCCATCAACTGCTGAAGTCCAACCTTGAGCTTGTCCACTGCGCTGAAAATTCCGATGGCACCCAGCGGAAAGGTTTCGACATCCTTGCCATATTTTTCTTTCAGAACTTCATAATTCATAAAAATTTCTTCCTTGGTGTCGCCATATCGGGCAACCGTTGACGGAAGGCCCTTGTCTTCACCCCGAAGCCATTTTTCCGCGTTCTTTCCCACCATTCCCGGAATCATCAATGCCCGCCCCATGCAAACCGCCTTGCAGTAGGGGGCACCCAGAGCAAGGGCCTTGAAGACATGATCCTCTGAGGAAAATCCACCGGCAAAGGCAATATCCGGCACCCGTTTACCCCGTTTCGCCAGCCGGTCACACAGCTCATATGCCATTGAATGCAGATAGATGGACGGGATACCCCATTCGCACATCATTCTCCAGGGGCTCATTCCGGTGCCGCCCGGTGCGCCATCAATGGTCAACAGATCAATTCCGGCATCGCTGGACCACCGGATGGCCATGGCCAGTTCTCTCATGGGATAGGCCCCGGTTTTCAGGGTAATCCGTTTGGCGCCCATTTTGCGGATTCGCTCCACCTCTTTCATGAAGCCTTCCTGATCGATAAATCCCAGGCGGGAATGGCGTTCAAACTGTTTTAAGGGTCCGGCCTTGAACGCGGCCTGAAACGCGGGCACCTCGGGATCCGGTGTGACGATATACCCGCGTTTTTTGAGTTCCAGGGCCCGGTTGAGCGAATTTACCTTGATTTCGCCGCCAATGCATTTCGCGCCCTGGCCCCATTTCAGCTCAATGGTTTCAACCCCCAGCTTGTCAATGACATATTCGGCAACCCCGTTTCGCGTATCCTCGACATTCATCTGGACGAGGATATCACCATATCCATCATAATATTTCCGGTATTCCCGAACCCGCCGATCCATTTCCGGAGATTTGGACACCTTGCCGTCCCGGTTCAGCTCCAGTTCCGGGTCAATACCGCAGACATTCTCTCCACAGACCAGTACAATACCGCTGATGGCCGCACCAATGGCAAAATGTTCCCAATTTTTTCGGGCGATATCGGTGCTGCCCAATGCCCCGGTGAACACCGGAACTTTCATTTTGATTTTGTTGGTTACGCCAAAAATTGTTTCCGTGTTCACACTGGGAAAGGTGGCCTGATCCGGGTCTGCTGCAACGCCCTTGGCACCCATGGCATACCCCATGATGTTCAGATGGGAATAATCAACCGGATAATCCTTGTCTGCCCCGGCAGTGATGCTGCCAAATGGCGACGGATACAGGAGCTCCCTGCCCCTGAACGTGGCATGAAACATGTCGCAGTTGCCCCGGCAGCCATCCAGGCATCGGCTGCATATGCCGGACTGGGGCGCGACATTTCGGGAACGGTTACTGGTCTGAAGGGCATCATTGGCATTGGGATGGTGCAGATTCATGTCTATTCTCCTGTTTTGAAAAAATTAAAGCCCGCAATGATTGTTGCTGTTTGAGGTATTGGATAAAAATAAAAAGGCGTCAATACCTCAGGATCATGATGATCTTACGAAGTATAGACGCCTTTGTCTTTAATAAATCCGTACACGCCGTTGTGCCGGTTTCAGTTATACTGTTCGATGGCGTGAATTGTTAGCTGTCCGAATAAAGTTTGTCAAGTTAATTTTTAGCTATGGATGAAATCCTATTTGGATGTCATTACCCAAACCCCTTCCCGGGTTTCCGGAGGGGATACGGCATAATTGCGGCAGACAAACAGATACCGGGCTGCCGGAGGGTCCTGATCCGCGATGGAAGCAAACCTATTACCGAAAATGACAGTTGGATTCTATCAACCACTTGATTTTATATCAAGCGATTCACCTTGTTCCCTCTTGCAGAGTATATGTTTTAGCTCATCAGAGAAAAATTCTAACAGATATTGGTCATCAAAGGCTGTTTTTTTAATAAAAGTGCGTAGTATATGATATTATGAATGGATAATATCATATACTACGTAGAGGCTTAAAGATGTCCATTGTCGAATCCAAAATCAATTTTGCCAGGTCAACGATCAAAACAGAAAAAATTTGTACGCTCAAAAGACTG
>DFZE01000118.1 GCA_002382065.1 Desulfobacteraceae bacterium UBA4064
TGCGGTATTTTTTCCCCAGATTTTCAGCCTTGATGACAATGTCGGACATAAATTAAAATAAAACCCTGATTTGTGGGTGACACAAAAGCCATCCGAACCAGCGCCGAATAATGAGTTGCAGCTTTTCCCAACTATAGACTTTCAGAAAAATAATNNAATTAATTTTCTGAAAGTCTATAACCCTGCATGAGAGCAAGAATTATGACAGGTTTGTCAAAACAGCTTCCTGAAACTCAATTCTTGACTATTGAATTTCGATTGCCTGAACACAGAAGCAGGCCCTCCAGGTCGATTCATCAACCAATTTGCCGGTCAGCCGCCATTCTTCTGCATGAATCAGTTGAAATTGCGACTGCTTTGACAACATTTCGATTTCCGGCTTAAAGAAATACCGCATCGCATGAGTTTCCTTCAGTGTGTTGACCTGGCCTGACCTAACATCCCGTACAAACACATGATAATTCACATCCACCCGATTTTCATTGAAAAGCATCACCGGCTCGGCCAGGCGGGTAATCTCAATCTCCTCGTTTGCCATCCACTTGATGCGGACGGACGGACGATCTGTCAATACGGCCGGGCCATACCAGACATCAAAAAGGACAATGCCGCCTGGATTCAGGTGATGCCGTGCCGTTCGAAAGGCAGCCAGAACGTCATCATTCGATATGAGTTCCAGTCATTCCAAATCACCTGGCTATGAAAATGCCATCTGAGGAAGTTCGATAAACGCGTCTGGTCGTTCCTCTTTTTTCTGAATCGCAAAAAATCGCCGCTCGATTTCTTTTAATACAGATGCCTCAAAGTACACCATTCCACACTTCGCACAAATCTCAGCGGGTGTATTTGGAACAAGCAGATAATTACCCTTGTATGTATACAGATATTCGGTCTTATGTTCTTCGTAGTCGGTAGCGCCGCAGAAATTACACTTTTTCATCATCTTTTTTCCTCCGGGTCCATGGATCTGTACGGGAATATTTTCAGAAAATCCCAACACAAGACAGCTTTAACCCAATCCAAAATCAGGATATCTCTCAAGAATTTCCCCATTCAGAATTGCTGATTCAATCTGGTAGAAAGCAAGATCATCCGTCTTCCTTTCAATTTCAGCATGGTAGGTGGAAACATACTCCCCGTTAATTACTTTTTGCTTAATCTGGTCTAACTTCATGGGTTATGCCATCCATTCCGGTTAAAGATGAATCTTTCTGATTTTTCAGCATGCAATGGCTGTCACAGGTATTCCGCACCATGTGCTTCGGCCGCATCTTCGATGATGACCCGATCATATTCATCGGCCAGATCGCGAATCGAATCCATATCCACCGGATGGCCATAAATATGAACCGGCATGATGGCCCTGACCGGATTGCTGCCATTTTTTGTCTCTTTCTCAACCAAAATTTTGACCTGCTCCACGTCCATACACCAGGGTTCCGGGTCACAATCCACCAAAAGAGGAATACATCCGTTGTATATGGCAGCCAGTGCGCAGGAAATGATGGTAAACGCAGGCATGATGATCCGGTCGCCGGGATTCAGTCCCAAGCAGGCGGCAGCCGAATGAAGGGCTGTCGTGCCGTTGCTCATGGCAACACCCTGCTTCATGCCGCATACACAGCCCACCTGTTCTCAAATTCCGCTCCATCGTCTCCCTGCTTTGGCTGTCGATGAACATTATCCACTGCACCGTCTCGTCTTTCCGGCCTGGAGCCTGAAGGCTCGAAAGCGGCAGGGGGTATTTTATTCATGAGTCCAGTCATTGAAAGGTCATTTTAAGGATTCAGGGTTTTCAGTGTTTTTGTCGAAGGCACCCGCTTCCGATAGCACCTCAAAAAGTTCATTAATGATTTTTGGATGCAAAATCTTGCCCGTATGCCAAGGCAGCGCCATTCTCAGAGAACCTTTGCGGTAAATCCGATGACTTCCTTTCTGTCTTGCAAGATCAAATCCGGCGCGTAACAGATAGTTTTCAGCTTCCTTGGCCGTCAGTCTCGGTGTTGATTCAGACATATGCTTCAGCGATTTCGATGGGGGCAATAACGTAGGACTTCTTCAAGATGGCAATTTTTTCAGATTCGCCAATATCCTCCAGGTATAATTCAATTGCTTCTTTGATGTTTGTCAGGGCTTCTTCCATCGTGTCGCCTTGACTGAAACAGCCCTTCAGGGAAGGAACATAGGCGAAAAAACCATCTTCATCATGTTCGATAATGGCGTTTATATGCATTTTCTCCTCCTGTAAGTCGCACGGAAATTCAACCGGATATGATCAAACAACCACTGCAACATAATTTTTGCCAAATAGCTGTGGCAAAAGATGCAATTGGTGGATACTTCCTGTTGCCTTCCCAAAATCATTATCTTGAAAGCTATAAGTTCCGGCCTTGGCACCCACTTCCAGCAATATCGCCCTGTATGATGGGCGAGCGAAACGTATTTCCGGTCATCCCTGAGTTAACAACGGTTCCAGTTGGTGAATCAGATAAAAAGGGATATTGAGCAATCTGAAACTGCGCTCAACTTTATTCACTTTGGCCGTTAACTGATTTACGGACGGCTTGGCTGTCAGCCCTCTATATGATATCCGCAAACGTTTTTTCCATCTTCCGGAAATGGGTAATACCCAGCCAAAGAAACAAAAGGATAATAATCAGGCTGATGACAAATCCAGGCCAATAGAGCAGGCTTTCTCCCCCCAGGATGCACCATCGGAAACCGTCGATTACACCAACCATTGGATTGATACTGTACAACAGGCGCCAGTCGTTAGAAATAACATTGCTGCTGAATCCCACCGGGGAAACATACAGCCCGAATTGCACGATAAATGGAATCACATAGCGAAAATCCCGATATTTGACATTGATCGCGGTAATCCACAGCCCCGGCCCCAGACTGGCCAATAACGCCAGAAGAATGAACACAGGCAACAGAAAAATATGCCAGCCCGGCGAGAACTGGTAAAACAGCATCAATCCGATCAGAATCAAAAAACTGATGCCAAAGTCAATAAAGGCTGTTACAATGGTTGCAATCGGGATGATCATCCGGGGAAAATAAACTTTGCTGATCAATTTTTCGTTATTTATCAGACTGTTTGATGCTTCGCTCATCGCGTTTGAAAACAGATGCCAGGGCAACATGGCCGAAAATACCAAAAGCGCATAGGGTGCGCCACCATCACTGGGCAATTTGGCAATTCGACCGAAAATAACGGTAAACACGATCATGGTCAAAAATGGCCGGAGAATGGCCCATACAACCCCAATCACTGTCTGTTTGTACCGAACCGAAATATCCCGCCAGGCCAGGATGATGAACAGCTCCCGGTAACGCCACAAATCGGCCCAGTAATTTTTTTCAGTCCGGCCCGGCTCGATGATCAGCACAGGTTCATTCACCGGTGTCATGCGCATTTTTTTCCATTCAAACATCGCGATCGTTTTCACCGGCATACGGCCCCTGCTTGACCTCGATCATGGATGTATCCTCCAGCATTTCAAAGGAGTGACCACCGCCGCAGAGAAGAATCAGATCTCCGGTTTCAAGGATTCTGGAGCAGATATATTCTTTGGCCGAATCAAACAGATCCACTTTCATGCGGCCTTGACGGACAAACAGCACTTCCTGGGTATATAATACCTGCCGCATGATCAGATTGTGAACATGCGGCGCGATTTTATTGCCTGCGCCATGTTGAAGATATGCCAGTTGTTGAGAAAAATTGGGCGATGTCAGAAAGTTCACACCGGGTTTGTCATAGCCGGATTTGACAATCAGCGCGATAGGTTCCGGGCCATGGACAATGGTTTCCACGAAACGGTCGCCGGTTGACATCGTCATCAGATATTCTCCTGTTATACAAAATCCGGACCAGCAGATTGAAAAAACTAACAAATTATGATCAATCATAATTCAGCCGGATCATCACCCTTCAAGACAAAAGCGCAAACGCCAGCTCATGCATCCTGTCTGGCCCAGATCAAAAACCTGGGACGATTGTGAAGCCCTGGAAATGATAGTTGGTATTCTTCGCGGGTCATAACCAGAGATCGGATTTTTCGACTGATATAGCGTTCTGTTTTTCGGCTCAAATCATTCAGGTGATACATATCGATATTGCCCACCAAAAGCAGGTCGATGATACCGGTGTCCTTGCCTTCGGCGTAATCATCGATCAGATAGGCAAAATCCAGATCACCCAGGCGGTTAACGATACCATCGATAACCTGATCCAGGCCCATGACCTTGTTGACCATGGACCGCAATTCCGGAAACAGGGGATGATCGATATTTGCCGCATACAAAACCTGGCGCCCGTTCTTTTCCGATTTCAGGAGTCTGGTTTCTGTAAGCTGATTGAGTTCCTCACGCACGGCATTGGTGGAGACACCAAATTCCTTGGCCAATTCCCGAAGATAGGAGCGTGTTTCCGGATTGAAAAAAAAACGGATCAGCAACTTGATACGGGTTTTTGACGAGATGATTCCTGATAATAAATTTTGCAACAAGGATTCCTTTTGGAGTAGTTTTTCTACTCAATATCAATTTGACCGTTTTTGTCAAGAAAATATGTGTATCGCTTCTGAAAAAATCTGTTCCTGTAAAATTCACTATAATCTGTAAAAACGATCTTGATGAAAGAAATCAAAGAATGGTAAGAATCCAAATTTTGAATGACAAGTGCGTAATCTGTCCGAGTTGACCGAAAAGGATCTGCCGCATCACCCGAATCATTATTGTTCACCATTGATTCATGACATCATTTATCCATATCACAATCGATTGGTATCATGGGGAAAAAAAAGAAATTCAATAAAAGTTCAAAGCAGTATCATCCAAACCTTCCGGAAATTTCTGCTGAGCAGCATATCAAACAGGGAAAAGCGTTTCTTGAACAGGGAAAAGCCAGGGATGCCATCAATGTTCTGAAACTGGCTGAAAAAAAGGACAGCAGTTCTGCCACCATTCGCCAACTCCTGTACCGGGCTTATCTTCTGCGGGAAGATCAGCTTCGTTCCAAGGGCCTGATACCCGAAGCCGACGCTGTCAAGAAAATCGCATTTGAATTGATGCCGCCTCCGGATCAACTGACAGAACGCGATATGCTGGATTATATACCCCATTCAACCGTTAAAGAATCACTTGAACTTTATCTGAGATTTTTAAAAGGCAATTCTCAATCCGCCGCAATCGATCAGCACATCGCCTGTCGCCTGATGATTTCAGAGGATTGGGAATCGCTGAATGTACTGGATCTGTCCCATCCCCTTCGTCGGGATATCCAGCCTTTAAAAGAAGCTGTTTCTCTTATGAATCAGGGAAATTGGGAAGATGCACTGCTGATACTCAAAACGGTTCCGCGCAATTCCCCATACGCCTCCATGCGACTCTTTTGCAGGGCCATGGTTTTGCTTTATCAAAACAAGGATGCGGATGCGCTTCAGATATTCGCCGGCATTCCTGATGATTATCCCCTAAGACATTGTATTGAAAGCATTAAACTGACCCTTGCCCTGAACGACCCATCAGACAGACCGGCTCGGCCTGGTCGTCGTCTTCAGTGCTTCTGGGAGGGGTTGGATCATCCCGATAAAATAGTTTCTGATCTGTTAACGCACCTGAAAAACAACCAGTTAAAACAGGCGGCATTTTGTATTTCCAACTTCGCAAGGGCCATTTTCCCAAACAATCCGATTTTTGCGATTCAACAAATTCTTGAAATACTGTTATTTTCATCTGATGAAAGCAAAAAAACATATGCTTTTGAGGATTTCAAAAGGATGTGTCAATCGCTTCTTCCAGAACCCAATATGTCACTTTTGATGGCAAAAGTGCATATGCACCAGTATTATATTTCTGAAAAATCTGTAAATAGCTATCTGTCTTTGCTGGATAAAGAAATTCAGAATCCGGATCATCGAAATATGGTTGCCGGAATGATCTTGCAGGCATCGGCCCGCATGATGAATGATGAGAAATCGGAAAACCGATTTTCAAATAACCCCTTTTCTCATTTGGATGACTGGTTTGGCAAATCCGGTTCAAAACAGGATTCAGCCAGGGATGTTTTGAAAATGGTTGTCAGAAGTATCGAACTGGATCCCCAAAATCGGGAAGCTTACACGTTTTTGATTACACTGCCCCGACACTCACGGCCTGACTGGGACAGGGTTGAACAGGCCCTGCAAAAAATGTCTTCTGTATTTCCGGATGATCCATTTCCCTGTCTTGAATTGGCCACACTGTATTACGAAAAAAATGCCTTTCGGAAGGCCGAACGTATACTGGAAGAAGCCGCCATGCGCGCACCGCACGACAACCGGGTCATTGGCCAGCGTGCCCTGTCACTGGTTATCTCGGCATGCAAGAATCTGCAACGGGAAAAATACCATCTGGTCCCCCCGGATCTTGAAAAAGCCGACGCGTTAAACAGTAAAAAAGTTGCCCTGGTGATTGCCGAAAAAAAATCGCTGCTTGATCTCGTTACCCATCCGGACCAGTCTGAAAAGAATATCCTTCAGCATTTCAGCTTATTGGATGCCCTGGATCGGATCCGGGCAATGGGCCTGCTGCTT
>DFZE01000231.1 GCA_002382065.1 Desulfobacteraceae bacterium UBA4064
GCAACCGATCCCAGCACGGCAGACAGTACGGTCCGGATGACAAAACCCAGCGTGTCTGCAGATACGCCAATGGATTGGGCTGTGGGCACATAGTGGTTGAAACCGCCATCCAGATACTCCTGTGCCAGTAATACCAGTTCCAGACGGCCATCCCTCTGGGCGCTCACGATGGCATCCACATCTGTGCCAATGGCCGGAAACGCCTGTTTCACCGATGGCAGCATCCATTCAAACGCCATTTTCAGATGGTTGTGCCAGGGTGCAAGAGACAGGGTTGTCAATACAGGAATGCCGGACATCAGCCGATCCCGGCAATCGTTCAGGTCAACCGGTAGGGCGAGGTCCTGCAAATGGGCCATGCATCGATCTTTCTCCAAAAACAGACCAGCAAAAGCCTGCATGAGATTTGTCATGGCAGGGCACCGCATCAGGGCGTATTCCATGGTTGTCCGGATGCTGTGATTGACTGAATGGTTATCAATAGAAATGGTCTGCATGAAAAAATCCGTTCGTGATGGGAGAATACCTCCCGGCCGGACATCAACGACCGGGAGGCAATTAACAGTTACCGTGAAAATACATGAACCACGGAACACNNCCAAAAATCCGGGATTGAAATCAGTCCAATGACAGAGATTCGGCGGATCGCCGAACCGGTGCAAAGAGATGCGCCAAAAAGGTCTTTCGATCGATTCCGGTATCGTTCTGGGCCACGGCAAAATCATGGTATTTTTTGGGTTCGTCTATCAGAAGATAAATTACGTTGACCGTATCCGCATCGGCCAGATTGGCCTTGGGGCACGTCTTTTTCACGTCTGCAAGCCTGGAATTGGCCAAGGCCAGCATGTCCGGATATTCACCAAAGTTCATGGCGCCGGTGGGGCAGGCCTTGACGCAGGCAGGCAGCAGACCGTGAGAGATACGATCGAAACACATGGTGCATTTCGAGATAACTCCGGTTTTGGGGTTCCTGCGGGGGATATTGTAGGGGCAGGATTCCCGGATTTCCTCAAAGTCCTTTTCGCTGATCTGGCTGGTCTTGTCGGTATACACCACAGCCCCGGTTTGGGCGTCATGGATCATGGCGCCATCTACCAGAGAGCCCCCGACCGAAATGCAGGGCGGGTCCTGGCAATGACGGCACTGGTCCGGAAAAAACAGCCATTTTACGGTACCGGCATCCAGATGTTCACTGAACCGGACCACTTTGTAGTTGTTGGGGTTCAAATCCGGCGGATTCTGATGAGACCCCCGTTGCCGGGTCTGGTTCGGAGGCAGTTCGTTCCATTCCTTGCAGGCAATCTGACATCCCCGGCAGGCCGTACAGCGGGATGTATCGATGAAAAATGCTTTTGGCATGGTGGTTACTCCTTATCTTTTGGCGGGCCATAGTGTCCGCCTGTCATTTGGAATCAGGCGATCTCGGTCAGCCTGTCAGCCTTTTTCACATTAACCATGCAGGCCTTGAGCTCATAGATTGTCGTATTGGGGTCAGCCACCGACGGCGTGAGCCGATTGGTGGAATCGCCGCATTTGGGTGTGGTCCAGCCGAAGCAAAAGGGCATGCCGATCAGATGAACGGTTTTGCCCTGAACCGTAAACGGCCGGATTCGAACCGTTACCATGGCAATGGCCTCCACCTTGCCCCGGATGCTTTCCACAATGACCCCATCACCGTTATTAATGCCCTTTTCCCCGGCCAGTTCCTGGCTCATTTCCACATAAAGCCCGGGTTCGGCCTCCAGCAGGTTGGGCACGTTGCGGGTTTCACCACCACCGCACCAGTGCTCGGTCAGGCTGTAGGTGGTCAGCACGATGGGGTACGCCGGATCGCCTGGCTTGGCCAGCTTGTCCAGATCGCTTGACACGGACTTGTACATCGGGCTGCTGAGCTGGGCCGAAAACGGATGAGATGTCACGGGTGTTTCCACCGGTTCGTAATGCTCGGGAAAGGGTCCGTCCACACGCCCCGGTCCAAAAAGGGCACCAAACCCATGGGTCTGCATGATAAAGGGATATTTGCCCTTTTCATCGGCCATGGGCGGCCATGGGCCGTCGGGAACATCTCCGACCCATTTCCCGTTTTCCCAGGCGATCAGGGCCTTGTCCGGATTCCAGGGTTTTCCGGTCGGATCAACCGATGCCCGGTTGTAGATGATCCGTCGGTTGACCGGCCAGCACCAGGCCCAGTTGGGAAACAGACCGATTTTTTCCTGCATCGGGGTCTGTTTGGGGTCCCGGCGTTTGGTCTTGTTGCCCTCTTCTTCGGTGAAACTACCGGTGTACACCCAGCAGAGACTCGACGTGGTTCCATCTGCTGCCAGTGCCCCGAATGTTGGCACCAGTTGGCCTTTTTTGTATTCCTTGTCCCCGAATTTGGTGTCGGCATGGAAAAAGCCGTTGATCCGCTTTGTCCAGTCTTCGGCAACATAGGTTTTTGGCCAGTCCTGCCAGATAATGGCTTCAGGCAGGGCTCCCCGGAATTTGAAATATTTTTCACGGAGTACAGTCATCAGTCCCACCAGCATAAAGCCAAAGGTTTTGGCTTCCCCGGCCGGCTCGATGGCCTTGTGATGCCAGAGAACCCAGCGCCCGCTGTTGCTGACCGTGCCTTCTTTTTCGATCCGGTGGGCCGACGGCAGAAGAAAATATTCGGTCTTGACGCTTTTTGGATCCACTCCGGGCCGCTTCCAGTTGTCCGTGGTTTCGGAATGATGCAGTTCGGATACGACCACCCAGTCCAGTTTGTCCATGGCAGCCCGGGCCTTGTGGGTGTTGGCAAGGGTATTCATGGGATTGAGGCCAAAGATGAATCCGCCGCGCATTTTTCCCTGATACATGCGGTCGAACATGTACATATAGGAATAATCCATGCCCTTTTCGGCTTTGGGAATCAGGTTGTAACAGAAATCGTTGTCCACCGTGGCATTTTCCCCATACCAGCCCTTGAGCAGACTGGCCAGATATTTGGGCTTGTTCTGCCACCAGTTGGCGCTTTTGGAATCTTTGCTGACCGGTGTGTTGGCCTTGTTGTAATCGGCCAGGGTCTGCCAGTCGGCAATGGGCACCCCCATATAACCGGGCAGGATGTGATACAGCAGGGCGTGATCGGTGGACCCCTGGACATTGGGCTCTCCCCGAAGGGCATTGACGCCGCCGCCGGGGATACCCATGTTGCCCAACAGCAACTGGATCATGCAGGCCGACCGGATGTTCTGAACGCCTACGGTGTGCTGAGTCCAGCCCAGGGCATACATCACGGTTCCGGCTTTGGTGCCAACGCCGGTTGCGCTGTAGGCATCATAGACTTTGAGAAGGTTTTCCGGAGACACGCCGGTGATGCTCGATACATTCTCCAGGGTGTAGCGGGAATAGTGCTGTTTCATCAACTGAAACACGCAGCGCGGGTCCTGCAGCGTTTTGTCCTTTTTTGGAAGGCCTGCGTCATCCATCTCGAAAGACCAGGTTTTGGTGTCGTATTTCCGGGTCTGGGCATCAAAACCGCTGAACAGACCATCCTTGAATGAAAAGTCCCTGTTCACAAGAAACCCGGCATTGGTGTATTCGACAACATAATCCCGGAAGTACTTTTCCTTCTCGATGATGTATTTGATCATCCCGCCCAGAAAGGCGATGTCGGTTCCGGAGCGAAGCGGAACATGAAAGTTGGACCGGGCCGAGGTCCGGGAAAATTTGGGATCCACATGAATGACGACCGCGCCTTTTTCCTTGGCGCGCAGGACCCACTTGAAGGAGATGGGATGATGCTCGGCAGCGTTGCTGCCCATGATGAGAAACGCATCGGCGTTTTTCAGATCGATCCAGTGATTGGTCATTGCCCCGCGTCCAAACGACTCTCCCAGAGCCGCTACAGTCGGGCTATGTCAGGTGCGGGCCTGATGGTCGACGTGGACGATACCCAGACCCCGGACCATCTGATGGGCGGCCGCGCATTCTTCGTTGTCGGCATGGGATGTGCCGATAAAAAACATGGAATCCAGGCGGTTGACTGTCTGTCCTTTGTCGTCCTGAAGAATCAGGTCTGTATCACGAACCTTCTTGACACGGGTGGCGATCTGTTCGAATGTCCATTCCCAGGTTTTTTCCTCCCATTTGGTACTGCCCGGCGCCCGGTACATGGGTTTTTTCAGGCGGTGCTTGTTGCTGGTCATGGTGAGCATGGATGCTCCCTTGGCGCACAGCGCACCTTCATTGATGGGATACTCGGGGTCTCCCTCTGTGCTGACCAGTTTGCCGTCCCTGACATGGGCGATGATATGGCAGCTTACGGAACAAAACGGACATACGGTGACAACTTCTTTGGCTCCCTCGATTTTCAGGGTGGCGGTATACGCCTGAACAGGCTTGACATCGACACCCAGTTGCAGGAGGGACAGGCCCAAAACGCCCGTCCCGGTCACCTGCAGGAATTCTCGCCGGTTGCAATCCATGCTTGCCTCCTTTTGGTTGAACAGGTTGAAAATGACAACGTTAACAAACAACTCATGTTTCCATGAAACCATTCCCCGGGAATGTTCAATCAGAACCGTTTGTCAGACTGGATATGTCAGATTAGGCATAATACTGTAGCAATTGAACCAAATGGCAGAGAAAGTCAACATCAAATGCTTTTATTATAAAGATAATAATATGTTATAAATAACACATCAACTATGGAAGGCGTTTGAATCCGAGATGTTTATTGGAATTCTGTTTTATCACGGACAGCGGCATCTTCAAATATCCGGGGGTGGCAGGGCATCAGGGTCAGGCAACTGTTCAGAGCAAACTGCTCGACTTCGGTGTACCATTGCTCGAAACGGGTAACCAGCAATTCCCCGGCAGGGGTCAATCGGTATCCGGACCGGTTCCCGCCTTTTTTTTCGATCAGCCGGACACCGAGTACATCTTCGGTTTGCTTGATTTTTCCCCAGGCTGCCCGGTAAGACATGCCCAGACAGTCTGCGGCCGCCTTCAGGGAAAGCCCGGATCGGATGCATTCCAGCAGTTTCTGTCGTCCCAGCCCGAAGAATATCCCATTTTCGGTTTCCAGCCACAGATGCAGGCGCATGATGGGCTGGTCCCGAAACAGAAAATCCGGATTGTCTTCCCATGTGCGGGCTTCCGGGAAAGAGTCGACTTCATCCTTCATCCTTTTTCCTATGGTCCACAAGGCATCTTTTTTGAAGGCCCGGCAAAAAACCAGGGCTGTTCAAATCATGCGACAATTGGATGTCGAGCCGAAAAATCGCATCCCGGATAGCGGGAATGGTCTTCAATTTCCCCTTTATTTGATCACACACGGAATCGGCATCCCCGGAAATATCTGCAGTAATGGTCAAGCAATCCCGGCCGGAACATGACCCCAGGTCTGCCTGGAAGTCGATCACATCCGGCAGGGAAAACAGGGCGTCATCCAGCATGGACAGGGTCAGGTAGGCGCCGGATTTCAGCACTGCCCGGTTTTCCAGACGCTGGACAGAACGATCCATTTGCTTCAATACGGTTCCACACGGACAGGGTGGCAGGTGAAACCGGGAGATATCGCCGGTCCGGTAACGGATCAGGGGCATTCCGGTTCGGGTGAGGGTTGTCACGACAATTTCTCCGATTTGGCCGTCCGGAAGGGGCTTTGCGGCTGTCGCCCTGAAAAGCTTACCGGTTTCTGGCACCACAATTTCAATATACAGATCGGCTTCCCGGAAATGATATCCCCGGCCTTCCCGGCATACCACACCGCCGCCCCATCCCATCTCGCTCATGACATAATGACCATTCACCCGACATGTCAGGGCCTGTTCCAGGGAGTTGACAATGACCTGCGGCATATGGTCCGTTGTCAACAGGATGGATTGAATCCGGTTTTTGAGACGCGTTTCGTTGTTGCCAGATCGCAGCAGATACCGGATGAAAACCGGGGCGCCCACCAGACAGGTGATGGACTGATCGATGATGGCATCCACAATTTTTTCCGGATGAACGCCCGGGTTTTGAATGATGCCGGGCACATTCATCCGGGCCAATGCACGGATCAGGAGATCCCCTACGCTGTCCGGGCGGTCTCCGGGCAGAAATATCATGACCCGATCCTCAGGGGTGACCAGAACAGACATGCCATGATGAAAAAA
>DFZE01000203.1 GCA_002382065.1 Desulfobacteraceae bacterium UBA4064
TCGACCCGGCGGTTGAGATCGCTGTCGGCTCCGGACGGCTCTTCCCAGCCACGACCCACAATCTCGATGCGACTGGCTTCAAGCCTGGGGTATTTTGTCAGCATCATGGTTCGAACAGCCTGCGCCCGCTGCCGTGACAGTTCCATCGCCTTGAGCGCCATGGACTGAACCAGTGTTTCTCCGCCTTCACGACGAAAATCCGAAATCCGCGCATTGTCCACATGACCCCGAAGCAGCACCACAGAACCGGGGCTGACCTGAAGAAATTTCTGAATGGTTTCCAGATATGTCTGGTTTTCCGGCACCTTGTTATCCAATACCGCGGAATTGGGTTCAAAAAAGAACCGGATATCCTTTGAAAGAAGCGCCTGCCCCTCGATGGCTTCCCGGGTGCTGGTGCGTATGGGGACAATGGCGAGTTTTTGACCGGCAAAATGACCGGCCCGATCCAGTGCATCCAGATGCGTCATATCCACAAACCGGTCAGAATCCGCAGGCTGCTTGATCAGGTCCCCGTACGCCAGGACCGATGACTGATAAATGCTGCTGAAACTCCCTGCGGCATCGATGGTTCCTTTAAAAAACGCCAGATTTTCCGGAAGGTTGGACAAATGAACCCGGGACAGTTCGGCCCGGGTTTCCGCTTCGGTCCATCCAAAGGCTTTGGCGACAACCGGGATATGGTCATTTGGTGTTTCGGATATCATGCGGTTGCCTTCCAGTACCCCGTGAACCAGTCCCCTGACCATGTCGGGGCTGGCTTCTGCAAATCCCCGGTTCACGCACAGGATATCGGAAACAATCAACAAATTCCGGTTGGAAACCAGAATTTTGGCTTTTCCGTTGGACGCATCCACAATCTCGTCGGTTTTGGGTGTCCATCCAACCGCGCCATTCAGCCGGGGCACCTTGCGGGTCAATTCACTGGCATAGGCATCACAGGCTGTAAAGGCATCTTCGTAAAAAACCAGCCCCACCTCGTCCGGAGCGGGTTTGCTGTCCAGATCCCGCAGAACCCTGACCTTGAGACCGGCCTGCTGAACCAGATACCGCAAAAAGAATTCACTTTCATTGAACTGGGACGCCGCCAGGGTCCGGCCACGAAGCTGGTTGATGGAGGCAATACCCGTATCCACCACCACCATGTCCGCGCCGCGGGAAAAACCGATCTGAACCGGAACCGTTACCTGAAACGAGCGCCCCAGAGCCGCCAGTACATCGGTCGTGGTGGCGGATGCCGCAAACTGCCCATTGTTGAGCTTTGACCAGTTTTCACCTTCGCTGATCGACAGGCGGACCTGAAATCCAAAGGTTTTGGAAAAGAAGGAATCCGGATTGGGTTCCAGCCCGCCATTGGCCGCGATCAGACCGGCATAACCGGCATATTCACTGATATCGACATCGACTATCCGGTTTTTGGGCACATACGGCGCCGGGGCATCCAGAACAGGGGTTGTCTGAAGCGGTTCGATGGGTGGCGGTGACACAGCCGTCTGTGACGGATTTTCGGACGCGGGTTTTCCGGCATCCGTTGCCCGGGATTCATCCGCCATCCGGGATGATCGGGTTTCCGGCGATGAAGACGGGGCCATAAACTGCTGCCATACCAGCCAGCTTCCAAATCCGATCAGACCCAGTGTCAAAATCAGGGTAATGGCTTTGCCCGCTGCCGAACCGGTTTGATTCCACTTCAGCCAATGATCTGTTCCCCTCATGGTTCTTCCTCCCTTCATCCATATTTCCGATATACTGCAGTCGGTCACAGTTTGCTTGTTCCCCACCCCNNGTCCATTCGATTTCGGGCAGCCTGTTTCAGCATGCCCGACACCGGCATATTCCTGAAATCATCCGTATCTGTCATCCAGGCACGCTGATCCTGAAGCAAATCGCCTGCCGCATTCAGGGATGCGGTCAGGACATCGATGGACCCGGTAATGCTTTCGGCATCGGTACTCAACAGGGCCTGCTCGTGAATCAGGGACACCTGATGGCGGATCCGTTCGATTTCTGCATTGACCAGTTCCAGACGCTTTTCGGCATCGGCATGGGTGGTCAGCCGTTCGCCAATAACCGCCAGTTGCTGCTCCAGGCTGCGCCGAAGGGCATCATCCAGGGTATCGTTTTCCAGACGCCATTTCAGGTGATCCTGCTGGGCCTTTAGCCCGGCATTTTCCTGAAGGCCGCCTTTGACCACGGTAGTCAATTGCCCACGCGCATCCAGCAGCCGAAGATGCAGGCCGCAAAGTTGGGTCAGCATGGTAATTTGCATGGACATGGCGCCAACCTGTTGCAGATGGTCAATAATCCCGGCGCTGCGGGTTTCGATCTGTTTCTGCTGATTCTGGTCAGCAGGCGTCAGCCGGCTCAGCAGCCGGGTATAGTCTGCCGCGTCCGAATCCGTAACCTTGCCCGTTTTATCCACCAGGGTTCGAAACCGGGAGTGGCGGGACAGCCATGCCAGATAGGTGATTTCCAGCCCCAGGCCAATCAGCCAGAACCCGGAAGAAACAAAACCACCCAGGAGGGCAAATGTCGCCAGTCCAAACCAGTTGGGTGGTATCGGCATGCCCAGAGGGCGGGCATTGAATGCGGCAAGAATATATCGCATGGCGGATTTCAAATTTGGGAGTTCAAGAAACTGCTTGGGTATCCAGAATTCAGAATGGCTCGCCTCCAAGCTTCCATCAATTTACAGGCCTCTTCAGTCAACCGGGTTGGCTCATCTTCCGGATTCTGGCTCCTGGATTCTGGATTCTTTTTCAGGATGTCTCCACAAGATGTCTCAAACTGATGGGGACAAATGCCAGATCACTGGCTTCCCGAATGGCAATGCGCATCTGGTGGATCATCACATCCATTGGCACGGGCGGCTGATATCCGGTCAGGCAGGATATCATGGCTTCTGCCGCTGACATTTTGGCGGTTTTGACCTGCCGGTACACCTTGATGGCCAATGCTTCGGCAGCACCGGGTGTCAGGAGAAGGGGCATGTCCGAACCCAGCCCCAGCAGATCGGATACCGACAAGTTCAGGTCAAACCGGCTGCACAGGGCCGAGATCAGGGCCGCACTTTCTTCAGCCGATGTGGTGGGCAAGAGCGGTGCCTTCATGTCCACCCGGCCAGGCCGTTTCAGGTCCACCTCAATCAGGTCCGGACGGGATGATGCCAGTATCCACATGATCCGGCCCCGGTTGCGGGTATCGGACATTTCCTGGGCAATCATGGCATAGAGTCGTCCGGACAGGCCGCTGTCGCTTTGACCGGACTGGCGTTGTCCCAATGCCTGATCCGCCTCGTCCACAAAAACCATGCACCGTCCCAAGGCGTGAATCAGCCGGAATATCTGCTCCAGATTGCCTTCACTGGAACCGACCCACCGATCCCGAAAATTCTTCAGTTTGACAACCGGCACACCTGCCTCGCCGGCCAGACATCGAACCAGAAATGTCTTGCCCGTACCCACCGGACCGCAGATCAGATAGCCCATTGGGAGGGCCATGAGATCCCCATTCTGCCACAGCAGCATGTCCTGACTCAGCCACTGTTTCAATGGTTCCTGTCCATGATAATCCGCCAGTGTCTTGGTGGATTCGATGAATTCGACCAGTCCGGATGCCTCTTTTTCAACCAGTTGTTTTTTGACCGCCACCCAGTCCTGTCCGGTCAGCGGGCGTTTTTCGAATGCGCGCATTTTAACCAGACTTTCAACCGATGACAGGGTCACGCCGACCAATGCCCCGGCTGTCTGAACAAGCGACGCGTTTGGGTCTGAAAAAGCAGGCGCACAAGAGGACCGGAGCTGCTCCAGGGTTTGAAGCATTTCGGCAGAATTGGGCAGGGGTACCCGTGTGGAATAAACCCGCGGATTGGATGCCACCAGCGGATGCAAATCGCTCAAATTGGAGGCGATCAGAAAAGAGGCAAAGGGCAAGTCGCAAAAGGGATATTCATCGGCCCAGTCTTTCACCACGCGGGCCAGTGACTCGCTTTCCGGGATACCGCTTTGCTGGAGGGACAGAAACTGGTCCGCCCCGCGCAGGATACAGGCAACGGACAGGGTGCTGCTTTGGTTCATCGCACGCAGATTGTAGAGAAACCGCAGGTAGTGACTGACCAGATCCGCAGCGGCCAGCGGCTTTCGCGGCATGCCATCGACCCGGTTTTCGCTCAGCCAGTTCTCAAGTCGTTCCGCACCCCGTGCGAGCCTTAGACCACTGCCCAGATCATAATCAAAAATCACGGAAAATGCACTGAGCAGCTCTTCCTGAATAAACCGGTTCAGATTGACCCGGCGGTTCCCGACCGGAAGCTGATCGTGAACATTTCCGTACAGGATAAACTGTCCATGTGCGCCGCTTTCATACGCCAGCACCACATCCTGCGCCCATGACGGGGCATGTGAAGGCAGGGGCATCTCATTATCCCTCGGCAAGGGGTTTGCCCATGACGCGCGCGTCTGCTGCGGCAGTTGGGGCGGCATCCAGGGTAATGCCCTCTTTGGCGGCAAAATCCGCCAATGCCTGATCCGCCAGTATTTCCATTTCCTGAGACTTGATATCGACTTCGCTCATATCAACGGCGTCTTTGGCAATCCGGGCGCGTCCGGCTGTTTTGGCGCGTTCTTCCTCAACCATTTCCTGAAGCCGGTTCAGGGTATCGCCGGCCCCGCCAATTTCGCTGATCATGCCCGACGCCATTTCATGCATTTCGGCCATGGCCGTGTTCATGCGGATGCTGTTGATGGCGCCTTTCAAGCGGTCGATTTTGGCCCTGGCGGTTGAAATGGCCACATCCCGGGATTTGAGCAGATTCTGATACGTGGCTTCGGCCTGTTCAAGCTGACTGCGATTTTCCGCCAACTCCCGTTCAACGGTCTGAAGTCTTAACGCATACTGACCGGCGGCGCTGCGATTGTTGGCGCGAAGATGGGCGCTGGTCTTGGCCCGCAGGTTCCGTTCATCCGATTCCAGTTTTCGGACCTGGCCCATCAGCCGCTCACTCAGCCCGGCATGCATGACCAGTCCCTGGTTGAACTGGGCAATCTGCTTGCGCAGGTTTTCCTGTTCAAGCTCCAGCAGGGCTTCCGGGCTGCGACGTTCCAGGTCCTTGATAAACAGACTTAAAAATCCGCGAAACAGGTTGGATAGTCTTAGAAACATGGGATCAGCCTTTCTTTTGTGTAAAAATGGGGTCAGTAGTTTGTGAACAGCCTTCCGTCCGCCTGCAACTTGGGGCCTGTCGGAAATCGGCACATTTTGATCCGGATCTAAAGAGATGGGAAAACACCGGTCAACCGGGATTCAGCCCGATTCACGATACCCTGAAGCCACCGGGTTCCAGCTTCTGAAACCGTTACCGGAAGTGACCGGATGATGCCCACATAATCATCGCCTTCTGTTTGAATTCTTTTCTGAATTTCATTTAAAAACGGTTCCCGCAACCCATCGTCTGTGTCATCCCGCTGAAGCGACCGAACGGCATCATTGATCCGTAACCCATTGTGATGCAACTCATTTTGCCGAATGGTCTGAGCCGAATCCAGGTTGTCCTGAAGCGGCATGGACCGGCAGTAATCAACCAGGCGTTTAGTCCGCTCATCGATATTGGTTTGAAGTGTCTGACATAATCCATCCAGCAGGGCTTGAGGAAACCGGTTGCCGACAAACAGATATCTCACCTGTCGATACCATTGCATCAACGCCAGAAGATTGGCGATATAGGACATGTTGTTGACCATGATCCGCCTGAGGGTCAGATGAATTCCCCGGGTGAATGGAATATTGATGCTTTTTTTGGGCATTTCCTGAATGAGCCGTTCGGGCCTGAGTTCATCCTTTCGTATGATGGAGCCTGCGGCAACCACATTTCCAAATTCCATGCGGCAGGGCCCGACCATTCCCCCCTGCCCTCCCAGAAAAATGGGGGGCTGATTCAGCATGACCCCGCGGGGAACATCCCCGATAAGCGAGGCCGTTGCCTTGTCCTGATTGGGTGTGTAGTTGAAATGGATGTAGGAACTGCCGACCTCACTGTGATTCTTTCGGCTGGCCCCCCCGGCCATCAGGCAATCGCAGAAATTGATCAGGCTGCCCAGCGTGACAAACGGCATCAGAATCGTCTGTTTGAGTGCAACCGTATGGGCGGTACTGGAGAACTCTTCCATGATCGTTCCATCACGCACATGGCCGCCCAACCCAAATGAAACCCCTTCCAGAAATACGGCCCCCTTGAAATAACCGCCGTTCAACCGCACATCCGGGCCGACTAACGCGTTATCAACCGTTGTTGGCGACTCCAGGCCCAGCCTTGCGCCCTGCAAAATGAGCGTGTTTTTGCCAAAAATTTTGGTTCCGGCATGAAATACCACATTGTCTCCGGAAATCCGGTCAATCTCGACCTCTTGTCCAATTTCAACCGACTCCGGATTGGGTATCCGCACCCCTTTTTCAATCAGCGCAACGATTTGACCATTCAGATTTTGCATGATTGCGGTTCCGTAAACATATGAAAGGGTTATAACAATGAAGGGCATAGAGGACGTCATGGACATGGTGGACACGGTGGACAAAAACAAACCGGTGCCCTGGCCGAATTTTCGTTCAAAAATTCCTATTTCACCCTTCAGTCTTCAGCCTTCAGCCTTTCTCCTATTCCGTCTGCTTCAGTTTTGCCGACCGGAGCGTATGGCGTTTATGGGCATCCAGAATGGTTTTTCTCAACCGGATGGATTTTGGCGTGACCTCGACCAGTTCATCATCCATCAAAAAATGAATGGCCCGTTCCAGGGTCATGGCCTTGACCGGCGACAGCAGAATATTGTCATCCCGGCCAGATGCCCGCATGTTTGTCAGTTTTTTTTCTTTGCAGGGATTCACATTGATATCATTGTCCCGATTGTGCTCGCCAACAATCATCCCTTCATAGACCGGTGTGCCCGGAACAATAAAAAGCTGTCCCCGTGGCTCCAGGTTGAACAGGGCGTATGCCACGGACATCCCCTGCCGGTCCGATACGATGGAGCCGGTAAAGCGGCTGGGAAAATCTCCCCGATAGGCCTCATAACCGCTGAAATAGGAATTCATGATGCCAGATCCCCGCGTATCCGTAAGAAATTCATCCCGATACCCGATCAGGGATCTGGAGGGAATACTGAATTCAATGCGGACCCGCCCCCGATTGTGATTGACCAGATTCAGCATTTTGCCTTTCCGGACAGACAGCTTTTCCGTGACAATGCCCATGAAGGATTCGTCGCAATCCACCATCAGCCGTTCGACGGGCTCGAGTTTAACGCCATTTTCATATTTCAAAATGACCTGGGGACGCCCTGCGCACAGCTCGAATCCTTCCCGGCGCATGGTCTCAATGAGAATGGCCATCTGGAATTCACCCCGTCCCTTGACTGTAAAACTCTCCTTGTCATCGGTTTCCTCGACCAGAATGCCCACATTCATCAGGGTTTCCTTGAACAGCCGCTCCCGGATTTTGCTGGATTGCACATATTTGCCTTCCTTGCCGCTGAAGGGAGAATCATTGATCCGGAACAGCATGGATACGGTGGGTTCATCCACGGTCAGGCGGGGCAGTCTGGCCGGAGACGTTTTGGTGCAGATCGTATCCCCGATTTTGACATTGTCGATTCCGGAGAGCACGATAATATCACCCGGATCAGCGGTCTGGACCTCCTGAAAAGTCAGTCCCTGATATGTCTGAAGCTTGGAAATTTTCAGCGGATTGTGCCGGTTCTGATCGTCGATGCAGATCAGGCTGTCATTGAACCGGGCATGACCATGAATGATTTTGCCAATGGCAAGCCGCCCCAGATAATCCGAATAGCCCAGATCGGAAACCAGCATCTGAAACGGGGCGTTGGGATCATGGGATGGCGCCGGAATTTCTTCGACAATCGTATCAAACAGCATGCTCAGGCTGGTGCTGTCTTCTTTCATATCCTTCCAGGCAACACCGTCACGGCCAACCGCATACAAAAGGGGAAAATCCAGTTGCGCTTCCGTGGCATCCAGATCGATGAACAGATCATAAATTTCATCCAGAACCGCATCCACCCGGGCATCCTTTCGATCGACCTTGTTGATGACCACAATGACCTTGAGACCGGCTTCGAGGGTCTTTTTCAGGACGAATCGCGTCTGGGGCAGCGGGCCTTCGGAGGCGTCCACCAGCAGGAGCGCCCCATCTGTCATGGACAGGGCCCGCTCCACCTCGCCACCGAAATCCGCATGGCCCGGTGTATCCACAATATTGATTTTAACGCCCTTCCAGATCACCGAGCAGTTTTTGGCGGCAATGGTAATGCCCCGTTCCTTTTCCAGATCCATCCGGTCCATGATACGATCCGAGACATCCTGATTGTCCCGAAAGAGTCCACACTGCCGGAACATGGCATCCACCAGGGTCGTTTTGCCATGATCGACATGGGCAATGATTGCGATATTTCTAATTTTTTCGTTAACAATTCGAGTTTTCATAAATTCCAGTACGGTTGTTTGTCATTTTTTCCAATGTCCTTTGCACCTTGGCGGTGATAAAACGTCAATGAATAACAGGTTGTGGTCAAATTGATGATCAACGCCCTTCTTTCGAAAGCGCATCAAAATTGAGGATATCCATATAATCCCATTCCCGATAAGCCAGGATATAAATGCCTCTTTGGGTGGCCAAGGGAATAAAATCTTCTTCAAACCGGATGGAGCCGAAAATGGGGACCAGCGGCATGGCGTCATATTCCGGAAAAAGTTTTCGGAATTTTTTGGCATTCTCCATAAAATCATCCAGATACTGCTCTTTGGGCCGGCTTTTTACCTCAATCAAAAACACCCGTGTTTCTCCGGCGGCGATCACATCAAACTCCCCTTTCAGATTCAGGGACTTGATCATCTTTCTGACATTTACAGAAAGATGAAGCACATCCTCCCCAAAGTATTTTTGAATCACCGGGCGGACAGCCGGAACAATAATATCCTCCACAATGGTCCCCATCTTTCGGGCCAGGTTTCCCCATTCCTGGTTCATCTCCCGGTGTGCCTGCCGGGTTTCGTTCTTGAAGTCCTTCATCTCATCCTTGAAGTCCTTCATCTCATCCTTGNNTTCATCTCGTTCTTGAATTCTTTCATCTCGTCCTTGAACGCAATCATCTCGCGGCTCAATCTCATCAGAGATGTCTGAGTCTGAACAATAAAATTACCCAGCAAGGTCTCAAGCGAATCCACCCGGGTTTCTACGTCTGCAAAATCTTCCATGATATCATGTCTCCTTCGGCTGTTCGTTATTCCCCCAGCAGCGAATCGATCGAAACCAGTGGCAGGTCAAACGCTTCGGCAACACCGGGATAGGTCACTTGACCTTCGATGACATTGGCGCCGGATTTGATTTCCGGATTTTCCCGCATGGCTTTTTTCCAGCCTTTGCCGGCGATTTCAAGGGCATACGGCAATGTGGCGTTGGTCAGGGCCATGGTGGATGTTTTGGCCACTGCACCGGGCATATTGGCCACACAATAATGGATGACCCCATCGATGGTATAGGTCGGATGATCATGCGTGGTGGGTTTGGATGTTTCAAAGCATCCTCCCTGATCGATGGCCACATCCACCAGAACCGAGCCTTTTTTCATGGTTGGCAACATGTCCCGTGTGATCAGCCGCGGCGCCTTGGCGCCGGGTATCAGAACCGCGCCAATGACCACATCGGCTTCCTGAACCAGTTTGCGAATGGCTGCGGGCGATGACATCAGCAGAAAACAGTTTGACGGCATGACATCGCTCAGATATCTCAGCCGGTCCAGATTGTTGTCCAGCAAATATACTTTTGCGCCCAGTCCGCAGGCCATTTTGGCAGCGTTGGTTCCCACAATACCGCCGCCAATGACCATGACCGTGGCCGGTTCCACCCCCGGGACACCACCCAAAAGCACGCCCTGACCGCCCTGGGCCATTTCCAGATATTTTGCGCCTTCCTGGATCGCCATACGTCCGGCAACCTCGCTCATGGGGGTTAAAAGGGGCAGAGACCGGTCCGCTTTCTGAAGGGTTTCGTATGCAATGTCGATGGACTTGGTTTTGATAAGGGCACGGGTCAACTCTTCCGAAGCAGCCAGATGAAGATAGGTAAAAACAATCTGGCCGGGTTTGATCAGATCATATTCAGCCGGAAGCGGTTCTTTGACATGCATGACCATTTCGGCCCGGTCATAAATTTCTTTGGGGCCCGGGGTAATTTCGGCCCCAGCCCGGACATAGTCATCGTTTGTAAAGCCACTGGCAACGCCTGCATCCTGTTCAACCAGAACGATGTGCTTTTTTTGCGCCAGTATTTCAACGCCTGCAGGCGTCATGGATACTCTGTTTTCCAGGGTTTTGATTTCTTTTAAAATGCCAACGATCATAATGATCTCCTTGTTCAACGTATTCTTCTTGAGTGTCAGGGAGAAACACGCAGTTTCTGCCCCCATTTGATTAAATCCTGCTGCGAAAGCTTGTTGAGTCGCCGGAGTTCGTCCACACTCAATCCATACATTTTGGCGATACTGAAAAGGGTTTCCTTGGGTTGAATCACATGATACCGTATGCCGGACTTGGTTTCAGTCGATGGTGTCCTGGACGGCTCCGGAGTGTCTGTTTTTTTGACAGAAGGCGGTTCGGTTTTGGGCGTTTCGGTAACGGCAATTTTGGCCTGCCCGCCGGTTTTGCGAACGCCTTCCATTTCCCGGTTCATGGAATCCAGCTTCTGGGTCAGTGCGGATTCGAGACTATCCAGTCTTACCCCCATCTGATTCAGTTTTTCATCCTGCAATGCAACAAACGGCTGGTGGGACGGATTGGATTCAAGCTGGGATATCCGGGCGTCAAGTTTCTTGATGCGCTCATCCAATTGCGAGAGCATGGAAAGATCAACCGGCTCCGGTTTCAGCATGGGCATGAATAAAAACAGCGCAATCAAAATAAATATGACGGCACCGATAAGCCCCAATAAAATACCACTGTTTTTTGTAACCGAGGACATCATGGAATCCATACGGTTTTTCTTCCAGGGGGAATAGGTATCCTCTGAATAATAATCATCGTCAGGATCATGATCCCGGGTTGACTCTCCCCTGTCACGGAACTGATCGCGTCTATCAATTTCTGTCATAATAAACCTCCCCCTAAAAAACTGTTCGAATCACGTTCCAAATCCGGTTGGTCCGTTTTCGTCATTGATCAAGATATTTCCGCGATTATCATCGGATATTCCCTGAATCCAGCGGTGTTACAAAATCAGGCAATCCGCCACCAGTTCCCAGAGATATTTGACCGTGAGACCGGCCATTTGATATTCCGTCTTGATGGCATTCAATTGACCGTGGCAACTGTGGCACGGAACCACCACCATCTGTGCCCCGGTTTCCCGGATCTGTTCCATTTTTTTCCGGCCATAGAAAATGCGTTCGGCATTATACCCGGTTGTCAGTGTTCCACCACCGCCACCACAGCAGAACTGGCCCTGCCGGAGCGGATACATATCCACCCAGTTGTTCAGACACTGGTCCATGATCCATCTGGGTTCATCATAATACGCGTGACCAAACAGGCGTTCTGCCTTGCGGCCGTAATTGCAGGGATCGTGATAGGTTGCCAGAACATCGAACCGGGATTTGTCGAGTTTGATGCGTCCGGTTTTGATATAGTCAATCATCAGGTCAAAAACCGTAAAGGTTCCAAACCCCTTCAGTGCTTCGGGATACCATTTTTCGAGACCAGACCTGGTCGCCAGATACGCGTGCCCTCACTCCGGCCACATCAGGTTTTTGATCTTCAGCCGCGCCATCTGTTCCACGATCCGGCCGGTCATGGTTTTCATGGCGTCATCATCGCCGGTAAAAAACCCCCAGTTGGTACCCTCCCAGTTTTCGGATGATATGGTCCAGTCTTCGCCGGCGGCATGAAAAATTTTCCACCAGTGTTTCAGGTCTTCGGTATGGGTGTTGACCAGCTTGTTATGAATGGTTGTCAGCAGATTGGCGCCCTCCTTGTCAATTGGAACCGTAAAGCCTTCAAAACCCGGCTCTTCCGCCACTTCGGCTGCAACATCTTCCAAAATATAAACAAAATCGTCTTTCGGCAATCCCAGATTGTTGCCGGTTTTCAGCGCAGCCTCGATACCTTTGTGAAGAATTCCGGGAACCCGGTCCCGGTCCCGAAGCCCCCGAATGCGCCGGACCAAATCCGGAATGTGAATGTCCATGGGACACACCTGTTCACATTTTCCGCACAGGGTGCATATCCAGGGCCACCGGGATTCGACAGCCTGGTCGATCTGCCCCAGGGATGCCAGACGGACCAGCTTTCGCGGGTCAAATCCATCGACACCCGCGACCGGGCACGAACCCGAGCAGATGGCACAGGTTATGCAACAGTCCTGGGCAAAGGGCCAGGCACGAAACGCATCGTGATCGATGCGGTCAAGCTGTATTTTTTCGGCGGTAACATTTTCCGACAGGATTTCATTCATGGTTTCACCTGATTCAGTTGAATAATCTGTTGTTCAAACCGGGTAACGGTTTCTGCAAATTCTGCAGGCATGTTGGCTGCAATGGTGGTCAATTGCAGCCGATTCGGCTCGACGCCAATGACTGCAAGTCTTTCAAGAAGATTTTCCACCCGCTGCCTGACGTACCGGTTTCCATGTTCCGAGTGGCAGTTGCCCGTGTGGCAGGACAGGACCAGAACACCGTCTGCCTGATGACGGAATGCGGACAGAAGATAATCGATGGAAATACTTCCGGCGCAGGGAACCTCTATGATCAACAGATTGGATGGCAGACTGTGTCCGTCAGCCAGCGCCAGATTTTTGGACGGAATTGCGGATCTGCCGCAACAGAACGCCACCAGAAACGGGGATTGCATGGCACCGGATGCGGATACATGCCGGGCAATCTGCTGGGCAATAACCGGATTGGCGTAATCTGAGATGGTAATGGCTTCACGGGGGCATTCCGCGGCGCAGATACCACAGCGTTCACACAAATCGGAAATCACCTCGGGTCTGACCCCCAGCATGATGGCAGCATATGGGCAGACCCGGTAACAGGTCAGACATCTGATACACTGGCCGGAATGAATAAGGGCCTTTGCCCCGGGTGTGACGGTCCTGCCCGTCATCACCCCGTCGATACCGGTGCAGACATTGGCAATGTCGGTATCTGCTGACTCTGACAACGGAACGCCGCGTGATCCCCCAACAGCAAAAACCCCTTTCCGGTTGGTATAAACCGGCAGCCGGTGAACATTATCGGCCTGAATGTATCCGCCATCATCCAGCTCCAGGCGCATGACCCGGGCCAGATGTTTCAGACCGGGAGCGGCCAGAATCCGTTCATCCACCACGACCAGATCCGGCCGCAGGAAAAACCGGTCACCAGTAATTTCATCCACGAAATCAATCTCCACAGATTGACCGTTACCATGATCAATCCGGGGACGTGTTTCCGTAAACTTGACAAACACCACGCCGGCATTTCGACAATCCTGGTACATGGCCTCGAGTCCGTCATCGGCCACTTTCAGGTTTCCGGTCAAAACATAGGTTTTAATACCCATTTCAGACCGGAGTGTTTTGGCGGCCATCATGGTTTCACGGGCCATGATGGGGTGATTTTCGGCAGACAGATTCAACAGGAAAACAACCGTGGTGATACCTGCCCAGTTTTCCGGAACAACCGGAGAATCTCCAATCCGGTGCAGAATGACTGACAGGCCCGGGGTAAGAGGGGTCATTGCCAGACCATATGCCGCATGGTTGGCCTCTCTGACAACATCTTCTGCAATGACAATGCCGCCGGCTTCAAGGATTTTGGACCCGTCATCCGTTTTCAGATCAATATTAAACTGGTTGGCATATCCGGCAAGCCCGTTCAGATGGGCATGGGTCAGGCAGTTTATGGAAAAATGGTCAGACGCCATTTTACCGGCATAACCTGCGGAGACAGACGCATCATCCGGGGTGATCATATAAACCGGAAACCCTTTTTCCTGAAAGGCGACTGCCGTCTGATGCGCAGTCATGCTATTTCCAAATATCACAATATTGCGATTCACATGTATCTCCTCTTAAAATCAGGTATCCGTTGTCAGAATTCACGCCTTCAGCCAGTCCAGAACCTGCAATGCCGCACGACTTCCGCTGGCAATGCTTTCGGCAATTCCCATGGGCTTGAGGGCCGATCCCGCAGCAAACACGCCCGGGGGTTTTCCCTGGTGCGGGTGATCGGGGAAAAAACCGGAATGGTTCAGCGAAATCCGGAACAGGTCTGATAATGATCGATGATCCTCAGACGGTGTCATGCCAATGGACAGAACGGCCATGTCAAACAGGTCTTCCTGATATTTGCGGGCGGCCGGATCAAAAAAACTGACTCGCAGCCGGTCATCCGCAGTTTTGACAATATCGCCCGGAATGGCCCGTACCTGTCTGATCCGGCTTTTGATGTCGGAATAGACCTGTTCAAAATTTTTTCCAAATGTCTGAACATCAATATAAAAAAATGTCACGTCCGTTTTGGGCTGGATATGCTGAATCCGGTGGGCCATTCTCAGCGCCGATGCACAGCAGACCCGGCTGCACCACAAATGGTTCAGTGTAATATCCCGGCTTCCCACGCACTGAATAAACGCGATATTTTCAGGAATCTTCCCATCCGGCTGCCGAAGCACCTGTCCGGTCTGCCGAAGCCTGTTCTCCAGATCCAGATTGGTCAATACATTGGGAAATCGGCCATATCCATAAGGTTTTTGTGACGGATCAAACGGCTTGAAGCCGGACGCCAGAACAACCGCATCAACCTCACGAACAACCTTCTGCCCATTCTGTCTGACATGGATTTGAAACCGGTCTGATCGGTCCGCACGCTCAATGATGCTTTGAATTCCGCTCTCAATCAATGGACTGGATTGAACCTCTTGAATCCGGTTTTCCACCATGCAGGCCCCACATCGGACACATTCGGGCGACGCCTTGCAGGTAAATCCGGCTGCATGACCACCCAATTTTCCGGATCTTTCCAGGAGCCAGACCCGGACCCCAAATTGCGCCAGTTCCAGTGCCGCAGACAGGCCGGCGGCGCCGCCTCCGACAACCAGAACCGTTTTATCTGATTTTTCCAAAGCATATCCTCCCTGGGTTACACCCGTTAATCGTTTATTATGCCTGAAAGCGTTTTGCAGTATATCCGGATTTATGATGTCAGGCTACAGTTAAGTTCATTGACAGATGACGGCAACATCATTTCCGGAAAATGTTCAAGTGGTGTTGAGAAAATATTTCCAGGATATGATATCGTCAGCCGATGTTACGGTTTGAATCGCGGATTCCTGCAATTCTGATTTTCTTCTCGATAACTACGCTTGATCAAAAATTTTTATTATAATCCCGCCATTGAATACGCACAAGTCCATTTAATCGGCCGCAGCATGTCCTAAAGTGACCGATCCCATTTATCTGCGGTTGGAACATGCCGGGATGTGTGAAAAATACGGATCAGAAGCAAATTGGATACCTGTTTTTAATTGATCATTGATATTTCCTTGGATAGTATTCAGAAAAACAGTCATTTGTTCTCATCAATACCATCATGGACGCGATTCATTTTACTGGAGACCGCTATGAAAACAGATCAGGATTACGACGACATACAGACCCTGTTTCCGGAAGAGGTCAAAACCTTCCTGAAGGAGCATCAGGAAGGGACTTACACCCTTCTGGATGTTCGTCAGCCCGGAGAATATGAACAATCTCACATGGCCGGCGCCAAACTGATACCGCTGCCCCAACTTCCGGATTTGCATACGGCGCTGGATGTCTCCAAACCCATTATTGTATATTGCATGGTTGGCGGACGCAGTCGCATGGCCGCGCAGCTTCTCATGGGGTTGGGTCACCGGAATGTGTTTCACATGCAGGGTGGTATTCAGGCTTGGGAAGAGCCGACTGCATCCGGACCCCGCGAGTTTCATCTGAAATTTGTCCGGGGTGATGAGTCTGCGGAAGAAATTATCCGGAAAGCCTGTCTTATGGAGGACGGCCTTAAAAAATTTCATGAAGCCGTCAAAGCCAAAACAGATGATCCGGATATGGCAACACTTCTGACCAGTCTGATAAAAGCCGAGGAAAATCACAAAAGAACACTCATGGCACTGGCGGATGCCATTGATACCGTACCGGATGAGGCCAATCTGATGGAAGGCGGTATTGATATGGATGAATTCCTGAAGCAGAATGAGCCATTTTTGAAAGATGTTCCGGGTTACCTCGATCTGGCCATGATGATTGAAACCCAGGCGCTCGATCTCTATCTTCGAATGGCCGAAGCATGCACCAATGAGCAGGCAAAACAGATTCTGTTTCGCATCGGCAATGAAGAAAAGATCCACATGGAGATGTTGGGCCGATATCTGGACGGAATTTATCCTTCAAAGGGGGAAGGCTGAAGACTGAAGGTGCCGCATATGGCTTTTGGGCAGAGCAGCCGATAGACGGTCGGACTGTTGGACGGTCGGACAGTCGGACGGTCTTACAGTCCGACGGTTGGACGGTTGGACGGTTGGACAGTCCGACGGTTGGGTAGTCGGACTGTCAGACGGCTTCTCAACACACACGACTCATATCGCAATACTGACGGAGTACCTAATTGATTTTTTTAACCTATCTTGGAATTGGTTCTGTTGCTGGCGTTCTGGCCGGCCTTCTGGGCATTGGCGGCGGGCTGGTCATTGTGCCCATACTGATATTCTGTCTGACCCGGGAAAACATACCGGCTGAATATATCATGCACGTTGCGCTGGGTACATCGATGGCCAGCATCATATTTACATCGGCTTCCAGCTTCTGGGCCCATCACAAACGTGGCGCCGTCCACTGGGATGTGGTCAGGCGGCTTGTCGTCGGCATTTTTGCGGGTACGTTTCTGGGGACATGTGTCGCCGCCCGTCTGTCAACCGATTTTCTGAAAGGTTTTTTTATTCTGTTTCTGTATTATGTTGCCATTCAGATGCTGACCGACAAACAAACCAAACCATCCCGAAGTCTTCCGGGAACATGGGGCATGTTTGGCGTCGGCAATGTCATCGGTGCGGTTTCCAGTCTGGTGGGGATCGGCGGCGGCACCCTGTCGGTACCATTCATGATCTGGTGCAACATTCCGGTTCGTCACGCCATCGGAACATCCGCTGCCATTGGTTTTCCCATCGCCATTGCCGGTACAATCGGATATATCTACAATGGGTTGAACGTTTCCGGTTTGCCAGCCGGTTTTTTGGGATATATCAGCCTGCCGGCTCTGGCAGGGTTTGTTTCCGCCAGTATTTTTACTGCGCCCATTGGTGTGCGCCTGGCGCACTGGCTGCCGGTTCCCCGTCTGAAACGCATTTTTGCCGGCTTGCTGGTGATTGTGGCCACACGGATGCTGTATGGCCTATTGATTTAGGATGATTCTGCATTTCGGCATGGTTTACAGAAGCGTTTTTACCAACAACATTCATAGATGACAGGATTTTATGCTATCCAAAACCCGAATCAGTGATCAGGACATGAGCCAGGTATTTCAACAGGCGCTGAAGCAGAAGGGGCTGATTGAAAATGCCGACACCGCGGCTATCTTTATCGATCTGGACTTTCTTTCAGAACGGATTCAGCACCTGAAATCGGTCTTTCCGCCGGGCACTCTGCATACGGTTGCGGTCAAGGCCAATCCGCTGGCTGCCGTATTGAAAAAAATCAACCACTGGGGCGCAGGGCTGGAAGCCGCATCCTTGCCCGAGCTGTATCTGGCGGAAAAAGCCGGTGTCCCCGCCGACCGGATCGTTTTTGATTCCCCGGTAAAAACGATAGATGACATCGGCTATGCACTCAAACTGGGAGTCCATATCAATGCGGATTCCCTGGCGGAACTGACCCGGATTTCAGAACTCAAAAACAGCATGCCATCCCGGTCCACAATCGGCATCCGTATCAATCCCCAGGTCGGACTGGGAAACATCGCCATGACGAGTGTGGCCGGACGCCACGCCAAATTCGGGGTGCCGATTACCGGTTCCCGGGAAGACCTGATCCAGGCATTTCTGAAACATGAGTGGCTCGATGGCGTTCATCTGCATATCGGATCACAGGGATGTTCTGCGGATCTGATGTTGAAAGGCGTGGAAACCGTTCTGGATTTTATCCGGGAAGTCAATTCCCGGCTGGCAAACGCTCCCGGCGGCAGGACCATCAACATTCTGGATATCGGCGGCGGATTGCCGGTCTCCTATCATCGCTGTCAGCATGCGCTGGCAATGGACGCCTATTCCAGCCTGCTCTTTACCCGGTTTCCCGAGTTGCGATCATTTGATCTGATCACGGAATTCGGCCGGTATGTTCATGCCAATTCCGCATGGGCTGCCAGCCGGGTGGAATATGTCAAAACGGATTCTCATGTCAAAACCGCCATGATTCATTTGGGCGCAGACATGTTTTTGCGAAAATGCTACCGTCCGGATGAGTGGCATCATGAATTGACGGTTGTTGACCCGGCCGGTTCCATCAAAACCGGACAGGATGATCTCCCCTATGTCATTGCCGGCCCCCTGTGTTTTGCCGGAGATGTTCTGGCAACCGGTGCAATCCTGCCTCCGATCATGCAGAATGACTATCTGCTGATTCACGATGTGGGCGCCTACACCTTCAGCATGTGGTCCCGCTATAACAGCCGGCAACTGCCCAAAATGATCGGTTATGCCGGTGGGGGCAAGCACATTGAAATTTTGAAAACACGCGAGACCGTTGACCAGGTGCGGGATTTCTGGAGTTGATCCCATGCTGTCAGCCAAGAGCCTGTTTGAAGATTCTGGATCAGGCCCGATAACAAGGCGTAAAGTGCATCAAAAGCGAAGCATACACGAAGTATGTGAGCATTTTGAGGTGCTTCCCAACGCAGTTAGCGGGCCTCAGACGGGATATTCAAACAGGCTCTAAAAGGAGAATCGGAAAATGATCATATTTGATGGAACCTATCGGTGGAAAATTCCGCACAGCCATGTGCGTCGGTCATTCCGAAAAAACTGGGGGATGTCCGGTGATCTGAAAATCATCGATCTGACCCTGGCACAACCGGATGTCCGACACCTGAAACAATATGTGGTCGTGGCCTGTGAGATGACCCCGACGCCCATGAAAACCAGCGTTGCCGAAACTCTGGGCAGACGGATTTTCCGGGATTTTGGCCTGACCCGACAGAATGTCCTGTGGATGGAGTACCGGGGGCCCGATCCTGATCTGGATGTGGCCGTATTTACACCGGTGCAGGAAGGCATGGAGACGCACTACCGGATTGTCTGGCGGCCCGCTCATGAAAATGAACGAAAGCTGGCTGAATCATTTTTAATCCGGCAGAATTGATCAAAGCATTGTTGTCATCACCAACCGTTGAATGGGGCATTCATATCTCGTTTTAAATGCCCCATTCACCCATCTGACTTAGAAACTTTCCAGCTTCCAGTCCGAAACCATCCGCGTTTTGGGATCGAACCCGATACCCAACAGCAGCAGTTTCCGGTTCAGGCCCCGATATGAATCCGAATAGCCTTTTTCATGAATCTGTTTGATTCCGGCTTCGGCAGTCTGCCTGCACTTGAATTCCATAATCCAAATCTTTTCCGGAAACTGTACGGTCAGGTCGATGCGGCCCCGGCTGGTCAGAACCTCGCATTGGGTGTATGCCCCGGAAGCCGATACCATCAGATAAAACAGCGTGTGAAACCAGGCCTCGTTGGGTTCGCCTTTGAGCGTATAGGGGATTGATGCAAAAATGGCGTTGACGGTCTCGAAAAACGCATCCAGGTCTTCGGATTTCAGATATCCGGCCAGGTTCCGAAACCGGGATTGCTCCGGTCCAGGCAGGTCTGTCGTGAAAGAATGAAAAAGATGTTTCAGAAACGCGCATTTTACTTCCAGATTGGGATAACCCAGCCGCCATATTTCATCGGTGACATCCCGGATTGTCAGGTATCCGGTTTGAAACAAAAGCGCCTCAACACCCAGACGATCCAGGTCATACACGCTGAAAATGGATTCACCCACCTCCAAATTCTCCATTTCCGGCAACGGATAATTGCGTTCCCGCATCAGGTTGATCAGAAATGTCGGGGTTCCGGTTTCAAACCGGTAATTGTCAAATGCCTGGTTGCTGAAGGCCCGCAGAACAGAAAACGGGTTATACACCATGACGGTGTTTCGTGAAAAGCGATAGCCGTTGTAGCGAAGCCTCAGCCGCGACAATACATCCGGCAAATCCGTGTCATGTGTTTGGGCCAGTTCTGTCAGGTGATGGGGAAAGCATGATTCCAGTTCCTCCTGGGTGTATCCCAACAGCCCCGCATATTTGGGATTCATGGTGATGTCGATCAGATTGTTGAGATCGGAAAAGATGGAGACCCGGCTGAATTTGGAAACCCCGGCGATGAAGACAAACCGGGTGTGGCTGGCCACATCGGCGCCTTTCAGGGTGCCCAGAAAGGATTTCAGGATGTCCCGGTTGGCTTTGGCGATCTCCAGGGCGGCGGCGCCCTTGCCCAAATGATCGATGATCGGTTTGTCATATTCATCGATCAGAATGACCACAGGCTGACCCGTCTTTTTGTACAGGGACAGAATCAGTTCCTCAAACCGCTCTTTCAGAAGAGAGGCATGTAGCGTTAAATCATAGTCAAGTCCGATCCGTTTCAGTCGGCAATCCAGACTTATCTTGAAATTCTCCGACGTATCATGACTGGTGCCATTGAAATCCAGGAGCACCACCGGAAATCTTTCCCATGACCAGTCGCCGTGACTGTCAATCCATAAATCCCGGAACAATTCCCGGTTTCCGGCAAACAGGTTGCGCAGGGTGGACACCATCAGGGTCTTGCCAAAGCGCCGGGGCCGGGCCAGAAAATAATATCGGCCTTCTTCCATCATCCGGTGGATGTATTGGGTCTTGTCCACATACAGATATCCTTCTCTTTGGATGATCTCGAAGGATTGCAGATCAATGGGCAGTTTGAGCAGGGACATGGGCCAACCTCCGGGTCTGGATTCATTTTTCGCAGAGCGTTTTGGGCAGTGGGATGGTGATCAGGTACAGAAAGTTTTCTATCATACCCGGCAGATTTTTGGCAATCCGAAAAGAAAACAGGGTGGAGGCAGAAACAAAGGCCCCTGTGTTCTTTTTGAATTTTATTTGATCATTCCAGCTTCCAGGGATAATATTCAGTTGAGGATTCAATCGCTTTCCGGATAAACGATCCGGATGTCGGCAATGCAGGCCATAATCACCGTTCCGGGCAGATGATCAACTTTGAATTTACCGCAAAGGCGCAAAGGACGCCAAGCAACAGCCTGTTTTAATTGATTTCCTTTGCGATCTTTGCGTCTTTGCGGTGACAAAATTTTTCTTGGGACAACATATGATTTTTTCAGAACACCGTGACATTCCAATGGATCAGGTTCTGGCCCTGTATCGGGCCAATGGCTGGTCCGCCGCCAACAGGCCGGATCAGTTGATGAATGCGCTGAAGCACTCTCATTCCCTGATTTCAGCATGGATTGAAGACCGTTTGGTCGGACTGGGAAATGCCATATCCGACGGCTACCTGGTGGTCTATTATCCGATCCTTCCCGAATATCAGGGACAGGGCATCGGAGCCGCTATTCTGGCCCGACTGAAGGAAAATTACACCGGCTTTCATCAGCATATTCTGGTGGCCGATGGCCGCGCCATTGAATTTTACAACAAAAATGGATTCCAGAGAGCCGGCAATACCCAATCCATGTGGATTTATTCCGGAAAAGACCATTCGTGACAAAGGGTAATTCATGATCACTTCCAAACTGAAAAAGCATTTTGAAAAAATCGGTGCCCAAAAAGGGCATACACTTCCCGACGATCATTTCTACCAGGACATTTTCAGTCATATCGACCGGGCCGATCATGTGATATCGGTTCATTTTGGACCTGCAAAAACCGCGATCCTGAAAGAGGTATTTCATCGCGCAATCCAGAACACCCATGTCTGGTATGTTTCCGATTCTCTCACATCGTATCAGGTTTTTTCCCTGAAATCCCTGTTGAACGGCATTCCGGTTTCCGTGATGGGTGATCGAAAAATGATTTTTACCACGCCACCGGTTACCCTATGGGACAGTCGGACACTGGCGAATCTGACTGCGGATTTGCATCGATTTTCACGCCCGGGACTGGTCATTTTTGACGATGTGGATGATTTGGATAATCCGGACACCGGGCTGTTGATTCAACAAAACATTGCGGGCATGCCGGAAGGTGTTTCGATTCTGATGATGGCATCACCATCAATGAATTCCGAACAACTGGTCAATTGGCTTCAATTCTGCCGCAATCGACCGTGTCGACATATCCAGCCGGATGATCGATCGTGGCGCCGGATTCCGGTGTTTCTTTCCAGTGATTGGGAATTGCTGCCGCTTCTGGATAAACGGCGTCTTTCCAGCAAGGTGAAACGCCTGATCAAGGAATCCATGCCATTCAAAGATATTTCATCTGCAACGTTTATCCGGGATATGGTGTCTTTTCTAAAAAATGCCGGAATGACACCCGCCATCGTTGTCATGGATTCGGCAAAAAGCTGCGATCATGCTGTCAATGCCTGCCATCCGGTCAACACGGCATTGGGGGAGGTGTTGACACAACCGGTCATTGCGTCGATTCTGGACCAGAATCCGTTTGTAAAGGAAATGCCATTGCTTGCCGGTTCCCTATCCCGCCGGGTCGCACCCTGTCACGGGGATCTGCATCCGCTGTGGCGCCAACTGGTGGAACATTTTTTGGTTCTGGATGGTATCGATGTGATATTTGCTACGGTTGACAGCGTACAGAACCTGTCAACGCCGGTACAGTCCATTGTTTTCTGCAACACGAGTCCGACAGGAAAAGAGCCCATCCGCCTGACCCGCCTTCAGATGGCGCGAATGACCCGGCTGGCCATTCCGTATAAGAACGAACAGCCGGCATGCATTGTCACCCTGCATTCACCCCATGTGGATCTGGTTCATATCAAGGATCTGCTCATCGAGGGCACCCGGTCCCTGATGCACCGGTTTCATCCCGACTGTCGGGCCGCTTTGAATATCATTGCCCGGGGCGGTGATCCGGAAAAACGGCTCGATCAATCCCTGGCTGGTGTTCTGGCGCCTTCTTTTGGAGAATTCTGTTTTGAAGAACTGGAAACCATGCTGGCCGATGAATTGCCGGAAGCCCGCTGTTTTTTATCCTTGCAAACCGTTGCCTCCCTGAGTCTGATTCGCCTGGAGCTGGGGCTTCAAATCAATAAACTCGACAGTGACAGACTGCATGACAGCGGCATGACAAAACAGGAAGTCCAGAACGAAAAACAGATACTGGAAAATATTCTGGCGCAAACGCCCTGTGAACAATGCCCGCATATGGCATTCTGCCAGAAAAGAGGGTCCCGGAAATTTCGGAACATCATGAATCTCCATGAGGAAATGAAGGAAAAGCTTTCCGGAAGTCTGAATGGCCTGAAATCGGTTTTTCGATATCCGCTCAGGTGTCTTCAGGAATTTGAACTGGTGACACCATCGCTTCAGCTTACGGAACATGGACATCTGGCGCTCAGAACCGGATTCCGTCATCCCCAACCCTTTGTTGAATGCTGCCGAAGCGGCGTGTTACCCATGAATGATCCCATGCTTTTTTTTGCGCTGGCAGGTGGTTTTGTGGAATCGCCATCATTCAGGCGCTACCGGCAGACCGATCAAATGAATGAAAATACCAGAATCCTGAAACCATTTTTCCAGGAAATGACCCCTGTCCTGAATCGGGTCATGGCCCAAATGCTTCGGTTTGCCCTGCTGCCCCATCGTTTTGACCCAAAGAAATCTCTTTTGCTGCTTCAATGGAAACAGGGAACAGACATGGATGCGCTGGCCCAGCAAACCGGTATTTCAACAGGAATTCTGTCTTCACTGATTGACAGAACCACCTGTCTTCTGGAACGGATTGCCCTTCCCCGGGCCTGATTCCAATTTGAGGCCGTGATCATCGTTTCGGCCACTTCCTTTTGTTTTCTTCTCCCAGCGGGGCAGAGACGCAATGCATTGCGTCTCTACAGGGGGGACGATACAAACATGGCCGAAACGTTGATCAACGCCCAATTTGAGACACGGGGGTTCAAAATGAAATTTCCGCTGGGAAGCAGGAGCTTCTCATGACGGGTTCCCAAGCGGGAGCTTGGGAACCCGCGGAATGCTGGCTTCTGGATTCTGGCTCCCGAATACCTGAGTAGTTACAATTTCTGATTCAAAGGAGGTAAACCAACATGCAAAGTCATCTGTCAGACGCATTACAGCTCAAATATCAGCCGGTTGCCATCATCTGGTCGGACCAGAAGCCGGACCATGCGATGCAGTTTTCAGAGGGGAAATGGGGATGCGTCATGTGGCTGGCCGCCAGCGCAGCCAGAGGAAAACCAGCGGTCTGTGACCGGAAAACCTTTGGCTGTTTTGGCGGTGGTGTGGGTATGGGATTTGGAATGCAGTATAAAAAATTTCCGGGAGGCGAGGAATGTTTCTGCCATTTCCTGTCATCCGGAAACGATCGGTGGGAAACCGGGCGACAGGCTGCCGAACAGGTCAAGCCATATATGACCAAAGAATCGCATGACAATTTTGTTCATGGCGAGCGGTATTTCAAAAATCCGGAACTGGTCCAAAAATTCATCGACTCCCTGCCCATGACCGATATTCCATCCGAATACGTGGTATTCAAACCCTTGGCGGATGTCGATCCGTCCAATGACCATATTCAGACAATTGTCTTTTTTGCCAATCCGGACCAGTTGTCCGCCCTGGTCATTCTGGCCAATTATGGCCGGGGAGACAACCTGAATGTCATCATCCCCTATGCCGCCGGCTGCCAGACAATCGGCATTTATCCCTATCAGGAGGCCAAATCGGCAAAACCCCGGGGTGTCGTGGGATTGACCGACATTTCTGCCCGGGTTTATGTTCAAAAACAGCTTGGCGCCGACCTGTTCACCTTTGCCATGCCGTTTGCCCTGTTTACCGAAATGGAGGCCAATGTGGAAGGCTCGTTTCTGCAGCGGCATACGTGGCATGCCCTGGTGAAATAGGGCCGGATCACAATTTTTTCACCAACTGATTGGCAGCGGTCAACAGGGGATCCCAGACAGGCCCGAACGGCGGGGCATAGGCCAGATCCATTTGCGTGAAGTCTGCGACAGTCATATGCGTGTGAAGCGCCACTGCCGGGGCATTGATCCGATGGCTGACCCCTTCCCGCCCCACCATCTGCACCCCCAGAAGCCGGCCACTTGACCGGTCCCCCAGCATATGAACCAGGATGTCGGATGATCCGGGATGCGCATGGGCCCTGGACCGGCTTTTAATGACAACCTCAACCGGCGAAAAACCGGCATCACCGGCCTCCTGAATACTGAGGCCGGTTCGGGCAACTTCCAGATCAAATACCTTGAATACCGCGGTGCCCACAATACCCGGCAATTCAACCGGCTTGCCACAGATATTGTCGGCTGCTGCCCATCCGGCCCGATTGGCCCGCAGGGCAAGGGGTATCCAGGTTTTTTTGCCTGTCACCACATGAAACGCATCGGCGCAGTCTCCGGCGGCATAAATAGCCGGATCGGATGTCCGCAAATTTCTGTCGGTTGAAATGGACTGACTGATTCCTGTTTCCAGACCTGCCTCATCGGCCATCCGGCTGTTGGGCAGAACCCCTGTGGCAACCAGAACCATGTCGGCTTCCAGATCGATCTGGCCGCAATGAACCATCAGCCCGTCTGCCGCCTGTTCAATGCGATGAACCGCCACACCCGGATAAAGTGACACGCCTTTGGATTCCAGCTCCTTCAAAACCACAGAAGACAGTTGATCGTTCATCCATGGCAGCAACGCAGGCCGTGGTTTGATCATGCTGACCTGAATATTCCGGCTGTGCAGGGCTTCCGCCATTTCCATTGCAATATAGCCCATGCCGATAATCACGACTTTCGAGACTGTTTTTTTCTGAATGAAGGACTTGATCCGCCTGCCGTCCTCCAGATGTTTCAACACCATCACCCCGGGCAGGCCCACCCCGGGAATATCGGGTGCAAACGGACTGGCGCCGGTTGCGATCAAAAGCGAATCATAAGAAACGGCAAATGGCTTGCCGGATTCGGTCACACCGGTGACGGTCCTGTTGTTGCGATCGATCTGTTGTGCGGTGTGGCCCATCATCATGTCAATGCCCTGCTTTTGAAAGGCATCGGCCTGACGCACAATCAGGTCGTCCATTGGCCGGGTCGGGTCGGCGATATTATAGGGCATGCCGCAGGCGCTGAAGGACACATCCCGCGTCTTTTCAATGACTGTAATCCGCATTTCCGGCACGGTTCGCCTGGCCCGGCTGGCAGCGCTCATTCCCGCGGCATCTCCGCCAATCACCACAAAATTCATGAGTCTCTCCTTTTCAGTTTGATCCGGCACGGTATTCCCTTTAAATCGGGTGTTCCAAACGCCTTTCCCAGTTGCCGGGTTTCGGTCAGCATGTTGTAGTTGGATCGGCGCCAGGATGCATCATTTTCCGGTTTTTCTTCCGGAAACCACCATCCATAGGCAGCCAGAAGCGTATCCACCCGGATGGCGCCGATGATGCGGGCTGTCTGGACCATATTTCCGGCAGCGGTTTCGATCTGTACCATATCGCCATCATGAATATCCGCTGCACCGGCTGTATCCGGATGAATCAGGCACACCGGAACCGGTTCTTCTTCCCGAAGGCCATCGATCCAGCGGTAGGATGAATGCAGATAACGGGGACTTTTGGCGCTGGTCAACAGCAGGGGATACTCCGGATCAATGGCTTTGGGAACAAATTCCGGAAGCACGGAAACTCCCCACTTTTCCGCCACATTCAGACTGAGTGCCACTTTTCCGGATTTGGTCTTGAAACCCGATGCCTCATATTTTTTAAATGATTCAGGGCCTTTCAGAAAACCTTTCTGACAGAATTCCTCAAACGTGATTCCGGCCGGTGACAAAACCGCCTCCAGCATGGCCCGTTCATCATCAAACCAGTATTCCGGTTTGCTGAGCCGTTTTCCCAGGCTGTTGATGATTCGAATGTCCGGCCAGCAGTCTTTCGGGGGTTCCACGATTTTTTTCCGGGCCAGAATGATGCCATGTCCCAGCCCGTAATGCCCGATATCGTCAAATTCAAACTGGGTTGCCGCCGGAAGCACAATATCCGCAAAATGGGCGGTTGGCGTCATGACCACCTCCGATACGGCAAAAAAATCCAGTCTGTTCAGCGCCTCCCGGGTCCGCAGACTGTCCGCATATCCCATCAGCGGATTGCAGCACTGCATATACGCGGCACGGACCGGATAGGGCTCGTTTTCCAGCACGGCCTTTCGAAAATAGGCTGCCGGTACGGTCATCAGCCTCGGAACCGTTCCAAAATGGGCATGAATCATTTCCGAAATTTTATCGGGAACCAGATCCGCCCGCACAAATGGCGCAAGCCCCAGAATCGGCGGGTCAAGGGCGTGGATATTGCCCCCCGGCACATCCAGGTTGCCGCAGATGGCCATCAGACAGATCAGGGCCCGGGTCGTGTCCCAGGTGCTGGCATGCTGTTCTATGGCGTTGCCCCAGGCAATGGCCGCGGGTCGGGTTTGGGCATAACATCGGGCGCTTTCCTGAATCAGCCGGGCATCGATGCCACAGATTTCCGATACCATTTCCGGCGAAAAGGATTTGCATCGGGCGGCCAGCGCATCAAATCCACTGGTCCATTTTTCCACAAATTCATGATCATAAAGATTTTCGTGGATAATGACATGCAAAAATCCCAGGGCCAGGGCCGCATCGGTTCCCGGCCGGATTGGCAGCCAGTATCCGGCTTTTTGCGCCAGACGTGTCTGCCGGGGATCCACCACAATCAGTTGGCAGCCGTTTTTGATCTGATTCATCAGCAGACTGGAAATTTCACCTTCCTCGTTGGTATTTTGCGGATTGCCGCCCCAGACCAGGATAAGCCGTGAGTCATGATGAAAATCCGTCACGGGATAAAATCCGCAGGTGTGAAGACCACTGACCTCCCGGGGCGCATGGCACACATCCTGAACCGCAACCACATTGGGAGAACCAAAGGTATGGGCCAGACGGATCAGGGCAAAATGCTCAAGCCCCTTGGGCATGCCCTGGCAGAATGCAACAGCTTTGGCGCCATGATCATCCCGGATCCGGGACAGGTTGAGGCAGATCGTATTCAGGGCCTCCTCCCATGAGATGGTCTCCCATTTTCCGTCACCCCGTTTCCCGGCCCGTCTCATGGGAGTCTTCAGACGGTCGGGAGCATCAAGTTTCTGGTGGGAATGGCGGCCCTTGGTACAGATATAACCCTGGTTCAAAAAGCCATCCGGATCACCTTTTATCTGCACAATGCGTCCGTTCCGAACACCGACAGATATTGCACATCCGCCATGATCCATCCGGGAACAGTGAGTTTTGAACCATTTTATGGTTTCAGTCATTTTTTCTCCTGAAGGTCAAACCGCCAACGTCACAGGGGCAAAACATACGAATCAATATACCGCCGGTTTCTGTATCATGCCTGACCGAATCATTCAAGCCGGTGTTGGTCCGGACCGGGCAATATTTTTCTTGCCGATTCTGGTCGTTGGTGTCTATTATCCGAACCAGATATCAGGGTGCAGGGGTCAGGGTGCAGGGAGATGGGCGATATGAATCATTCCGGTTCATCACACCTTACCGCTATCAACGTAAAACGTAAAACTTTTTACAGCATATTCGGAGTATTCTTTTGGGAATTGCAGCAGATATCATCATTATTCTGGTTGCCGGACTCATCGGCGGACTGATCGCCCAAAAACTGAAACAACCCCTGATTATCGGATATATTCTGGTCGGAATCGCAGTTGGACCCTATACAGGCGGTGTATCGGTCACCAATATCCATGACATTGAACTGCTGTCTGAAATTGGTGTGGCGCTTCTCCTGTTTGCACTTGGCCTGGAGTTCTCGTTCCCGGTTTGCTTTTGATCACGGTTCCGTCAGAAATGACGGCCCGATCCATTGTCGAAACCGTCAGGCCCCTGAACCCGGACATACACAGTGTTGTTCGGGCTGAAAGCGCGGAACACATCCAGTCTTTTTATGACATCGGTGTATATATGGTGGTGCAGCCCGAACTGGAAGCGGGCCTGGAGATTGCCAGGCAGGCCCTGATTCACCTTCATATTCCGATCAATGTCATTCAGACCTATACCGATACGGTCAGACAAAAACTGTATGCATCACCTTCCCGGGACAATTCCGATTATCAGGTCATCCAGCAGTTAAAAAATGCCAGGGACATGCTGGAAATGACCTGGGTTCATCTGCCGGAAAAAAATGCCATCAATGGCAAATCAATCCGGGAACTGGATATCCGTCAAAAAACCGGCGCTTCCATTGTCGGTGTGATGCATGGAGGAGCGTTTATTCCAAACCCCGGGCCCGATTACCGCTTTGAGGGCCTGGATATGGTGGCCGTCATCGGCACTGCGGATAACCGGGAAGCATTCAACGATCTGGTGATGTCGGTTTAACCAAGGAACAACATGCGCATTTCCTATTCCGTTATCATTCCGGCATACAATGAACAGGCGTACCTGCATGCCACACTGCATGCCCTGCAACACGCCATGAGCCGATCCGACATGGCCGGAGAGGTTATTGTTGTCAACAACAATTCTCATGACAAAACAGCCGATGTTGCAGCGGAAATGGGCGCAACCGTCGTGTTTGAACCAATCAATCAGATTTCCAGGGCCAGAAACACCGGCGCACGCGCCGCAAAAGGGCGTTATCTGATTTTTCTGGATGCGGATACCCTGATTTGTCCGGAGCTGCTCAACACCGCACTCGGGAACCTTTCCAGCGGATCATGCTGTGGCGGCGGCGGCCGGGTGATGTTTCAGGGCGATCTGACGGGTTTTGCCAGATATGGGGCAAAATTCTGGAACTGGATTGCCAGTCGCTTCCGGCTGGCTGCGGGGTGTTTTATTTATTGTCTGAAAGACGGGTTTGACGCGGTCGGCGGATTCAGCCAGAGCGTATATGCCAGTGAAGAGATCTGGTTTTCGAGACAATTGCAGGCATGGGGCAAAGAACAGGGCATGGATTTCAGAATTATCACCGATCCGCCGCTGCTGACATCGGACAGAAAGCTGCAATGGTTTTCTCCGCTTCAACTGATCGCTTTCGCCATCGTGTTTTTCGCCTTTCCGTTTGCCGTCCGGTTTCGCCCGCTATGCGTGTTCTGGTATGCCCGCTCTGCGCCCCGGCGCGGAACCGATAATTGATACTATTTTAGTAAACAATCATGAATCATTCCGAATGGAATCAATTTAAAAGCTATGGAATCAGATAAATCATGCCCATAGACCGCAATCTGAAGCAAAAACGAAAACGGGAAGAAGCCCGAAAAAAAACGGCTCAGGAGCGGGAGCGGATCATTCAACGTGACAAACTCGATGAGTACCACTACCTCATTTCCCAGGAGATGGGCCGGTCGAACTGGCAGGCCATTTTACCACTTGCCCTGAAAGGATTGAAAATATCGCCTTCGGACGACTATTTTTTTGAATATGCCTGCCAGGCCGCATCCCAAATGCGGGATGATAAAACCCTGTTGAAAATCCTGATCCAGGGATGGCGCTTCAATCAAATTCATATAACGCAACATGCCCTGGTTTTTGCGCAACTGCTGTTTGAGTATCAAAAGCAGGATGCAGAATTGCTTCGGGATGTTCTGACAGCCATTCTGAAGGACCGGGACCGTTTTAAAACCCGTTTGAAAGCCCCGGAAAAAAAACAGGCTGAATATTTGCTGTTGGCTGTTCAACGCATCATATCCGAGCGGGCGGCGGCTGCAATCAGTGCTGCCGCCAAACCCAAACCGGCCCGGTCGATTTCCACCGGAACCGAAGCGGAACGGAATCCCGCGGCAGCATCCGACACAAAACCGGTTGAAACACCACCGGAGGCTGAACCGCTACCCGATCCCGAGGTCCGATTTGACATCGATATAGCGGATTTTTTAAGCGTCATCGATTCCGGGACCCAAAATGACATCCAGGCACTGAATCTGACGCTGGCCGCCTATCGTCTGGGATTTCGAAGTTCCTATGACCAGTTGATCTGTCTGGGCGCCCTGACCGGTGTGGAATCCTTCTGGCATCAGCAGGAAACCGCCCGCAAAGTACTCCGATCGTTTCGCGGCCGCGCCATTCTGGCCGATGAAGTGGGGCTGGGCAAAACCATTGAAGCCAGTCTGATTCTGAAGGAATATATGATGCGCGGTCTGGTCAAGTCCGCATTGATTCTGGCGCCCAGTTCCCTCATCAATCAGTGGAAAGAGGAACTGAAATCCAAATTCGATCTTGATTTTGCCGCATCAACCGACCCGGTTTTCCGGGAAAATCCGGATCGGTTCTGGCAGGCGCCCTATCTTCTGGTTTCGCTTCAGACCGCCCGGTCCAAAAGACGCATGGATGAGGTCTGCGCACGCCCGTATGACATGCTGATTGTTGACGAGGCCCATCATCTGAAAAACCAGACAACCCAGAACTGGAAGCTGGTCAATGCCATTCAAAAAACCTTTTTGCTGCTCCTGACCGCAACACCGGTTCAAAACAACCTCGAAGAGCTGTACAATCTCGTTACCCTGCTCAAACCGGGCCATCTGAAGACCCGAAAGGTATTCAAGGAGCAGTTTGTCGCCAGGGGAAATCCGACCGATCCCCAAAATCGGGAACGGCTCCGTGACCTGTTGAAGGAAGTCATGGTCCGAAATACCCGATCGGCTTCCCGGATCCGGCTCCCGCCCCGTTTTGCCACCACGACAAAAATTGCTTCTTCTCCAGAAGAAACCATGTTTTATCAGGAACTCAGCCAGTTTGCATCAACGGTTGCCGCCATGAGTGCGCCGCCACTGAACCGGATGGTGCTTCGAAAACTTCTGGAAGCCGCCGGATCTTCCCATGCCGCGGCTCTTGCCATGCTGGAGCGCATTGACCTGTCCCGCCTGGATACCGATATCGGGTCCCGAATAAAAAACCTGGTGAAACTGGGTAAATCGATCCGGGAAAGCGCAAAGGCCGCACAGGTTCTTCAATTTCTGCAGGCAACCTCCGATCAGAAAATTGTCTTTGTCAATCACCTGGCCACATTATCCCATATTCACGATCTGATTCAGCGCCGGGGCATTTCCTGTACCGTGTATCAGGGATCCATGACCGCCGATCAGAAAAGCGCATCCATTCAGTCGTTTCGGGAGGGCCGCCGGGTCTTGCTGGCTACCGGAAGCGGCGGTGAGGGTCACAACCTTCAGTTTTGCCATGTTTTGATCAATTATGACCTGCCCTGGAATCCGATGGAAATTGAGCAGCGCATTGGCAGGCTGCACCGGATCGGCCAGGAAAACCCGGTATCGGTGTACAATTTCTGCCAGAGCGGAACCGTCGAGGATGAAATCCTGGAAATTCTGGATAAAAAAATCAACATGTTCGAGCTGGTTGTCGGCGAAATTGACATGATCCTGGGCCGGCTTCAGGGCGACCAGGAATTCAGCGACATGGTCTATGACCTGTGGGTAACCCATCCCGAAGAAGCCGAGCGGAAAAAGGCATTCAATGCACTGGCGGCACGGATCAAACGGGCCAGAACCGCGTATGAAAGCAGCAAGGAACTGGATGAAAAACTCTTTCAGGAAGATTTTGGAGTATAACCATGATACTGGATCCAGACCTGATTCAATTCACCACCCAATTTCTGGAAAAAAACGGCGCACTGGTCGATGCCCATCCCGATCATATCCATGCACTGCTTCCCGGTCATCTTGCCGACAGCCTGAATCTTCCGGAAGAAACACGCCTGGGCAGCAATGAACACCCCCTGCTTTACGGCAGTCCTGTCCTGGACCGCCTGGTTCATGCCGCCACCAGCCGGATTCCGGTTACCTATGGCACGCTCAGCATTCCGTATATCAAAAAGGCCGGATTTGACGCGGCAATTGCCCAGGATTTGAGTTTTATCAACGCAAAATGCGAAGTCGGGGTCCGTGCAGAAACCCGAACATCCTACATGATCATCACCTGCAGCTATGTGGCACTGAGCGATGAACGAAAGGAAGGTCTGACACGCCTGACATTTCACGAACCATCCGGCGCCGTTGTTGAAGATTTTGAGGATACCGTCACCGACTTCGAGTGCTCGTATTACCGGAAAGGCAATTTGCCGCCCCAATTTTCCACCCGAATCGGATTGACACTTCAAAAGGCACTGAAATCGATTCATCATTCCATCGAACAGGACCTGGCCCCGTTTATCGCCAGCATGCGCAGAAGACTTCATCGGGATGTCCTCAACACACGCGAGTATTATCAGTCGCTGGCCGATGAAATGCGCGCATCCCTGGCCCATCCCAACCTGAGCGATACCCAGCGCATGGAGCGGCAGGAAAAAATCGATGGACTGCAGGCCGAGGCCGATCGGAAAATATCGGATCTTCAGCATAAATATGACACCCGGATTCATGTTCGGGTCTGTGCCGGAGAGCGGTATCTGGTGGATGTCGCCCAACTGATTGTCACCATTTTATATCGGAAAGCCAGAAGAACCCTGCCTGTTTTTTACAACCCGGTCACCCGCCGAATCGATCCGTTGGTCTGTGAAATCTGTGGCAAAACCATGCGGCGCATTTTTCTTCAGGATGGCAAAACCGGTGTGGTTCTGACGTGTCCGGAATGCAGCCGGAATCGATAAAGATAAAGGATGAAGGCGGAAGGATGAAGGAGGAAACGGCGATGCCGCTGGTGCGGGATGGGAAGACCATAATGACATGACACCACAATCCATTCGGGTCATTGCAGGCATCCTTCTGGCCGAAATCTGCAGCATGGCCGGATTTTCAACTTTTGCGGCCACGCTGGTGGAATTTTCCCGGTTGTGGGGGCTCAGTTCAACCGGGGCTGGCTGGATCAGCAGCGCGTATTTTATGGGATATGTTCTGGCTGTACCGGTTCTGGTGGGGTTGACCGACCGGATCGATTCGCGAAAAATTTATGTGGCCGGATCCGGTTTGGGGGTCATTGGCGGAATCGGCTTTGCCTATTTTGCCACAGACATGACAAGCGCGATGTTTTTTCGGGCATTGTCCGGCATGTCGCTTGCCGGGACCTATATGCCGGGGCTGCGCATCCTGACCGAACGTCTCAGTACAAAAACACGGCTTCGCGTGGTGCCATATTATACCGCCGCGTTCGGGGTCGGTGTCAGCCTGTCGTTTCTGATGAGCGGGTGGATTGAACAGGCATTCGACTGGCATATTGTCTTTATAACAGGCGGGCTGTTCTCTGTTGCGGCAGTTGTTCTGTTGTGGATCGGAACAGCCGGGATTCCCATATCCGACCCGATCCAGGCCCGACGTTCCAACCGGCATCCGCTGGATTTGCGTCCCGTGTTTGCCAATCGGGATGCACTGGCGTATATACTGGCCTATAGCGGCCACTGCTGGGAACTGTTCGCCCTTCGCGCCTGGCTTCCGGCATTTCTCCTGTTTGCATGGAACCAGTCACAAACCGGAGACCCCGGAACCGTTCTGACCCGGTGGTCCACCCTGATCGTGCTCATCGGGGTCCCGGCCAGCATCATTGGTGCAGCGGTTGCGTCCCAGCATGGACGACGGCGATTGATCAAAAAAATTGCAATTGCCAGCGTTGTGCTGGGTATTCTTGCCGGGCTGTCCGGAACCATGCCGTTCTGGATTTGTGTAACGGTGCTGTTTGCCTACAACTTTGCCGTTACCGCAGATTCCGGTGCATTGACGACCGGAGCACTGGCAGCCTCGCTCCCGGGCGAGCAGGGCGCCACCCTTGCCGTTCATTCCATACTGGGGTTTATCGGCGGGGTCATCGGCCCTCTGGCGGTCGGGCTGGGCCTGGATATGGAAGGCGGTATCACCACGATCAATGCCTGGTACCTGGGTTTTCTGTTCATGGCGGCCGGATCGGGTGTTGCCGCGCTGGCTATTTTGATACTGGAGGGTCATGCGGGTGAAGCTTCCTTATTGAGACGTGAGTAGCCATTCGCATCTCCCGACCGTGAAAGATCTCCTTTTTCAATCGGATTGTATAGTTGATCGGTGCATGGTCGGAAAGGAATTCCGGAGGGTCGGTCAATCCCCGTATACTGCTGGATTCAGGGGCTGTACGCATATCATCCTGCAGACAGATCGGGATGCCTGCATGACAGAAATCAAATGGAATGGCGGAGGGTGGTACGGTTGTGATGATGTCACGGTTGTTTTCAAACCGGTAAATTCGTACATGTTTCAATGAATCTGCAAAAATGGAATCCCCTGCTTTGGGCGCGCCAAACGTGTAAATTGCCTTGGCCGGAAACAGTGAGGCTGCCAGAATGGCCAATGCCCCTCCCAGGCTGTGGCCCGTAAAATACAGGGGAAGATCGATGGTAAAAAGAATGGGTTCAATTTTCTGCCATAGCCCCAAAAAATCCGCCTTGAACCCGGTATGAACCGAACCACCCCTCGGCCAGCAGCTCTGGATTGCTTTCATATTGGACCACCATCCCTCAAACCCCGTGGTTCCCCGAAACACCAACGCCGCAAATGACCGGGCTGATCTGTTTTGTGACCGGACCAGAGAACAATAATTGGTTCCGTTGGCAAACGTTTCGACTTCCTGAAGCCCCACGCCATGCAGAATTTCGCATCGGGTCGGAATTGGGGCGTCAGATCCACATTCCTGCGGACATTGTCTGTAAATCAACCGTGAAAGCTCACAAAGCCACCAGGCATTGATCAAGCTGCAATCCGACGCGTCTGTCTCGAACAATGGCCGATGAAGAACATCGAAATACCGGCTGGATAACCAGGGGCGAAGCAGGGCATTCCATGAGGGGTCAATGGATTCTGTTTCTATCATTTGATGGTAATCCGGATCGATGGTTTTTCCTGATAGCGAACCCGCATCAGTTTCATATCAATTTCAATTTCCCGGTTTTTCAGATTTCGAAAGGTGATTTCCCGGATTTTTTCCTTTTCTCCGCTGAAAAACGCCCTGTCGATTTTCCTTTTCAGTTTCAGTGCATCCCGGTATTCAAAAAAATCAAACAGCCGGCGACCGATAACAACATTCGGTTCCGGTAACTGAAGATGGATTGCGGCTGACGGGTTGATATAGCAGACAGCGTATGTGTTATCGATCAGGATGACCTTTCGGGCGTCAGAATCAACAAAGCTTTTGAAAAGTTCGTATGTCATGGTGGATCGGCCTGCGTTTTCATTGGTGTTCTGTTTGAATGATTCCAGCTCCTGTTTCAGGGTGTCATGCTGTATCGTCAATTTGTCGAGAGCTTCCTGGATGTGCAGCGTGTGATCCCGGGCCTGATGATTGTCAATACGCGCCGTCTCCAGTTCGTCCTGCAGCCGTTTCTGTTCCAGAACGGCCTGATGGTTCTCCGAGACCAGTATCTCATTTTGGCGGTTGATTTCCTGATTGACGATGTCCTGTTGTTTGGATTGTTCAAGAATACTGTCATAATTTGTCTGAAGACGCAGCATCTCCTGTTGCTGTGACAGCAGTGATATTTCCATTTCCTGGATCATTGTCACAAGCTCTTTTTTGGTTTTTTGCATCAGATCTGTCATGTTTCACCCCGCATCCTGTTAATAAAAATGATCATGAAGCTATCATGATAAATATTGATATTCAACACAAAAAATCATATATTTATTATATATTTTTGGACACCAAATTAAGATTTTAATCTGAAAAATAATTGATATATTAATATCAAAATAAATATATTTAAATAAATTCAGACTCTTTTGGATATTTTTATGAATTCGAAAATATCACTTTACAGCGCCATCAATATTATCTATATTTGTACAAATAACGTACAGAATCAAATTATGGCAAAGAGGATCAAATGGCTATTTTCAAGGAAGAAGACGATACCAAAAGGATGATTTTCAATATTCGATATGATCTGGCCAATCGTCTGCTAAGTGCCAGGGAAGACGCGCGAAGCATGGGAAAACGCCTGGATATAGAAACCGCAATCAATAAGGCGCTGGAAAAATTTTTGCAAAAGGCGGAGAAGCGAATACGGGAAGAAAAAAAAAAGCAGGGCCAGTTTCTTCAGCCAATTGACAAAAAAGCGGATGACCCTGTTTTGACAGCCTCTGAAAACGATGTAAATGCAATCAATATGGATGACAGGATGCAGCAATAAAAAAATATACCTTCTACAGAAAGGAACGACCAATGAAAAAAAATGAAGTCAGTGTCAAATGTAAACTGGAAGCCGATGCCGTCGCCAACCTGCTTTCAGACATGGCCAACAGTTTTCGTGAAGGAAAAGTGGTCATTCAGAAAAAAAGTTCCTTTGTTACCCTGAATCCGGCCGGAGAAATCAATGTTGAAATCGAGGCGGTCGAAAAGAAGGGTAAACAGAAAATTGAAATTGAGTTAAGCTGGAAGGAAGAGAAATTTTCGGATAAAGATGCGGATGATATTCGGGTGACCAGTGATGAACCCTGCCTGGATGAGTCCATGCCGGATGAAGATCAGCCAGAAAGAAATCCGATCCTGTATCGTCAGTGGTAATGCCTGAAACCGGATGACAGCTTTTTGTTTGTGGCTTCGGATGGCACAAAGGCGGCTGACTGAATTGTCTGAGAGTCTGTTTGAAGATTCTGGATCAGGCCCGATAACAAGGCGGAAAGCGCCTCTAAAGCGGAGCATATACGGAGTATGTGAGCATTTTGAGGTGCTTTCCAACGCAGTTAGCGGGCCTCAGACGTGATCTTCAAACAGGCTTTGACCGGATCATCCCGGTATTGGAATCCGAATCGATTTATTTCGACGTTCACCCCGATACCGGTTGCAACCCAAACGGCTTCATTGCAGATTCACGTGAAGGCGGCGCAATAATTACCGGTTTTCGGCAATCCATTCCCTGATTCTGTGTTCAATCTGATCACGGACCTGCCGTGTTTTGGCGATTTTTTCATCCCATGTTCCGGAAAACCGGGCCGGATCATCAAATGGCCAGTGATGCCGTTTGGTAATGCCCGGGAAAATGGGGCATTTGTTTGCCAGATCATCACACACCGTGATGACATGCCCATAGAGATTTCCCTGCCGGAACAGATCAAAGACACTTTGTGCGTGTTTACCACTCATCTCTATTCCCGCCTCTTTCATGACTTCAATGACCAGGGGATTGATTTCCCGCGGTTCCAGTCCGGCGCTTTCAACCTCAAACTGATCATCGCCATGTTTGCGTAAAAATGCTTCCGCCATCTGGCTTCTGGCGCTGTTATGTTCACAGATGAATAACACACGTGTTTTGGTCATACGGGTTTTCCTTTTCAAAAAAAGTGTGAAAAAGGCTGAAGGCTGAAGGCTCTGCATACCGCATTCAGGCCGATCAGCCGTCTGACGGTCAGACTGCATTCTCAATACTCTCTACTCATGTCTCAATGCTGTTCACAATAAATTGCTCGCCAGCTCGGACAGCTCCGACCGCTCCCCTTTTTCCAGATTGATATGCGCATACAGTTTTTGTCCATGCATTTTCTCTATCAGATAACTGAGTCCGTTTGACTGGGTATTCAGATAGGGATGGTCAATCTGAAAAATATCACCGGTAAACACAATTTTGGTGTTCTCGCCGGCCCGGGTGATGATGGTTTTGACTTCATGCGGTGTCAGGTTCTGGGCTTCATCCACAATAAAATAGATGTTGACCAGGCTTCGCCCGCGAATATAGGCCAGCGCAGATATGACCAGCTTGTTTTCATCCAGAAGCCGGTTGACGGATTCCCGTGTCGATTCGGATTTGCCGAAATGACTCTTGATGACGCTCAGATTGTCAAACAATGGCTGCATATACGGATCCAGTTTGGACTGAATGTCACCCGGAAGAAAACCGATATCCTTGTTGCTGAGGGGAACGACCGGTCTGGCCAGAAAAATCTGTCGGTAATTCTTTTTGCGGTGAAGGGCGGCGGCCAGTGCCAGAAGTGTTTTTCCGGTCCCGGCTTTTCCGCTGAGGGTAACCAGTTGGATATTGCTGTTGGTCAGGGCATCCAGCGCAAAGGTTTGCTCGGCATTGCGCGGCAGGATGCCATATGCCGGGTTCTTGTCAATCCGCCTGATTTTCCGGATGAACGGGTCAAAGGTTGCCAGTACGGATTTGCTGTTGTTTCTGAGGACAAAATATTCGTTGGATACCGAATCAGTTTCAATGGGTATTTCTGATGGATCGATTTCAAACGGATCCTCAACCATTTTTTTGAGTACACTTTCCGGGATGTTCTCCAGAAAGCGCTTGCCCGTATAAAGCGTTGCAATATCCTTGACCTGATCGCTTTTATAGTCCTGGGCCAAAAGCCCGATAGATTTTGCCTTGATCCGGAGATTGACATCCTTGGTGACCAGAATGACCTGAAGGGATGGTTTTTCCGTTGCGACATGGTAGGCGATATTGAGGACATGATGATCCGGTCTGGATTCTGAAAAACTCAATACAAGGTCTTCATGAAATTTCTGGTCCAGCCTGACCGTTATCTTTCCAAGCCCTGGCCCGATGGGTACACCACCGTTGAACAGGTGGTCGCCACACAAAATATCCAGTGTGCGGACAAATTCCCGGGCATGAAAGTTCAGAATTTCACTGCCCTTTTTGAACTGATCCAGTTCCTCCAGTACGGTTACCGGAATAACGACATTATTCTCTCCAAAGTGATAAATACAGGCGCTGTCATGAAGAATGACATTGGTATCCAGAATGTAGGTAATTTTCTTTTTTCGTGGCATCGCATAACCTGTGTTTTTGAGATTGATGAATTGTGGACCGGTATGGCATGGTTGCCTAACCCCTCCTCTGAAAATTCTCCTTTCATCATATAAAAATTTCTTCGATCATCTCCAACCGAAAACGCTCCCCCAATCTTTATCCTGAAAGCCATACCGGATATTCACCCTAACGCACAACAATTAGGAACGTATTAGATTTTTGTTAGGAAATTGTGACCGCCGCCGCTTTTCCCATTATTCATGATCTGTGGACGGACGGAGCATTTTCATCAAGTCCTAACCGGATATTAATCCATCCCTAACAATTCGGACATAAAATGCTCATGGTTCATTCAATCCCACAGGATTTCCGGCCGGACCTGATGAGTACCGGAATAACCTTTTCTGGTCAACACATGAAATTGGGGCGTGGTATGGCAAGAAGACTGATCATCTGTCTTATGATCGTTTCGGGGATGCTGGTTTCAGAATTTTCAATGGCGCAACCCATTCTGAATGGTGCGGGCGCCACGTTCCCCAGTCCATTGTATCGGAAATGGATCGATGCGTACCGCCAGGTTTCGGATACCAGAATCGATTACCGGGAAACCGGTTCCGGGAGGGGGATTCAGCTTTTTCTGGATCAACAGGTGGATTTTGGGGGAACCGATGTATTTCTGGCAGATGAAGAAATTCAAAGATGTCCCCGGGAAATCATTCATATCCCCACCTGTATGAGTGCGGTAGCGGTCATATTCAATCTGCGCCACAACACGGATATCAGGCTGTCACCGGATATGCTTGCCGATATTTTTATGGGACACATTACCCGATGGTCTGACAAAAGGCTTGTCAGCATCAATCCCGAACTTTCCGGTGTTGATCTGAATATCACGGTGATTCACCGGTCAGACAGCAGTGGAACGACCCATATTTTTTCAGATTATCTCTCAAAAGCCGACAAAACCTGGTCCATAAATATGGGATGCGGGACATTGCTGAAATGGCCGGTTGGGCTGGGACTGGAAGGTAATCCCGGCGTGACGGAATACGTCAAAAAAGTGCCTGGAAGCATCAGCTATGTGTCGCTGAATTATGCGGTTGAAAACAATCTGCCGGCAGCGTTGGTTCAAAACAGGACAGGCAACTTCATTCGGCCATCCCGCCAATCTGTCTCACTGGCCGGGGATGTGGCTGTTCCAGAGGATCTGCGCATCATCATAACCGACACGTTGGCCTGCGGGGGTTATCCCATCAGCGCATTCACCTACCTGCTCGTTTACAAAGAGCAGGGATATCTGAATCGATCCCGGGAAACAGCCAAGTCTCTGGTCGATTTCCTTCTGTGGATTACAACAAAAGGCCAGTCGTTTACCGAATCGATGAATTATGCCCATCTTCCCCCGTCCGCTGCGCCAATTGTCGCGAAAGCCATTCATTCCATCATGTACAAAGGAGATATGATTTGCATATCGGAAAAACCGTAAATGGCAGGTGGATGTGGGGTAAAACCGGACAGTATCTGTTTCGAATCATGTGGATTATGGCCGTTTTGTTTACCGTAGTTGTCAAACATGAATCCCATGCGTCAGAATTACAAGTAACGATTGGCATCAGTGAATTCGAGCCGTTATATTGTATTTCCGATCAGGTCATCGATTCCGGAATGATCGTGACCGTGCTGCGGAAGATTGCCACGGAAGAAAACTGGCATATCCGGTTGGTCCCCGGCACACGCGAAAAAACACTTGAAAGACTGGAATCCGGTGAAGTCGATATTGCGGCGATGATACCCTACAAACGACAGCCGGACCGAAGATTCGATTTCAATCAGGAAACCCTTTTGTCAACCTGGGCCCAAATCTATTGCGGCGAAACACTGGAAATACAATCCTTTCTGGATCTGGCCGGTCGATCCATCGGCGTCATTCGGGAAGATGAATATGCCAGAGCCATACGAAATACGGTTGCCGGGTTGAATATTTCCTGCAGAATTGTGGAGTTCAATCATCCTGTTGAAATATTCCAGGCGATTCAGAAAGGCTGGATCGATGCGGGTGTTGTGGACCGTTTTCAGGGTCATCTGAATGCCAAAATGGATGGCGTCAAACAGACATCCATTATCTTTTCACCCATTGAACTCCGCCTGGCGTCGTTGAAAAACCAGAACAGGAACCTCCTGGATGCCATCGATTACGGTCTGAAAAAACAGAAAAATGCGCCAGATTCCGTATATCATCGGGAACTCGGCAAAATCATTGGCGGACTGGATGATTCTGCTGCTTACCGGCGCCTGATGGTGTGGCTGATTGCCTGTTCGGGCTTTCTGATATTCACCGGTATGGCGGCAGTCCTGTTGCGCTATCAGGTCAGAAAAAAAACCGCGGAGTTGTTACAGAATCAACAGGTTCTGAAGGATGAAATTATTGCCAGACGCAGCGCCGAAGAACGGTATAAAAGCATTTTTGAAAATACGGGTACGGCGACCGTTCTGATTGAAGAGGACATGACCCTGTCCATGATCAACGAAAATGCCGCCAAACTGCTGGGTTACCCCAGGGAACAGATAGAAGGCAAAATGAAAACCGGTGATTTTATCACCGGTGAAGTATTTCAAATGGTCAGCCGGTTTCACCGGGACAGACGGCGGGGAGATCCAAATGTACCCACCGAATACGAAGCCCAACTGATCAATAGAAACGGCGATAAAAAAGAAATCTTTTTCCGGGTGGGCATGCTTCCGGAAACCCGGACCAGTATCGCCTCCCTGATTGACATCACGGACAAAAAACAAATGGAACACCAATTGCGACAGGCTCATAAACTGCAGGCCATTGGCGCCCTGGCAGGTGGCATCGCACATGATTTCAACAATGTTCTCACCGGAATAATGGGATATGCGGAAATGGCGCTTAAAGACCCGGAAAATCCATCCCTGCTGACAAAACGGATCGGCCATATTCTGACCGCCGGCGCCAGGGCCCGGGAACTGATCCGGCAGATTTTGACATTCAGCCGTCAAAACGAGCACAGGGTCGAACCGGTTATCATGAACCATATCCTGGAAGAAACACTCCGGCTGATTCAGGCCACTGTTCCGGGCACAATTACCATAAAAACCAGAAACGATGCGCCCGCCGGAATGATTATGGCAGATCCCACCCAGATTCATCAGGTTATTCTGAACCTCTGCACCAATGCCATTCAGTCCATGGGGAACAATCGGGGGGAATTGATGGCATCTCTGAATACCGTTGTATTGAATGGCGCGGCGGTTCGATTCCAGCCCCCGCTGAAGCCCGGAAAATATGTGCAACTGACCATCCGGGATACCGGCCAGGGAATGAGCCCTGACATCGTCGATCGGATATTCGATCCGTTTTTTACCACCAAAAAGCCGGGCGATGGTACGGGAATGGGGCTTTCGGTTGTTCATGGTATTGTAAAGAGCCTTCAGGGCAGCATCGCAGTTCACAGTGAATACGGAAAAGGCTCGATATTTGATGTTTATATTCCGGCTGCAGACAGCCATATCGGTCAACCCGGTGTATCACACAGGATCGATGCGGTTGCTGTCGAACCAAAGATGCTTTCCGGCCAATGCGAACACTGACCGGAGGCAGCTTGAGCGGTTTGCTGATAACTGATTATTAACAATAAACTAATCAAATCCTAATAATGTTTTGTTATACCCTTCCAAATTGACAATTATAGTCGTGACATCAATCGGAGATCCCTTCGATTGCGAGCCAAAAGCATTATTTTGACAGTCCCATCATCAATTGCATCCAGGAGATTTGCCATGAAAAAGAAAGGGAACAAAGAGGAGATTCTTGTCTATGGAGAAAATGCCGTCGTGTTTCTCCAGAGTATCGTTGATGGTTTATCCAGAAAGCGGGTTGAACCCTCATCGGGATTGATTGACTTTTCACGGCTCAAAAAACTGAAAATCTCTGTAAAAAAGAAATTTGAACAGCCCTATGTCAAATGCAAAGTCAAGTACAAAGACAACGAGGACATCCTGCAGGATCTGGTTGAAGGCTCTGAACCGGATACGGAAAAGCCGGATTACGGTCTTCTGAAAAAGCGGATGAAAAACACATTTCAAAGTATCGGCGACCGTCTGACAAACGGCAGTTTTCCATCCAGTCTGGAAATGGATCTGTTTTGTAAAAACGCCAGACTGATGACCACTTATGACGGTTATGGGGACAGCATGTATACGGAATTTCTACAACTGATCGAAGCTTTTCAGGATGCGTTTCACAAGGATGATATCAAAACATGTCAGGAAAAATATCTTGAAATCAAGGATATGAAAACAGCCTGTCATCATGACGAAAAAGGCTGAAGACTGAAGACTGAAGGGACCGCATTACCGCATTCACGCGTGGCAGCCGTTGGACAGGCAGGCTGTTTCTCAATACGCACGGCTCATGCCTCAATACTGAATCAAAAGAAAGCAATGGAATTGTTGAAATCCAAAACCGAATGTATTCCACTGTATCCGCAAAAGTTTTCTGAAATCATCACGGAAAATGATGAAAAAAATTTTGCAAAGATAACATCCACCACTCTGTCACCGGAACAAATTGAACAGATTTTGACCCCCGCTGTCATTTATCCCCGACAAAAAACCGTTCTGGCAGTCCACTGGCATCCCGAATTCATTCCACTGGATCTGATCGAAACGCGCATCCACAATATGTTCCCCAACTTGACCACACAGTTGATCATTCCCACACAGCACAATGTCATGATGACGTTTCATGAATACGCCGGGGTGGAAGTGGATGCCTATTCCCGGGGATTCAACCAGAAAGTCCAGTTGTTGCTGCATTTCAATGCCAAAAAGGTGGAAACGGCACATGTGTTGAAATCCATGCTGGCATACACCCTGAAATATCGCCAGAACCAACTGAACGAGTTCATTCACACCCTGATCAAACCCAATGAAGAACGAATTGGGCTGGCTGCAGAAGAAACCGGCGCAACAGAGGACTGTATCCGCTTTGTCCGGATTCAAATCCGCAAATTGCATGAACTGATCGAACGACATTTCGACCGATTGCCGACCGAGATGTTCAAAAACAAGCTGGTGCGGGATTTTCTGGATGAATACCGGCCGGAATATGGGGATGCCTGGATCAATCGGGCACAAACCTTTCTTCATGCCGTCAAGCAGATTGTCAAATCCAATTTTTCCATGCGGTATTTTTACAGGACTTCCGAAATTATCGAGGAAGCGAGATCTCTGGGGGGCAGAATTGTGATCCCGCACCCGGAACAGTTCTGGCCCATTCTTCTGGCCGATTATGATGTGGATGGATATGAGGTCTGGAATCCGCAGTCCCAACGATACACCGAATTTCTGATATCCGTCGTCAACCGGAAAAATGCTCAGGTGACTGAAAATCGTGAAAAACTGCTGCTGTTCATGGGTGACGACACCCATATGAGTGAAAAGGTGAGAGACCCGAATAAACAGGATCGGGAAAAAGTCAGCCGTGAAATCGGTATTCAACCGGCATGGGAGGATATGGACATCCGGAAAGCACTCATTACCGCCCACATGAATCGCAGGCTGGTGATTGAAGAATACAAAAACCGGTTGGGGTGAGTTTGGCGATGTGCCGGGAAGGCGGGCTGACTGACGGCCGAATGTATGAAATATGAATATGAAAATGGTAAAGGGGAAATGAGCAGCAGGAAGGCAACCCGACCGCCTGACACTGCCCACTGACCACTGACCACTGACCACTGATTTTCACGCTGAGGAGACATGACATGACAGACAACGAGAAATTCGATCATGAGTCCATCCAGGACCGACAAACCATCAGAAAGTACTTCAATTCATTGATTGAAGGGCTTGAAAACGGGCGAATCGTTTTTTCATCGGAAAAAGACAATGTGCTGTTAACACCGTCAGAGCTGATTCGGTTTTCGATTAAAACCAAAAAAAAGCCGGGGAAATCCAAACTCACCATCAAACTGGCATGGGATGATGCAGCCGTTATCACTTCAAGAGAAAAAAGCAATGCCATCCAGATCGCATCATGAGGCTGCCTTAAAAATTGATGAGATACGGGAAAATTTCAAATTTCTCTGGATAGAGATATGCGGACAGATCAAATCAACCAGAGAGTTGTTTGATCATCCCGGTGCCCGGCTTTTCAATAAAATCTGTTCCCGGGATGATTATATCGACAATCTGAAGACTACTGTTGAAAATGCCTGCTTTTCCCGTATTCACAGCCTTGAACCCCTTGACAGGGAAGAAATCAATACAATTCGCTCCATCCATATCATCTGTGTCAATCTGGAACGCATTGCCGATTTTTGTGTCAATATTGCCCGGCAACTGGAATATCTGTCCGATCCGGCATTCATGCACCGGTTTGATTACAATTCCATGATTCAGGAAATTGAGGAGAATATACGCACCATTTTTTCCGCGTTTGACGACAGAAGCCTCGTGGTCGCCTTAAAAATCTGCAAATCGGAATACCGGTTGGACCTGCTCTACAAAACGGAATTCGACCGTATCATGGTCGAACTGAATGAAGGTCAATCGGCCCAGAATCTGGTTACGGTCCTCTTTATTTTCCGGTATCTCGAACGGATCGGTGATTCGCTTCTCAATATCGGAGAGGCCCTTCTGTTTCTGGTTGTCGGTGAAAAAATCAAGATTCACCAGTTTGAAGCCCTTCAAAAAACACTGACCGCGTCCGGTTACTCGGGCAAATTCTCGGAAATTGATTTCAAATCCATTTGGGGGTCTCGTTCCGGTTGCAGAATCAGCCTGATTGCACAAAAGGATGCATCCCGGAATAGATCCCAGGGAATCTTCAAGGAGGGGAATCTGAATAAAATCCAGCGGGAGAAGGATAATCTAACCCGATGGAACATCATTTACCCGGGGTTGACGCCCAGAATTTTCGGGTATCATGAGAATGACGAAACCGCATCGCTGTTGGTAGAATTTTTGCCCGGATGCACCATGGAAGAGGTTTTCCTGTCTGCCGGCACCGATATTGTTCAAAATGCCCTGTTTCTGATGGAACAGGTCATTTGGGATATCTGGGAACAGACCCGGATTCTGGAGCCCATCCCGGTCAATGCCATGCAGCAGTTGTCAAGCCGGCTGGAAGACACACGCCGGCTGCATCCAGACCTGTTGTGGTGCGAAAAGCAGTTGGGATCACTTTCAATTCCCTCCACCATCAGGCTGATTCAGCAATGCGCCGGGATTGAAAGCGAAATCAGGGCGCCTTTTTCGGTTTTTTGCCACGGTGATTTCAACGCCAACAATCTGGTGTATGATCATTCCACCCAGCGCATTCATTTTATCGATGTCTATCGGTCCCACCAGGGAGATTACATCGGTGATGCCGCTGTTTTTCTGGTCTCCAATTTCAGGTTGCCGGTGTTTGAAGTGTCGGTCCGCGAACGTCTGAATGAGGTGATCGCCCAGTTCCTGGATCTGGTTTTCCGGTTTGCCAAAACCCATGATGACACCACCTTCCAGATTCGACTGGCTCTGGCGCTCAGTCGAAATTTTTATACCTCCATACGTTTTGAACACAATTCCGATTTTGCAAAGGAAATGGTTCTTCGGTCCCATTACCTGATGGAAAAAATCGTGAATCATTCATCCGCCGATTGGGCAGCCTTTTCGTTTCCGGAAGACATTCTGTTTTACGGATGATGGCGGCGCATCAGGTGTTGAAACCGAGCCGGAACAGAAAATGTTTTGGGTTTTGAGTGTTGAGTTTTGGGTTGAAAGCAGTACATGTCATTTTCATATGTTTGGGTTAACAATATGGAATGATTCATGATCGTTCACAGTAACACGCATTGCATATAGCTTTTAAGATAAGACCGATAACACACCCAAAATCTTTATCTTGAAAGCTATATCATGCAGCAAGGATCATTATGCCTCACATAGCCGTTATTGGAAACTATGGCGGATGGTCATCCGAACACCTGGCAGATTGTGTCGCCAACGTTACCGGAAGACGTCTGCTGGTGGATATGAACAGTGTCTGCCTGGATTTATCCCATGAAAAGGTCTGGTTTGAAGGCGTCGATCTGACCCGGCTGGATGCCGTCATCATCAAAAAGATCGGACCCTATTACTCCCCCCATCTTCTGGACCGTCTTGAAATTCTGCGTTTTCTGGAACACAAAGGCGTTCGTGTTTTTTCCCGTCCACTGAATATCCTTCGGGTGCTTGACCGGCTCAGTTGCACCATCACGCTGCGCATGGCCGGCATTCCCATGCCGGAAACGGCCATCACGGAAGATACCAGTCATGCACTCAGATTGATCCGGGATTTTCAGGAGGCAGTACTCAAACCACTTTACTCGACCAAAGCCAGGGGAATGCAGGTGGTTCGATATGATAAAGATGCACATCTCGATGTGGAAATATTCAAACAGGACAATCCGATCATGTATATCCAGAAAAAACTGGATATCCGGGGAAAAGATTTGGGCATCGTGTTTCTGGGCGGGGAGTATGTCACCACATATGCCCGCTGTAACGACAGCGCATCCTGGAATACATCCACGGAAAATGGGGGCCGGTACATGGCCTATGACCCCGGCCCCGAAACCATTGAAGTGGCCAGAAAGGCCCAGTCCCTTTTTGATCTCGATTTCACCAGTGTGGATGTGGTGGAAACGGAAGACGGGCCGCTGGTGTTCGAGGTCTCCGCATTCGGGGGATTCAAGGGCATGGAAATCGCCCGTAACATGGATGGCGCCAAACTGTATCTTGACTATGTGTTAAAAAGGATTGAATCATGATCGCAAATGACTATATCCGGGAAAATCTGGCCAAACGAATCCGGTCCAACTACCCGGTTGAGGATGAGCTTAGGCTTCAGTTTGGCAATTGTCATATTCAGGTTCAGTCCAATTCCGAATCGGTCATAGCGGAGCTGAAAACCTATTTCAGTCCGTTTTTGGAGAGGCAGCCCGCGCCAGACTGTCTTGTCATTTCTGTGTTTCAGGCGGATGATTTTTCCGCGGATATTCCGTTTACGGAAAAAATGCCCGACCCCGGAAAATCCAAAATCAAGGAAGAATATGCCGATATCCCTGGCGGCCGAATTGTCCGGAAACAATTGACCGGTATGGTGTTCATTTTTGGTGACACGGATCACATCGCCATCGGTCCGTGTATGGAGAATCTGAATCAGGTGGTCAATTTTATCAATAACCGCTACATTGAATGGCTGATTTGTCGCGGTGGGATTCTGGGCCATGCCGCAGGCATTAGACTCCATGACAACGGAATCGCACTGGCCGGTTTTTCCGGCATGGGCAAATCCACACTGGCCCTGCATCTGGTCAGCAGAGGCGCAGACTTTGTCAGCAATGACCGCCTGATTCTGGAAAAGAGCGAAACCGGTATCCGGATGCATGGCGTTGCCAAACTGCCCCGCGTCAATCCGGGGACAATATTGCACAATCCGGATTTGAAGGGACTGTTGTCCGATGGTGAATATGAGCGTTTTTCGGCTTTGTCACAAGAGGATATCTGGAATCTGGAACACAAGTATGATGTGCCCATTGACCGCTTTTTTGGAGCCAACCGCTTTGTTTTGAGCTCGGAGATGGATGCCCTGGTCATCCTCAACTGGCAGAGAAATTCTCAACCTGCAGCCATGCGGCCTGTGGATATTGAACGTCGCAGGGACCTTTTGCCGGCTTTCATGAAATCCACCGGCCTCTTTTTTCTGCCAAAACGACCCGAACAAATCACCAACCCAACGGAATATGCCTACATCAATATGCTGAAGAAGCGTCCGGTGTTTGAAATCTCGGGCGGTGTGGATTTTGAGGCTGCGGCCAAATACCTGATTGGCAGAATTTGAAAGATCACATTTGAAATACCCTGTATGCACCTGAACATTCAAAAATCAGTAAAAATCCCGGACCGGGCCAGAATGGCCCTGTTTAAAAAATGTCCGGAACTGGGCCCCAAAATCCTGTTTTTCAGCGGCGGAAGCGCACTGAGAAAACTCTCTCAGGACCTGATTCATTACACCCACAATTCCATCCATATCATTACCCCGTTTGATTCGGGTGGCAGTTCCGCCACATTGAGAACCGCCTTTGACATGCCGGCAGTGGGGGACATCCGAAACCGCCTCATGGCCCTGGCAGACCAGACGTTTCAGGGCAATCCCGAAGTTTACACCCTGTTTGCCCATCGGCTGCCCCAGCAGGCAAACCCCGTCGAACTGCGCGACACACTGGAAGCCATTATCAGCGGCAATCATGCGTTGATCCACGGCATTTCCCATCCCATGAGAAAAATCATCCGGCATCATCTGAATTTTTTTTACCAGAACATGCCGGAATCCTTTGATCTCCGGGGAGCCAGTATCGGAAATCTGGTTCTTGCCGGCGGATATTTCAGTTATGACAGACATCTCGATCCGGTCATTTACATTTACTCCAGCCTGGTTCAGGTACGGGGGACGGTGCGACCGGTTGTCAACACGCCGGTTCATATGGCGGCCAAACTGAAGACCGGAGAAATGGTTCTGGGGCAGCACCGGATCACCGGAAAGGATTGCCCGAATCCCGCAGACCGAATTGAAGAAATATATCTGACATCGAGCCTGAATCAATTCGATCCGGTGGATGTCGCCATCCGTGAAAAAATAACGGCGCTGATTCTGGATGCGGATGTGATCTGTTTTCCGATGGGCAGTTTTTTTTCCAGCATTCTGGTGAACGTTTTGCCCCGGGGCGTCGGCCGGGCGGTCAGGCAGAACCCCTGCCCCAAAATCTTTATCCCCAACATGGGAAATGATCCCGAGCTGTTGGGATATTCCATCATGGAACAGATTCATATCCTCATCAGATATCTCCTGAAAGACTGTACCGACCAGTCACCCGCCCACCATGTCTTGACCCATATCCTGATTGACCGGTCTCACAGGGATTATCCAACAGCTCCGGAAACTGAAACCCTGGCCCGGAAAAGTATTCAAATTCTGGGCATGGACCTGGTTCATCCGGATGATGCATCGATCATCGATGAAAAAAAGCTGATCCCGATTCTTTTGTCTCTGGCATAGCGGCATGGGTTGCACAGCCACCCACCTGATTCATCCTTTATCCCCATCTCAAGTGCCTGTTCATGTCCGGCAACACCGCGAACGTCATTGCCCACCACGGCATCCTGGATGAAGGCGTCAACTTCATCCAGAAACTGTTCTCAAAGGACGAGTTGACTGTCAAAGTGCGGGATGTACTGGAGCGAGATTAAGGGAACTGATGTTCGAAACACGATACAGGATAAAGACAAAGAAAAGCATAGGATTGGATAGGGTATTGTTTTTCAGAAATTAAATTTCCGCTTTTGACGGGATTCAGGATGTGCTTTTTGACCCCCACCCCGACCCTCCCCCGCTGGGAGAGGGAAACACCGGCTCCTCCCCCAGCGGGGGGAGGTTGGGAGGGGGATATGGTCAGCAAAACAGATGAAAAGCTAAAGCTGAAATTATGAATACCCTGATAGAAGAGATGAACCAGATGGGTCTATCACGGAACGGGAAACCGGTACGTATTCGAATCGGATCACGATCAAGGCCTTGAAATTTGGGGTGACAATTTTTTTGTAACATTTGTGGTTTTGTAACGCTGGCAGGGAACACTGATGTGATCTTTTGACAGTACTCAGGGTTCATTTTGCCTGCACACATGGCCTGATTTTCACGCAGTTAAAGCGATAACCAGGTCTATAGGGCGCGCCATTTTTAAAAGGCTGTAAGGAGCCTGTCTAACGAAAAAATTAATATGATTTAAATTTTTCCGGGATAGGCTGAATAAAATACGGGTGAGACCTAAAAATAATTCTTTCGAAAGGGGAATTCATGTCAAAGCTGATTGACTTATCCCGGGTAATCCACCGTCCCATCAACAGAAATCTTTTCGGAATGCTTCAAGGTCCTGTGGAACGATTTCTCTCCATCGATCGTATCAATTATCATCATGAATGCCTGCATCAAAAGCTGTTTTCGGGAGTTTTTAATCAAAATCTGTTCGAAACGATGCTGGATGTCCTGAATATCCGGTATACCTGTGACCGGGCCGACCTGGATCGGATTCCGGATGAAGGACCGCTTATGGTTGTGGCCAATCACCCCTTCGGCGGGATTGAAGGGATCATCATGGGGGCAATGATGTTGCGGGTTCGCCCCGATGTTCGAATCATGGGGAACTACCTGCTGAAAGAGATCGCAGGTCTGGGAGACTGGATTTTCTCGGTGAATCCGTTCGATAACCGACAGACACGGGACAGTTTGCAGGGGTTGAAACAATCCCTGTCCTGGGTAAAACACGGAGGTGCTCTGGTTGTCTTTCCGGCGGGTGAGGTCGCCACATGGGATTCGAGTAAGGGCCTGGTGTCGGATTCCGACTGGAGTCCCCATGTCGCATCTCTGATTCGGTTCACCCGGGCCACAGCCGTGCCGGTCTATTTTCCCGGACAAAACAGTGTCCTCTTTTCAATGGCCGGAATGGTTTCACCCGGCTTGCGAACCATGCTCCTTCCCCGCGAGCTTGCGAACAAGACCAGCCGAACATTCACCATACATATCGGCAGGCCCATTCCCTGGTCTCACCTGCAACGGCATACCGGGGATTCCTCCATCATCGACTATTTGAGAATCAATACGGAAGTCCTGCAACTGCGTTCTCGCGGCAAACCGTCATCATTCAGGGGTTTCACAATATCCCCGATCCGGAAAAGCAGAATGGAACCAATCATGCCTCCCGTACCGGGTGAAATGCTGGAGCGGGAGCTGAATGCGCTTCCTGCGGGCCAACTGTTGATCCGACAGGGGAATTTTTCTGTGCATATCGCACAAAGCGGCCAAATCCCGAATCTGCTGAAAGAGATCGGACGACTTCGGGAAAAGACATTTCGGCAGGCGTGTGAAGGAACCGGGCGTTCCGTGGATCTGGATCACTTCGACCGGTACTATCTGCATCTCTTCCTGTGGAACAATGAATCGTCCGAAGTGGTGGGGGCCTATCGGCTGGGCCTGGTTGACCGGATTGTTCGCCAATACGGCGGCAAGGGGCTTTACACCAGCACACTGTTCCGGTTTCATCCAGAGTTTTACCACGATCTTACCGATGCTATCGAATTCGGTCGATCGTTCATCCGCTGTGAATATCAAAAAAAATTCAACACGCTGATCCTGATCTGGCGCGGCATCGGTGAATTCATCAACAGAAACCCACATTATCAAATCCTTTATGGGCCGGTCAGCATCAGTCATGACTACCAGAGCGTATCGAAGAATCTGCTGGTGCGTTTCCTGACGCAAACCCGGATGAACACCCGTCTTTCCCCGTATGTGACTCCGCGTCGCCCCTTCCGTACGTCCCGCATCCGCTTTCTGGAGTCCGAATCGATCCGGAATGCGTTTCAGGATATCGAAGACATTTCCTTCGTGATTTCCGAAATTGAAAAGGATGGAAAGGGTGTACCGGTATTGTTGAAACACTACTTGAAGCTGAACGGAAAATTGCTGGGCTTTTCGGTGGACAGGGATTTTTCCGGTGTGGTGGATGGCTTGTTGATGGTCGATCTGCGGGACGCGAACACGAAATTGGTGAAACGTTTCATGGGCAAGAAATGATGTGGTGACGACGTGAAAAACGGTTGAACCATGAATCGCCGCAGACCTCGGGGTGCTTCCACAATTTTCGCCCGGGATTGAATGAATAGCGAAATATATCCTTCCGGCCTATGGACGTGAAATTGTGTATTCGGCCATGACCGGGTGACAATCAGCAACATGAATGAATGGAACCTGGTTGAATGGATCGACCCGGTTTTGTGAACCTGCTCCATCGACCCCGGTATCAAATCAGTCGAAAGAGAATCGGATCTCTTTTGGTTTTTTTTCTTTCGGAAAGGATTCTTCTTCCGGCAACGCATCCAGGCAGGGCTTCTCGCAGGAAACATTGATCTCCGCCTCGAGTTTTTCCCCAAAAATTTCTTCCTTCCAGCTCAGCCCGATTTCAATTTTCTGCTTTTCTTTTTTTGACGGCCTCAATTTCAACCACGATCTGTCCGGCAGGATTGAGGGTAACGAACGAAGTTTTTTTTTTGAACCACGAGTTTTCCATCCTGGAAACTGGTCACCATGTCGGAATAAAGGTTGGCTATGGCATCCTTGTCCATTTTGCCTTTGATGCTGACTTCATTTATTTTCATTTCTCGTTCCTTTCTTTTTGGGGAATGATTCGTTCGCCTATTGAACTTTATTTTCCGCGATGGCCCAGCCGCCCGGTTTTCCGAAACATTCAAGATGGCGACATCCGCCTTCTTTTCGATCAACTAAAGAAAACGACCCTGTTTTTGCTTTTCTTCCCGTATCCACTTCTCCGCAGAAAAAACAAACCGTCTTTTACCAGAAACTCTCCCAGTAAAATGAGCATCTGATCTTCGAAAACAGTCGTCTGACTGAAGAGCGGCAACGGTTGTAAAATTCACTGACCGATGCAATCGCCAGCGAATACGGGCGAACCAGTTCGACTGATAGCCCATTTCAGCAGCAGCAGACTTTCCGGCTTTTTGAACGGCCATTACCCCATCTCTCCATGACAGGTCAAGAGCGCTCTCTGCGGCTTTTTCCCGAACACAGAATATGATCCGGGCATCCGGATACTGATGCCGAAGCACTTGGAGTGCGGGAAATGTCAGAATCACAACCCCGATATCCCCCAGTTGAATCAGGAGGATTCACCGGATCGGGACGAATGGAAAATCCATGATCACCAGCGGTACCTGTCTGTATTTTTCCTGTATTTCGGAAAACTCGCTCCGGAAGGTTCGTGTTTACATGATTCGCGAACAGTATCGCACAGCGGACATTTCTTTGTCGTTTCAGGCATTGGAACAGAAAATCCGCTGTTCTTGATCCATCCCGCGGAAAACAGGCCATGTTCAACATCCGGATAACCACCATTCGGCCTGTTCGGTCTCACCCGAAATTAACAATAATCTAATCAAAGCATCACAATTCGTGAACAATTGACAGGCAAAATAAAGCTGGAGTGAAATTTCATGTAACTGCTCAATAACCTGTGCTGTCCGTAACATCGACAAAAAAGGAGGTGAATTACTGGAGACATGTAAAAAGGTAATTCCATTTGAATGGGAATGTTGCCCGTGATGAAAGGACCATAGATAACAATCATCGAGATCACATGAAAGGAAAAAAGAAAAGATGAAACGAAAAACACCGATCATTATTTTGTCCATAACTCTTGCACTGGTATGTATGGCAACGATTGCCTGTGCCAAACAGCCGAAATATATTTTTTTCTTTCTCGGGGATGGGATGGCGAATTCGCAGATTCAATCCACCGAAGCGTATCTGACCACAATCAATGGTGGCTCCGCAATGAATGCCGAGGATTTGTTGAAAACTGAAAACCGTCTCAACATGAGCAAAATGCCGGTTCAAGGGATGCAGACCACTTTCGATTCCTATGCGCTGATGACCGACTCGGCCTCATCGGCAACTGCATTTGCCTGCGGCATCAAGACAATGAGCGGCACTATCGACATGGATTCCACAAAAACCTACGGTTATAAAAGCGTGGCTCAATTGGCCCATGAAAAAGGCATGAAAGTCGGTATTATCAGCAGCGTATCCCTTGATCATGCAACACCCGCCGCATACTATGCCAGTGTTCCCAGCAGGGATTATATGAACAATATCGCCACGCAGATGGCGGAGAGCGGCTATGAATTCTTTGGTGGCGGCGGTCTGGTTTCCCCTACGGGTCCCAAAAAAGATGGTGACAGTTCAAATGATGTCTGGAGTTTGCTCCTTGCGAACGGATACACCGGTCTGAACAACAGGGAATCGATTCTGGCCCTTAAAAATTCACCCGTGAGCAAGGTGTTGTGCGTCAACCCCTGGCTGCAGGATGCTTCAGCCATGCCGTATGCCATCGATCGACCAGCCACCAATCTTTCGCTGGCGGAGATGACCGAAGTAGCGATTGCCAATCTCAGCGGGATTGAAGATGGGAATGGCTTTTTCCTGATGGTGGAAGGTGGAAAAATTGACTGGGCCTGTCATGCCAATGACGCAATGGCAACGATTGGCGATATGCTTGACTTTGATGCCGCCGTAGGTGCTGCTCTGAATTTTTATGAAAAAAATTACCGGGAAACCCTGATCATTGTCACCGGTGACCATGAGACGGGCGGAATGAGTGTCGGCCATGCTACCACCGGATACAAAGCCTACTATGAAGAATTGCTGAATCAGAAAAACAGCTTCACATATTTTGCACAAAACCAGTGGGCGGAACATAAAGAAGCCAACAAGGATGGATATGAATGGACAAAGACGGACAACCTGGCCTCCAACGCAGATATGATCGCCCTGATGAACGATGTGTTCGGTCTTGACTGGAGCAAACTGAATGCCTTCCAGAAAGAAAAGCTCGAAGATGCCTATGACAGCTCCATGTCCGGCGCCAACGACAACAATGAGGATGAGAACAAATTTCTGTATGGAAGCTACGAGCCGATCATTGTAACGATCACCCATATCCTCAATGAACGGACCAGTATCGGCTGGACATCCTATTCCCATACCGGAGTACCGGTTCCGGTTTATGCACAGGGATGTGAAGCGGTGCGTTTTGCCGGATTTTACGATAATACTGACATTGCCAAACGGATCGCCAAGATTATGGGGATATCCCAGTCTCTTCCCATCGTAAAATAGACCGGCCGGCATCGTCGTTTCAAACCCGATACAGGTCAGATTCAATTTTGCATCCACGTGAATAATCAATTTTTCTTTGAAGTATTTGAAAATTTTTCTTCAAAGAATCCACAACAATCGCAAAGCAGCGCCGATGATTGCCCGGCGCTGCTTTTTTATCTTTTGTTTCAGGAGATGAACATGACATCGATATGGCGTGAATGGCTTTTCTCGTTGGTTATAGCTCTGATCTGTGTGGGACTTTGGTTTGTCGACATATCTAAAATTCCCCGGCCTGCAGGAGGTCTGCACTGCCGCGGGCTGATCATTGCCGTCGACAACAGTCAGGTGCGCGTGAATTTGATCGTCAAAACTGAAAACCAGTTTCTGACCGTTCGTTTGCTGAACGGTCCTCACAAGGGCCATGTAATGTCCATCACCAACATGCTGACCGGAAAAATGGAACTGGACGAGTTTTATGAGACCGGCAAAGTGATTCTGGTGGAATATGATATCGTTGATGGCAAACCCCGCCATGGAATGGCCCGGGGATACTATCGGCTGCAATTTCAGCTCATTTTGATATGTTTGTTCGGTTTGCTGCTGTTGATTACTGCAGGTACGACAGGTGTGAAAGCCATGCTGTCTTTTGTATTCACCGCCATGGTGTTATGGAAACTCTTCTTCCCATTGTTGCTGAAAAACTATCCGCCGGTGTCAACCGGCCTGGTAATTGTTGCCCTGCTCACCGCAGTCATCACGTTCTCGGTTGGAGGCATGAATCGTCGCGGAATATCAGCGTTCATTGGCTCCATGCTGGGCGTTTTGGTGACCTGCACTCTTGCAGTCTGGTTTTCCCGTGTGTTTTATCTCCATGGCGCGGTACGGCCTTTTGCCGAGACGCTTTTGTATTCGGGATATTACAATCTGAAATTGACGGAAATATTCATTGCCAGCGTGTTCATCGCATCTTCCGGCGCTGTCATGGATGTGGCAATGGACATCGCAGCCAGCATGGATGAAATCAAACTGAAACATCCGCGCATAGGCCTTCTGGAGCACATTCATTCTGGCCTGCGCGTTGGTCGGGCAGTCATCGGAACCATGACGACGACACTGCTTTTGGCCTATTCATGCAGCCATGTGACCATGTTTGTACTTTTCATCGCCAAAGGCCTGCCTGTCGCAAATATCCTGAATGCTCCCTTTGTGGCAGCCGAGGTGCTGAACATCATGGTTGGCAGTTTTGGACTCATCACTGTTGCGCCTTTCACTGCGGCGGTATCCGGCTTGATTTACAAATTCTGTGGTCAGACACACGACGCAATTCCTTCGCCCTCATAATATGAGTTTCAGAAAGCTAAGGATGCGTTATGTGGGCGCCGGGAGTTCATTCCGAGCGTACGTTAATTTATTACAGCAGGGAGGGGATAGTTTTTTTTTGGCCATCCCCGACCGATAACGCACCCCCAATTTTTATCCTGAAAGCGATATTTTAACAGAAACAACATTAATCGTTAACACCCACCTAACAATTTCGGAATAAAATCCCACCCATCAGAAAAATCCGTTCCAGCCCATTTCCGGTTGTCATGCCATTGTCATTTTTGGAAATGACCAGCCGACATGTTTCATGATCATTTTTTCAATCCGGCCTTCAAATCAGAGAGAAAGAAGCCTATGAGCAGCCTGACCATCGATATCAAGGGGTTGAACAAATCTTTCGGTAATGTCTCCGTGTTAAAAAACATCGATCTCAAAGTATCTGCCGGAGAAATGGTCGGATTGATCGGTGCGTCCGGGTCGGGCAAATCGACACTCATCCGCCTGATCGCCGGTCTTGATGTCATGAATCAATCCAGTCAATACATCAAGCTGTTTGGCGAAGCGACCCAACTGGGTCACCGGCGCACCCCCAGTTACCGCATCCTGAGACGGGATATCGGAATCATCTTCCAGCAGTTCAATCTGGTGGGCCGACTGTCTTTGCTCAGCAATGTCCTGATCGGCCGCCTGGCGCACAATCCGGCATGGAAAGGGATG